>NZ_JAYRLV010000001.1:0-534131 GCF_041912815.1 Allobrachymonas sp. | reverse complement strand
GGTGGGCCCCACCAACGATCGTCATAGCCCGCCTGGCCCCGACTTGTCGCGCACCCGCGCCAGTGCGTGATGGTGGGCCCCACCAACGATCGTCATAGCCCGCCTGGCCCCGACTTGTCGCGCACCCGCGCCAGTGCGTGATGGTGGGCCCCACCAACGATCGTCATAGCCCGCCTGGCCCCGACTTGTCGCGCACCCGCGCCAGTGCGTGATGGTGGGCCCCACCAACGATCGTCATAGCCCGCCTGGCCCCGACTTGTCGCGCACCCTGCCGATGATGCGTACATAGTCTTGCACCTGCTGTGGTGTCAGGGTTTCCTGTCGCGGCACCCAATGCGCATTGTCGCTATGCAGAATCAGGCTGCCGTCCACCATGGTGTACAGGCGTTTCACGCGGAAATCGTCGCCCACCAGCAGGGCATACACCTTGCCGTCGATGATCTGGGTTTCCAGCTCGTTGACCAGCACTGTGTCTCCGCTGTACAGGGTGTTTTCCATGCTGTCTCCGCGTACCTTGAAGCGGCGCAGGTAGCGGGGGTTCAGCCGGGCCTGGCTCAGCCACTGGCGATCATACGCTTTGGCTGTATCCGATTCCCCAGTGTCGTAGTTGATGCTGCCGTTGCCGGCTGATAGGCGTGCTGTGGATTCCGGGATCAGCACCAAGTGCTCGGGAGTGGATTCGCCCAGATCAATGGCCATGACCGGTTCGCCGTTTCCAGTCAACCATGTGGGATGTAGTGCTGTGATCTTGTCCACTATTTCTTCACCAATGTTCCGCGATTGGGCCTTGGTTGGATCAGCTAGTAGGCGCTGCACGTAGGTCGCATCAATACCCGACTTGCGCGCGAAATCAGCTTTCTTGCCCCCGTACTGATCGTCTATCAGACGTTTTAAGGCTTCTCTTCGGGCTTGGTGCTTATCTGTCATGGCTCTATTGGTACAGAGAAATTACCTTCTGGAAATCTCCAGAAGGTAGTGGACGAAGATTACCTGGTGGTATAGTCTTGGTATGGAAAAGCTGCTTTCATATCTAAATGCCCTGAAGGGCGATGAGCGTGACCGCTTCCTGAAGGCGTGTGGAACGTCGGAAGGCTACCTTCGCAAAGCCTGCTCTGTCGGGCAGGTGCTCGGCGCGCTCTTGTGCACGACGATTGAACGCGTGAGCAAGGAAAGCGTCACTCGCGCTGATCTGCGTCCGGACGACTACTGGCTTATCTGGCCTGATCTTCCGGCGCCAGTCACCCCTCGTGAGGCCGGTCATGCGTGACGGCAAGCGCATGGGGATGGGGCTGACGCCCCGCGAGAGATTGGGTTTGATGTTGACCATGCCGCCAGTCTCTTTTTTTTGCTCTTTTCGCTGAACCCTAACCACCCCTAAAAATTAGCGAGGCCTGTATGAAGCTCTTTTACGACGACGAGTTCGACGCCATCCAGCAAGCGATCAGCGACAGCGGAAAGCCCTTCAAGATCGTGGCGGCGCACATGTTCCCGGACATGAAGCCCGAGAGTGCCTATGCCAAGCTGAAGCGGTGCTGCAGCCCGGACGGTGATGAGCGTCTGACGTTCGGGCAGGTCATCCGGCTGATGGGGTTCTGCGAGTGCTACGACCCGCTGTATTACGCGTGCGATGACACGCTGCATGCCCGCCCGGATCGGAAAGCGCCAGAGGACGAGGCCGTGAAGCTGGTGGAGGTCATCAATGGGGCTGCCGGCACCATGGAGCGTGCCATGCGGGCGCTGGAACACATCAAGGCCAAGGGCGGCATCAGGGTGGTTGCATGAGGCCCGCCGGCGATATTCGAGTGGCGCTGCTCGAGGCAGCCGCTACTGCACCGCGCAGCACCATGCGCGAGCTGGCAGAACGTGCGGCTGTGGGTGTGGATGCGGCACGCCGCACCGTAGACAACTTGCGTCGTGCCGGTGCCATTGTGCGCGGCCCAGATCGCGTAGTGAGCTACCGCAACAAGCCGGTGGCCACGTGGATGCCGGCTGCGAACGACCATGCGATCCACGAGCTGGCCGCAGCGCTGCGGGCCTGGGGGTGATGCATGGCTAAGGATTGTAGGGCTGGCGCACGCATGCCGGCAGGGATTGTGCTCGCCATTCGCCGGGGGTGTGCATGACGGGTCGACAGGAACTCCCCCCGATCAATTTCAAAGCGCTCGCGGATGCGCTGCTGGCCAGCGCGGATACGCTGGTACCGGCATGGCTTTCTGGCGGACGCCGGCAGGGCCATGAGTGGGTATGTGGCAGTTTGGCTGGCGAAGCAGGCAGCAGTTGCAGCGTGAACCTGCACACGGGCAAGTGGGCGGACTTTTCCAGCGACGAGAAAGGTGCGGACCTGCTCAGCCTGTATGCCGCTATCCAGGGCCTGAGCATGACGCGCGCTGCGGTGCAGATTGCGCGCGAGCTGGGCTTTGAGGATGTGGCCGGCGTGGTCAAGCGCGCCGCCGGCGCCGGGCCCGCACCGGCACCGAATCCGCGGCCGGCGCCGCCCCCAAAGCCTGTGCCCGAGCAGCGTGAGGGCTGGCACACGCTCACGCCAGTGCCGCCCGGAGCGCCGAAGCCGACGTACCGGCATCAGTACCGGCAGCCGGAAGACATTCAGCACATCGGCGCTTATCGGCTGGACGACGCTGTGTTTGGCTACGTGGTGCGCTTCCGCACGTCCGACGGTGGCAAAGACACGCTGCCCTATACCTACTGCCAGTCCGATCGTGGCGGTGGCCAGAAGTGGCACTGGCGTCAATGGGATGAGCCTCGGCCGCTGTACCTGCCGTCCGGCGCACTCCCGGGCCAGCGCACCGTGGTGCTGGTGGAGGGCGAGGTCAAGGGCGATGTGCTGCAGGGCCTGCTGGAAAGTGCCGCACCCGGTGTGTACTGCGTGGCCAGCTGGCCCGGCGGCAGCAAAGCGTGGCAAAAGGCCGATTGGAGCTGGCTGTCCTGCTGCACAGTGCTGGCGTGGCCGGATTGCGATGCGCAGCGCGAGCCGCTGACCCGAGCGGAGCGCGAGAGCGTCAAGGACGATGCCGCAGCGAAAGAGGCTCTGACGCTGACGAAGCCAATCCTGCCGGAAGGCAAGCAGCCCGGCATCAAGGCTATGCGCGGCATTCTGGCGCTGCTGCGCGATGTGCACGGCTGTACGGTCAGCATCCTGCCTATTCCGGCGCCTGGCGCCGTAGTGAGCGGCTGGGACTGCAAGGATGCGATCCAGACCGATGGATGGACCGGCGTGGATGTGCTTGCCTTTTTCGGCCGGGCGCAGCCGCTGCCTGTGGACCTGCCTGCCGATGCTGACGGCCCGGTGCCAGCGCCAGAACCCCATGGCTCCGTTGGCACTGAGGAAGTAGACTCTGCCAGCGGCGATGATTACGAGCTCGTGAAGTGTGGCAAGCGCCGCGTTCCGCGTTGGCTGTCGTGGTACTGGGATGATGACAAGGGCCGCTGGAATATCTCGCGGAAGGCCGTAATCGCCGCGCTGGAAAAGGACGTGAGCCTGCAGGGCGTTGCGGCCTTCTGTGAGCTGTCCAACACGGTAAAGTGCCGGCGTGCCTGGCCGTGGCCGCATGCCAAACCGGGCGAAGTGCGCAACGCTGATGCGCTGCTGCTCGGCAAGTACCTGACGGATACCTATGGCTTGCCCAGCGTCAGCAAGGCCTCGCTGGAAGAAGCAATCCAGACAGTAGCTTATGCCGAGCGCTTCCACCCGATCCGAGAATGGATCGTTGGCCTGCAGTGGGACGGAAAACCACGGCTGTCCAAGTGGCTCGTGTATGCCTTGGGAGAGACGCCAGAGAGCCTGCCTCCGGCCGTGTACGAATACCTGTGCCTGGTGGGCCGCTACTGGCTGCAGGGCATGGTGTGGCGCGTGATGGAGCCCGGTTGCAAGTTCGACTATTGTCCTGTGCTCGAGGGAGAGGGCGGGCTGCGCAAATCCACATTGGTGGAGGTGCTGGCCAGCACGGACTACTTCAGTGACACGCCGTTCGATGTAGGCCGCGGAAAGGAGGCCCAGGAGCAGGTGCAGGGGATATGGGTCTACGAGATCGCCGAATTAAGCGCTCTCAGCAAAGCTGATGTGAATGCAATCAAGGCTTTCATCAGCTCGAAAATTGACCGGTACCGTGTGGCGTATGGCAGCACGGTCGAGTCCTTCCCACGCCAGTGCGTGATGGTGGGCACCACCAACGAGGATACCTACCTGCGCGACCGCACCGGCAACCGCCGCTTTTGGCCAATACCGGTGCGCCACCAGATCAATACCGAGTGGGTAGCGCGCTGGCGGACGCAGCTGTTTGCCGAGGCGTTCGCGCTGTACCTGCAGGGCGAGGCTTACTCGCCCACGCCGGAGCAAGAAAAGCGTCTATTCCACCCGATGCAGGAATCTCGCCTGATTGAAACCGCAGTAGAGAGTGATCTGTTGCGCCTGCTGACGCGCGAGCGGGGCGGCCCCGCCGACATGAGCAACGTGCACGTGCATGCCACGTTTGTGACGATGGCGCAGCTCGTGATGTCGCTGGGTGCTGATGTGGCCAAGAGCACGCCCGGGCTTGAGAAACAGATCCGCGATTGGCTCAAGCAATACGGCTGGGTGCGCGAGAAAAAGCAACACGGCGGTGCGCGAGCGTGGGGCTTTACCCGGCCGCGCGTCTGGCCGCCTAAGGACGATGACGTGCCAGCGCAGCCGGGCAGCGCAGAGCAGCCATTGAATGCGCCTCCGGAGCAGCCTCAAGCCGCGGAGCTCAGCGCAGCCGCGCGCTTCCTGCAGAACATGGAGGAAGCGGATTTATGATGCGTCCTTCCATTTCATCAACCACCGTGGCGCCTGAAACGCGCCGCACCACCTGCACGGAGGGAGGCGTGATGCGCGTCCGTGCAGTGGCCTGGGCGATAGTGCGCCCTGCCTGTGGTGCGGTAGCGGGGATGGGGCTGCCGTCTCCAGTGAGCTAAGTGTCCAAGTGTCCAAGGTGTCCAGCGTTTTGCATGGACATCACCAGCCATGGCAATTCCCCCATTTCCGGAGTTGCAGCCGCTGCATGGCCTGGCCGGACGCGAACATATGTCCATAGCCGTGGGATTGCGGGCGTGGGCAGGCGGGCATGCATGGGCGCACGCGCGCGCGGACTTGCGGGCATCTCCCGCGAACTCTATGTAATGGATTGGACAGTATGGACACTTGGACACTTTCCGGGGCAGCAGGTTGGATGCAGAGTGCAGATGTGTGCGGCGGAGGGGCGCGATAATGGCGCGGATCGAGCACATCAAGCGTCGGCTGGACAACTGGGCGCTGTGGCGCAGCAGGATGAACGGCGGGGCACACGGGTACGCCACACGCAACATCTTGGCTGTGTGTATGGAGCGCGTTGTGGGGCTAGGGGACTATGAATCTCAGATCCCGCATTTTGATGAAGACGCTGAGCAGACCGATAGGGCGGTGCAGGCTCTTAAGATCGGCAAAGGGCATCTGTACGTCACGCTGGACTGCATTTATTTGCAGGACCTGGGCGTGATCGAGACTGCGCGCCGGATGCACAGGGCTGTCAGTACTGTGCATGCCCAGCTCGAGCAGTCGGACCGGTGGATTGATGCGTGGTTGCAGGCCGAAAAAACAGTGCGCGACAAAGCTGCAGCGCAAGCAGATGCGGCTGCGAGCCGGACGCGTAGGGGTTTTACGTCATAGAGACTTCTGGTACATTTCGGCTATCGGTGGATTGGTGCGTGACGCCAGACACTCAGTTAATCAAGCCCTGCAGTGCTCGCACTTGTGGGGCTTTGCTTTTGTGGGCTATATGAAGACGCTGAAGCCGACGTTGTCTACTACTCCATCATCGAGGCTGCGGTTGTTGGCAGAGAAGGCTGGCACTACCGGGCGCCAGCGAGGCCGGTACTGGATGGACAAGCGCCAGCGCATCCTTCTCCGAGACGCGGCGCAGTGCAAGCGGTGCGGCTTTGTCAGCCTTCGCAATGAAGTGGACCACGTGATTCCACTTGAGCAGGGCGGTACCGACGACGACGCCAACCTCCAGACCCTTTGCCACGAATGCCACGCGGAGAAGACCGCGGGGGAGCAGCGTGTGCGAGCCGGGCAGGGGGGGTAGAAAAGTTTTTCGCCTATTTTTTCTGGAAACCGCACTGTCCCTCACGCGGGGAAAATTTCCTCGAGGCAAATTAATCAAATGAGGCAATCAAATGGCTGGTGTGAAAGGACGAAGCGGCGGTGCCCGTCCGGGCGCCGGTCGCAAGCCAGAGCAGCCATCTCTGATCGAGATGGCTGAGCAATATGACGACCCCAAGGAATTCCTCGCCGCCGTCATGAATGACCAGAAGGTCGACATCAAGGTGCGAGTGAACGCGGCAAAAGCGATGCTGCCATTCGATCATGCGCGGAAGGGCGAGGGCGGGAAGAAGGCCAGTGAGCAGGAATCTGCCCAGCTGGCGTTCTCAGGGTTCTTCGCGCCGTCTGCCCCTCCTGGTAGTCGAGTCCAATGAGCCGATCATGGTCTACCGCGTGCCCCGACTGGGCTGAACGCCTGCAGCGCGGTGACAGCATCATCCCGCCATCCATCTTTCGTGAAGAGGCCGAACGAGCGCTGGCCATCTTCAAGCGGCTGCGTGTGGTGGACTTACCTGGTCGGCCGACATTTGGCGAATGCTGTGGCCAGTGGGTGTTCGACTTCGTTTCCGCCATTTTCGGTGCTTACGACTCGGAATCTGGGAATCAGCTGATCCGCGAGTTCTATCTGCTGATCAGCAAAAAGAACACCAAGTCGACAATCGCTGCGGGCATCATGCTGACGGCGGTGATCATGTGTTGGCGCGAGGATGAGGAACACCTGATTCTGGCGCCGACGAAAGAGGTGGCGGACAACAGCTTCAAGCCTGCTGCGGGGATGGTTCGAGCAGATCCTGAGCTGTCGGCACTTTTTCTCATCCAGGACCATTACCGGACGATTACGCACCGCGTCACCCGCGCTTCGCTGAAAGTGGTGTCTGCAGACACGGAGGCGGTATCTGGGAAGAAGGCCGGCAAGGTGCTGGTAGACGAACACTGGGTCTTTGGCAAGAAGGCAAACGCCGATGCAATGTTCATGGAGGCGACCGGAGGGCAAGTGTCCCGCAACGAAGGCTGGGTGATTTTCTTGACTACACAGAGCGATGAACCACCCGCCGGGGTGTTCAAAGCCAAGCTGGATTACTACCGCGACGTCCGCGATGGAAAGATATTCGATCCAAAGTCACTCGGTGTGTTGTACGAGTACTCTCAGGAGATGATCGACTCCAAGGCATATTTGGATCCGGCGAATTTTCACGTCACCAATCCAAATCTTGGCCGATCAGTAAGTGCTGAGTGGCTGGCAGATCAGCTGCAGAAGGTCAGGGCGCAGCAAGATGGTGCTTTCCAACGCTTCTTGGCTAAACATCTCAATGTTGAGATCGGCCTGAATTTGAGGTCAGACCGCTGGGCTGGCGCCGACTTCTGGGAGCGCTGCGGGACGCAGCTGACGCTAGACAGTCTGCTGGAGCGTTGCGAGGTGGTTGACATAGGCATCGACGGCGGCGGCCTCGACGATCTTTTGGGATTCGCGGTTGCTGGCAGGGACGCAGGGTCAGGCGAATGGCTGCTCTGGACGAAAGCCTGGGCACACCCGAGTGTGCTGGAGCGCCGGAAAGAGGTGGCCCCGCGGTTACTGGACTTTGCAAAAGACGGCGATCTCGCGCTGGTGCAGCAGATCGGAGAAGACGTCCAGGATGTGGCCGATTTGTGCCTGCGCGTGTACCAAAGCGGCCTGCTTGATCGGATCGGATGTGATCAGGCGGGGATCGGCGCCATCGTGCAAGCGATTGTCGAGGCCGGCGTGCCGGAAGAGGCCCTGATCGGCATCAGCCAAGGCTGGAAGCTCACTGGTGCGATCAAGACCAGCGAGCGCAAGCTTGCCGAGCGCACGCTGCTGCATGCAGGGCAGCCGATGATGGCCTGGTGTGTGGGGAATGCAAAAGTAGAGCCGAGGGGCAACGCCATCATGATCACTAAACAGGCGGCAGGATCCGCCAAGATCGACCCGCTGATGGCTGTTTTCAACGCGATCACCCTGTTGTCACTCAATCCAGCCAATAACCGGGTTGTCAGTCAAGGATTTGTTGCACTATGAAGCTCTCCGAACGCATCAAGGTCGCGGCGCGTTTCGTTTTCCGCAACGAAGGGAATGGCGCCGCGTTTTTTCGTTCCAGCGACCCGCGCGTCCTGGAAATGCTCGGCCCCATGCCCGCCGCAGCCGGCGTGTACGTCACCCCGGAAACCGCGCAGCGTGTCTCTGCCGTTTACGCCTGCGTTGACCGCATCGCCGGCGGCATCAGCAGCTTGCCATGCGAAATCTACCGCCGCGAGGGCGCTGTTCGCCGCCAGGTACACGGTCACCCGCTTTGGTATCTGCTCAACGAGCAAGCCTGCGACGCCTGGACCTCCGCGACGCACTGGCACCGAACCCTGCAATACGTCCTCCTGCGCGGCGACTCGTTTGCCCTCATCAAGCGCAACGCGGCCGGCGCCGTCGTCGAGTTGGTACCGCTACCCTGGGAGTCGGTCGTCACAGAGCGCGACACCCTCTCGGTGGACGCCCGCAACATCTACATGGTGAACGACGGCTACCGCGCTATCGGATACGACCAGGACGACGTGCTGCACTTTCCAGGTTACGGGTTCAACGGCGTGCGCTCAATGTCCGTTCTATCCTGGGGCGCACGCAACGCCGCCGGCAACGCGATGGCGATGGATGAGTACTCGGGCCGCTTTTTCGCCGACGGCGCGCATCCATCCATCGTCATCACCACCGACAAGGTGATGAAACAGGAGCAAATCGACGAACTGCAGCGCCAGGTCGGCGCGAAGCATTCCGGCGTCAACAACGCGCACAAAACCCCGCTAGTGCTCACCGAGGGGCTCAAGGCCCAGGAAATCAGTATCTCCGCGCAGGACGCGCAGCTGCTCGAGGCCCGCAAGTTCCAGGTGGTGGACATTGCCCGCGCGTTCGGCGTCCCGCCGCACCTCATCGGGGAAACCAGCGCCAGCACGTCGTGGGGGTCCGGTATCGAGTCTATGACGCGCTCGTTCTCACTGTTCACCCTGAAGCCGCACCTCACCCGCATCGAGCAGGAGCTCAACCGCAAGCTATTCCGACGTTCCAACCTGTTCGTGGAATTCGACCGCGACGCGATGGTGCAAGGCGACCTGCAGGCCCAGGCGAAGTATTACCGCGCGGCCATCGGCGGCCCAGGCAACGGCCCCGGATGGATGACCGTCAACGAGGTCCGACAGAAACAGTACCTCCCGCCGTCCCAGGGATGGGACGAGATTTTCACCCCCGCCGAATCAGGCGCACCCGCACCAGCAACGGAGTAACCCGATGAAGAAACTAGTTCAACTCCTGCGTGACAACGCGAAGCCGCGCCCGGTCAATATCAAGGCCGCGGCCAACGAAGGCGGCGACGAGGCCACGATGTACCTGTACGACGTGATCGACTCGTATTGGGGCATTTCCGCGAAGTCGGTGGCCGACGCCCTCGCAGGCATCAACCCTGCCGCGACCCTGCACGTTCGCGTCAACAGTCCTGGCGGCGACGTATTCGAGGCCCGCGCCATCAAAACGTTGCTCGAGGAACGCCCCGGCAACACCGTCGTGCATGTTGACGGCCTCGCCGCCAGCGCGGCCACCACGATTGCCATGGCCGGCGACGAGATCGTCATGGCTGACGGCTCCTACTTCATGATTCATAACGCGTGGAGCATCGCCCTCGGCAACAAGGCCGACATGACCGCCATGGCCGCCCTGCTCGAGAAGATGGACGGCACCATCGCGGCAGACTACGCGGCCCGCACCGGCAAGGGCGTCGAGGAAATCGCCGCGCTCATGGACGCCGAGACCTGGATGACCGCCAGCGAGGCTCTGGCCGCCGGCTTCGTCAATCGCATTGCCGGCGCCGCCGAGAGCGAACCCGACGGCGACGAGGAACCGGACGAGGACGACGTGAACGCCCGCGCCCACTGGAACCTGGCCGCCTACGACAAGACGCCGAAGGCTTTGACTGAGCGCGGCAAGCCGACCGCGGCGCGACAACCTGACTATGCGGCCATTCACGCAAACAACCGCCGCCGTTTGCGGCTGCTCGAAATCGCCTGAGCGCCTCGCGCAGCGATAACCGGCCACCTTCGGGTGGCTTTTCTTTTTGTGCTCACCACTACCTGAAAGGAAAATCATGAGCATCCAAGCCCTGCGCGAGCATAAGAATGACATCGCGCGCCAAGCCAATCAACTGCTGGCCGAAAAAGGCGACACCACCTGGTCCAAGGACGACCAGGCCAAATTCGACGGCCTGATGGACGAGTCCGAGCGCATCGCCGGCCAAATTGCCGCTCACCAGAAAATGCTCGACCAGCGTGCCGAGCAGCACTTCATCGACGCGGCCCGCAAGCCCGCCGATGCCGCCAAGAACGAGCGCGCCCAAGGCGTTGAACTGTTCCTCCGCAAGTCCATGAAGGACATGAGCGCCGAGGAAGTCACGATGGTCCGCAACACCATGGCGACCACCACCGGCAGCCAAGGTGGCTACACCGTGCAGACCGACGTGGCCCGCGAGTTCGTTGACTACCTGAAAGACTACGGTGGTATGCGCCGCGTCGCCGACCGCATCGCAACGGCCATGGGTAACGACATGTCGTTCCCGACAACCGACGGCCGCGCCGAGGTGGGTGAAATCGTGGCGCAGAACACGGCAGCATCCAACGCCGACGCCGCATTCGGTACGGTCCCGGTCAACACCGTGAAATTCGGCTCCAAGATCATCACCGTCCCGATTGAACTGCTGCAAGACAGCCAGATCGACGTGGTTGGCCTGGTCAACAAGCGCCTGCGCGACCGCATCGGCCGCATCCAGAACCAGAAATTCACCGGCGGCAGCGGCACCGGCGAACCGTTCGGTCTGGTGACGGCCGCCAGCGTCGGCGTTACCGGCACCACCGGCAGCACGTTGACCGTGACCTTCGACAGCCTGGTCGGCCTGACCGAGGCCGTTGACCTCGCCTACCTGGCCGAGGGCGGGTTCACCTTCATGATGAGCCAGGCCGCACGCAAGATGGTGCGCCTCATCAAAGACAACAACGGCCGCCCGATTTTCATGCCCGGGTACGGCTCTGGCGACGTCGCCGCGCCCGACACCATTCTGGGCTATGAAATCGCCATCAACAACGACATGCCCGCACCGGCAGCGTCGGCCAAGTCCATCAGCTTCGGGCAGCACAAGAAGTACTTGATCCGTGATGCCATGGAGGTGACGCTGTTCCGCTTCGACGACAGCGCCTTCATGTCCAAGGGCGCCATTGGCTTCCTGGCCTGGGCACGCGCCGGCGGCAACCTGCTGGACAACGCCGCTGTGGCCTTGTACCAGCACAGCGCAACCTGAGCCTGACGCGGGCCGGCGCCCACCGTGGCGCTGGCCTGCAGGAGCACGAACATGGCAACAAAAAAACCCACCGCGACAGCACGCGCGCTGCAGCACATGCCGCACTTCGGCATTGCCTGCGGCGATGTGGTCGAGGCCGAGAAATCGCAAATCGACAATCTGGCCGCAGCCGGATATGTTGACCCGGACGACGCCGCCGTGGCATACGCCAAGGGGCAGGGTGCGCGCACCGTCACGCTGGACGATGCGCCTGCAACTGCCGAACTGGCAGCCGCCGGCGACACGGCCGCCACCGACGCAGACGCAACGGGAGCCTGACCATGGCACGGTATGGCCGCCCCGAACTGCGCTGGTCGCTGCAGAAGGCACCGTCCACCGAGCCACTTGCCGCCGATCTGGTCAAGCAGCACCGCCGGCTGGATGCCGACGACACCTCGCAGGACAGCATCATCACGATGCTCATTGCGATGGCACGCGAGTATGCCGAGGCGTACACAGGCCAGGCGCTCATGCAGCAGCAGTGGCGCATTGGCATGGACGGGTTCCCCGGCGTAGTGATACCGCCGACCCCGTTTGCTGCCGTTGCTGCATGGCTGCCCACCCCGCAGCCAAGCCCCGACATTCATGTGGGTAAGTCGCCGCTGCAGACCGTGGACAGCATCACCTACACCGACGCGAACGGCGCCACGCAGACGCTCGACCCTGCCACCTACATCGTGGACAACACTGGAATCGTGCCCCGCATCAGCCTCGCGCGCGGGAAGGTATGGCCGGCCACCATCGAGCAGATTGGCAGCGTGAACATTACGGCCACGTTTGGCTATGCCAGCGCCGACGCGGTGCCGGCAGGCATCAAGCACTGGATGCTGGTGCGCGTCGGCACTATGTTTGAGAACCGCGAGGAAGTGGCGGTCATGAGTCGCGGACGCATCGACCCGCTGCCTTTCATGGACTCCCTTCTCGACCCTTACAAGGTGCCAAGACTATGAGAGCCGGCGACCTGCGACGACAAATCACCGTCGAGGCCCACTCCGACGTGGTGGACAGCTACGGCCAGCGCCTGCAGCAGTGGACGCCGGTTTGCATCACATGGGCGGCCATCGAGCCGCTCGCAGGGCGTGAGCTGGAGACCGCGCAGGCCGTGTATGCCGAGGCAACCACTCGCGTCGTGATGCGATACCGCACGGGAATCGACACCTCCATGCGCATCGTGTACCAAGGCCGCCTGTTCAACATCCTCGAGGTGAGGGACACGGAAATGGCCCACAAGGCGCTGGAACTGCTGTTGAGCGAGGGGATGACCAATGGCTGACCTGCTGCAAACCGCCTACGGCGTGCTCAACCCGCTGGCCCCCGGCGGCGCGCACTACGCCATGAACGACGTGCAGCCGCCAGTGCTGCCCTACATCGTTTTTCGGCGCATCGTGAGCACCACCAACAACACGCTGGCCGGCGCCACCGACCTGCAGAACACGCGCCTGCAGGTGGATGTGTACGCCCGCACCGTGGCCGAAACGGTTGCAATCGGGAACGCCATCACGGCCACGATGGCCTCGGCACCATGGCCGGCGTGCGTGCAACTCACCAGCGCCGACCTATTCGAGCCGGATACCCGGTTATATCGATCCATCCTCGAGTTTTCTGTCTGGTCAGTTGGCTGACCGCAACCCTGGCCCGCCCTGCGCGGGTCTTTTACTTTGGAGAGTGAACAATGACCTCGACCGCCTACTCCGCGCAGGGAACCAAGATTAAAGTGGCGACCGGCACCGGCTCCGCGAAATCCATTACCGGCATTGCCGTCGGTTCCCCGACCATCATCACCAGCGCCGCCCACGGCCTCGACAACGGAGACGTGGTCACACTGTCCGGTCTGACCGGCACCGATGCCGCCACGCTGAACGGCCTCACCGTCGTCGTGACCAACAAGACGACCAACACCTTTGCCGTGGACGTGGATACCACCGGCAAGACCATCACCGCATCCGGTACCGCAACGCCCGTCACGTTCACGAAGATCGCCAACGTCAAGAGCTTCAACGGCCTGGACGGCAGCGCATCCGAAATCGACGTGACCAATCTGGACAGCACCGCCAAGGAAAACCGCGCAGGCCTGTCCGATCCCGGCCAGTTCGTGCTCGAGGTGGAAGCCGACGAGAGCGACGCCGGCCAGCAGGCCGTGCTTGCCGCTTACCAGTCGGTGCCGCCGCAAATCAAGCAATACCAGGTCAACCTGCCGAACGGCAAGACCGTGACCTTCAATGCGTGGGTCAAAAAATTCTCGCGCCAGGGCGGAGTGGATGCAGTCGTCAAGGGCAGCATCGACCTCCGCATCACCGGCCCCTACACCATCGCCTGACCATGAGCAGCGGCGAAGGAACCGGGGAATTGGACGCGCTGTTGGCTCAGGCCGTCGGGGCGCTTTCCGGCCCCGCCCTCGCTGCTGCCATGCTGCCCGCGCTGGCCGCCATTGCGGAGGACGCCCGCGCCCGCGTGCCCGTCCGTACTGGCGAGACGCGCGATCACATACAGGCCCGCATCGAGGCGGGCACCAACGCGGCCACCGGCATTGTCGAGGTGGCCGACTCAGCCCAAGGCCAGCAGGCACACAAGGCCATCTTCACCGAGTACGGCACCTCCAAGGAGGTGGCCGAGCCATTCATGCGCCCGGCATTCGAGGCCAATAAAGAGGCCGCCGCCAGCGCCATCGTTCAAGCAATCATTCAAGGAATCGCCAAATGACCGCAGCAGCAATTCTCGCCGCCCTCGCCACCACCACCACGACGGCCACCATCGAGGGCTATGGCGAAGTTGCCATCCGCACCATGACCGTTGCCGAGCGCGACCAAGTGGCAAAGGCCGTTGACCTGACCAGCAAGGACACCGACCAAACTGAATTCGGCCTCCAGTTGGTCGTGCGCTGCGTGCGCGATGCCGACGGCAACGCCATCTTTACCGCCGATGACCTGCCGGCCCTGCGCGGGTGCGCCAGCGGCAAAGTGGACGCATTGGTGGCCTCAGTGCTGAAGGCGAACGGCTACCTGAAGGACGCCGACGCAAAAAACTGATTGACGACCCTGACCGCCTATTCCGGCACCGTCTGGCGCTTGCCCTCGGCAAGACGCTGGCCGAAATCGGCGCCATGTCGATGCCCGAGTATCTGGCCTGGGTCGAGTACGCCACCGTCGAGCCGTTTGGCTCCTATTTCGATGACCTCCGCGCGGGGCAAGTCGCCGCGGCTATCTACAACGTGAACCGAGATCCCGAGAAGGTGCCCGACCCGTTCAAAGCCGGCGAATTCGCCGCATGGAACGCGCTCCACCGCCGCGACGTCGCGCCGCCCGATCCTATCCTGCTCGACTCGCCCGAGGCGCAGTCAGAGGCCATCATGCGCGCAATGGGAATTTCGCTGTAACATGGAGTCAATGAAAGGGGGCACCATGGAACGTGCGATTTTTGGGATCATTCTTTTTGCTGCGCTGCTGTACGGCTTCTGGCGGTTGGCCATCTTCCTGCGTGTGCTGTTCAAGCCTGCGCGGGACAAGATCGAGGCAGCAATTGGCCCTCAAGCCGATGCGATAAAGAATCACGTTGATGATTCTTTGCGGCGCACCGGGCTCGGTGCTGTTGCTGATTTTGGCGCAAAGATTGGCCAGATTTCGCGCGGCATTGATGGCGCGCTCGATGCCAATGCCAAGGCAATAGAAGAACGGCGCAAGTAGCGCAGCACAGCCCGCCAGATCGGCGGGGTTTCATTGCAAGCAGGCCGCCCGCTGGGGTGGCCTTTTTTTTGGGGCAATCCATGGGTGCGGCAGCAAATCTCCAGATCCAGATCACCACCAATGCGCAGCAAGCCGCGCAGCAGATGATGGGCTTTGGCCAGCAATCGCAACAGGCGCTGGTGGGTACACAGCAAGCCGCGCAGGCCTTCGGCGCTCAAATGCAAGGAAGCGCCCAGCAGGCACAAGAGGCCATGGCTGCTATGGCTTTGGGCATGGCTGCAGCCAATGATGAGATTATGGGCAAGACCGACGAAGCGCAGCAGGCTATCGAGGCGTTTCAGCAAACGCTGACCCAGACCGGAGAGGTTGCCCAGGGCTTCGGGGCCAAGATGAAAGAGGCCATGTCCAGCGCCTTCCAGGGCATCAGGGACGCCGTTCCAGAGCAGATCCGCAGTGCCGCGTCCACCGCTATGGATGTGGTCAAGGGCATTGTGGTCGCTGCTGTTATTCGGGCTGTGTTCGTTCCCATATTGGGTGAGATCGTCATAGCGGTGCTGGCGGTAGTGGCAGCGTTCAAGCTGGTCACGGCGGCAATATCCTTCTTCTTTGGCCTCTTTACCGGCAGTTCGTTCAAGCACGACAGCATTGACTCCCTGCTGGCGACAAGCAAGGCCGCAGAAGACATGGCCAAGGCGCTGGCCATTGGCACGCAGGAAGCTCAAGCCCTACAAGATGCGTTAGCGCGCAAGGGAATCAATAAAGATGATTACCTCAACACTATCAAGCAGGCTGGGCAGGCGATGCGTGGCAACCAGGAGGAACTAGACCGCCTGGGTGTTGCATATCAAAAAATGGATGGCCAGTATCTGACTACCACGCAATTTCTGCAGAACGTCAAACAGGCACTGGACCAGTATAAAGATGGCGCTGACCGCGCCGCCGCCGCTGCTGCCATGGGGGTGGGCAGTTACGAGGCGGTTTCAGACGCGCTGAAGGTCAACGATGCTGACCTGGACCGAAGCACTGAGCGTCTGCAAGCCTATGGCCTTTTGATTGGTCCGCAGACGACAGAGTATGTGGCGCAGTATCAAGATTCCATGCGGGTGTTCGATCAGGAATCGCAAATGATGTCGGAGGGGCTCAATCGCGCTATTTCCGATCAAATCATGCCCGTTCTGATTGATCTAGCCGACTGGTTCAAGGATGGAATGCCGTCCATCGTGGCTACATTCCGCTACAGCATGGCCACTATCACCAGTCTGTTCTACGGTCTCAAAACTGCTGTCTACATAGCTGCAGAGACCATTATCGGTACGATTGATGCGATCAGGCAGGCGCTCTCCGGCGTGGGTGGTGCCGTATCTTCTGTTCTGCGTGGCGATCTTGCTGGTGCGGCAGATGCGCTGAAGCAAGGCGGGGCTGATGCGATGGCCCGCCTCCGTGAGATCGGAACTAACATCACTGCGCAGGCAGTGCACAATCGCAATGCCATGGCCCAGGCATGGGGATTTGATGGCGCCGACGGCTTCCGCAATGAGCGCCGCCGCCGCGCGGCGTCAGGCGGCGGAGGACGCGAATATCATCCGCCTGTTGACGATGATGCGAAAGGGGCAAAGGGGCGTCGCGAGAATGGCGGTGACTCCGGAAAGCAGTCGGCTTACAAGCAGTACCTTGACAGTCTCGATCGTGAAATCGAAAAGATTGGCAAGAACGAGTACGCCGCGAAGCGCCTGCGCGCCGAGCAGCTTGCGCAGAAAGAGGGTATCAAAGACCTGTCCGGCGCCTATGACCGCATCACTCGCCTGCAACGCGCCGAGAGCCAGAAAGCCATCGACGATACCCGCGACAAGCTGGCCGAAGAAAACAAGCAGTACGCGGCACAGACCGAAATCATGAGGCTGTCCGCTCGGGAGCAGGAAATTGCCACGGCCGTGCTCAAGCGCCGCACCGACGCCGAGAACCAGATACAGCAGGCGCGGAAGTCTGGCAAGCCACTCGACGACCAGGCTATTGCAGATCTGCACGCGCTGACCGAGGCGCAGGTGGAGGCTGAAACGGCCATGATCGCCTACCGGCAGGAAATGCAGCGGACTTACCAGTTCGGCATCACGAAGGCCATCCAGACTTATGTGGACGATGCCACTAACGCGGCCAACAACGTGCAGAACGCCATCTCCAACGCGTTCAAGGGCATGGAGGATGCGCTGGTCAGCTTCACCACCACCGGGAAAATGGACTTCAAAAGCTTCGCCAACAGCGTGATTGCAGACATTTCCCGCATCATCGTGCGCGCGCAGATCACCAGCCCTCTGGCGGGGTGGCTGAATGGCCTGTTCGGTGGTGGCGGTACCGGTGGCGTCGGGTCGTTCGACCTGACAACGGGGTTTAGTTTTAACGCCCTCGGCGGCGTTTACAGCAGCCCGTCCCTGTCTGCCTACAGCGGCCAGGTCGTCAGCAGCCCCACACCGTTCGCGTTCGCTGCCGGGGCGGGGATCATGGGCGAGGCCGGCCCCGAGGCCATCATGCCCCTGAAACGCGGCCCAGACGGTAGCCTCGGCGTGCGCGCCGTGGGCGGGAGTGGCAGCGGTGGCGGTGACGTGTACGTCACGGTCAACGCAGACACGGGAAACACCGCCATTTCTGGCGACGGAAACGGTGGCCAGCTTGCCCGCTTCGGGCAAATGCTCGGCGGCAAGGTTCGGCAAATCATTCTCGACGAGAAGCGCCCCGGCGGCCTTCTTGCAGCGTGAGGTGGTATCCCATGGCACTCGACACATTCGCATGGAAACCCGCTTACACGAGCAGCGGTGAGACAAAGGCCACGGTCAACGTGTTCTCGTTCGGGGACGGGTACAGCCAGCGAGCCCCCCGCGGCCTCAACAACGTGGCCGACACACTCGCGCTGGTGTTCCGGCTCGACGCGGCGACGTGGCAGTCCGTTGACGCATTCCTCCGCGCGAAGGCGGGCGCCACCCCGTTCCTTTTCTCCCTCGACGGCGGCCCGCAGCGCAAGTACGTCTGCGACGACTGGAAGCCCACGAAAGAGGCGCCCAATCTCTATACCGTGCAGGCCACATTCACTCAAGTCTTTACCAACCAGCAATGACCACCATCCAGACCGAGGCGCAGGCGCTGGCGCCTACTGCGCGCGTTGAGCTATTCGTGCTCGACCTCTCCATCCACAATGCGGGCATCCTCTACTTCTGCAGCACCAGTAACCCGCTTGGCGGCGACGTCATTTGGCAAGGCGTCACCTACACCGCCATGCCTGTCGAGGGTAGCGGCTTTGAGCGCCGCAACAACGGCACGCTGCCGCGACCCACGCTCAAGGTATCCAACTACCAGGGGCTCATGGCCGCCCAGGCACGTGAGGCCGGCGGCCTCATCGGTTGCACGGTCACCCGCAAACGCACGTTTGCCCGTTTCCTTGACGCGGCCAACTTTGCCGGCGGGAACCCATCGGCCGACTCGTCGCAGCAATACCCCGACGAGACATGGCGCGTTGACCGCAAAGCAAACGAGACGCCGCAGTACGTTGAGTTCGAGCTCGCCGCCACCATAGACGTCCCAGGCGTACAGCTACCCCTGCGCCAATACATCAACGGCGTCTGCGCGTGGGTGTATCGCGGGGAAAGCTGTGGATACACAGGCGGCCCCGTCGCGCTTGAGGACGGCACCGCGACCAGCGACCCGCTACTCGACCGCTGCGGCAAGAAACTGAGCGACTGCAGACTGCGCGGCAATGAGCCGCGGTACGGCGGATTTCCAGGCTCGGGCCTCATGAGGGGATGAGTATGAGTCCAGAACTACTCGATGCCATCCGCGCCCATGCCGCCGAGTGTGCCCCGCGCGAGTGCTGCGGCGTCGTCATCATCGAGAAGGGCCGCAAACGCTACGTGCCATGCCGCAACATGGCAGACGATGGGCAATTTGAACTGCATCCAGCCGACTACGCGGCAGCAGAGGACCGCGGAGAGATCGTCAAAATCGTGCATTCCCACGTTTACGAGCCGGCCATCCCGAGCATGGCCGACCGCGTAAGTTGCGAGGCACATGGCGTGCCGTGGGTCATCGTGAACTACCCCACCGGCGCGTGGCTTGAGTTTCAGCCTGAAGGGTATGAGGCGCCGCTGGTGGGCCGCCCCTACGTTTACGGCGTCCTCGACTGCTTCACGCTGGCGCGCGACTACTACAAGCGTGAAATGGGCATCGACCTCTATGTGCCCGTCGAGTGGTGGGCCGAGGGCAGCGCCGCGCTGTTCCAGCACTTCAGCGAGGCGGGCTTCATCGAGGCCGACGGGCCTGTGCAGCCGGGGGATGGCCTGCTGATGCAGTTCGGCGGCGACGCATGGCACTGCGGCGTTTACCTCGGCGGCGACCAGTTCCTGCACCACTTCCGCGACCGACTATCAAGCCGGGACGTTTACGGGCCTATCTACCGGCAGCACACGCGCAAGGTGCTGCGCTACAAGGGCAAATGATGCGAACTATTCGACTGTATGGCCGCCTCGGTAAGGCGTTCGGCAAGACATTCCGTTTGGACGTGAAAAGCGCGGCCGAGGCCATCCGCGCGCTCTGCGTGCAGCTTCCAGGCTTCGAGCAGCACCTCCACAAGCATTCGGCGCCAGGCTACCGGGTCCACGTCGGCAAGCACAAGGGGGTCGGAACCGATGAACTGGCGTTGCAGTCGGCCGGTGACATTTCGATTGTCCCCGTCGTGCGCGGTTCGGGCGGTAAGGGCGGCCTGGGGCAAATCATCCTCGGCGCCGTCCTCATCGCTGCCGCCGTCTTTGTCGTACCGGCAGGCCTGACCATATTGGGCGCGTCTGTATCCGGCGCCATGACGAGTATGGGTATGTCGATGTTACTGGGGGGTATCTCTCAGATGCTGGCGATTTCCACAGCTGCAGATGTCCGTCAGTCCCCCGATGCGAAGGCCAGCTACACGCTTGACGGCCCCGTCAATACTACTTCGCAACTCAACCCCGTTGCCGTCGTTTACGGCAAGGCCGTGACCGGCTCACAGGTCGTGTCCGCATCCATCTTGACCGAGGAAATGGCAGTATGAGTAAAGTAATTCGAGGCGCCGGAGGCGGAGGCAGCAGCAGTAGCAGCGGAGGAGTGGAGGCACCAGACAGCCTTCGCAGCAACCAGATCGCGCGTTACATCGACGCTATTTGTGAGGGCGAAATCGTCGGACTGGTTGATGGCAACAAGTCTATTTTTCTCAACGACACTCCACTTGAGAATGCCGATGGCTCGCAGAACTTCGGTGGCGTGCAGATCCAGATCCGCACCGGCACGCTCACGCAGACAGCTATGGACGGTTTCTCGGATGTGGAGACCGAAACGGCCGTCGGCGTTGAGGTCAAGCACGCGACGCCGATCACTCGCACGCTCACCAACAGCGCGTTTTCTTCAGCTCGCGTCACAGTGGGCGTAAACGGCCTCCTGCAATACGACGACAGCGGCAACATCAACGGCACCAGCGTCGCCTACACCATCGAGGTGCAGAGCAACGGCGGGGGCTTCCAGTCCGTCGTGTCCGACACCATCAGTGGAAAGACCGGTTCCGGTTACCGTCGCGCGCACCGTATCAATCTGCCCGGCTCGGGTCCGTGGGACATTCGGGTGACCAAGACGACCGCAGACAGCACGAGCAGCAAGTTGACCAACGCGCTCCTGTTCTTGAGCGTTACCGGCATCATCGAGAGCCAGATTGCCTACATCAACACCGCGGTAGTCGGCGTCGCCGTCAACGCGCAGCAATTCAGCCAGGTGCCCACGCGGGCTTATCACGTCAAGGGCCGCATCATTCGCGTGCCCTCGAATTACGACCCCATCGGGCGCAGCTACTCGGGCCTTTGGGACGGCGCATTTAAGCAGGCCTGGACCGATAACCCCGCCTGGTGCTTCTACGACCTCCTGACCCATGAGCGTTACGGACTCGGGAGATACATCACCGAGGACACCATCGACAAGTGGGGCCTGTACCAGATCGCCCGCTACTGCGACCAACTCGTCCCCGACGGCCACGGCGGCACAGAGCCGCGCTTTACCTGCAATCTCGTGCTCCAGACGCGCGAGGAAGCGTTCAAGGTCTTGCAGAACATGGCCTCTATCTTCCGAGGCATCGCCTATTGGGGCCCGGCCGGCGTGGTCGCAGTCCAAGACCGCCCCGCCGATCCCGTCGCGCTATACACCAACGCCAACGTGATCGACGGCGCGTTCGCCTACGTGGGCACGTCTCTCGCCGCGCGCCACTCCGTCGCGCTGGTGACCTGGAACGACCCCGAGGACATGTACCGCCAGAAGGTCGAGTACGTGCAGGACGACGACGCCGTGCGGCAGTTCGGCGTGGTGCAGACCGAGGTGGCGGCGTTCGGTTGCAACTCGCGCGGCCAGGCCGTGCGCTTTGGCCGGTGGCTGCTGCAGACAGAGCAGATCGAGGACGAAACCGTTACGTTCAAGGCCGGATATGACGCCGGCGGCCTGTACCCCGGCGCCATCATCCAGACCAGCGACGCCAATCGCACCATGGTGCGCTTCGGCGGCCGCGTCGGCGCATCTACCTCGACGCATATCACGCTAGACGCTCCCGTCACGCTGCAGGCCGGCACGGTCTATCAAATCGTGCTCACCATGCCCGACGGCACGCCACAAATGCGCCCGATTTCCAACACCGGGGGCACCGTTTCGGCCGTGGACGCGACTACCGCGTTTGACGCCGCGCCGCTTGTCGATTCCGTCTATGCCATCGTGGCCGGCGCCGTCGCGCCCGAACAATGGCGCGTGGTCGGCGTCACCGAGGAATCGGACGGCACCATCAGCGTTGCCGCCGTGCACTACAACCCCTCCAAGTACGATGCCGTCGAGCTTGGGTTCAAGCTGGACGCGCTGCCGGTCAGCCCCTACAGCGTGCGTCCCGCTGCGCCGGATGGCCTCACGTTTGTGGTGGCCGCACGCGACACCGGCGGCGACATTGTGGCGCTGGCCGGCACGTTGGCATGGAGCAGCACACAGTCGGCGTTCACCGTGCGCTGGCGCTTTGAGGCCGAGGCATGGCACACGCTGGACACCACGGAAACCACCGTTGACATTGGCAACCTGCAAGTCGGCAACTACACGTTTACCGTCGCCGCCCACAATGCCCTTGGCCTTGTCAGCCAGCCAGCAACGCTCCTCTACACCGTTACGCCGCAGCCCATTGCGCTGCCCGACGTGACCGGCCTCACGCTCGAGGGCGCCTACACGACGGATGCCGCCAAGTTCAAGTGGGCCGCCGTGGCTGGCGCGACTGGATACGAGGTCAAGATCGACGCAGGCGGGCAGACGCGCCGCACGGTATCTGTCGGCAACGCGCTCCGCTTCGACTACACGAGCTCCGACATGCGCGTGGACGGCGGGCCGTGGCGATCGTTCACCTTCAGCGTGCGCGCCATCGGCAAGTGGGGTAGCGCGTCCGCATGGGCGGCAATCACGGCCAGCAATCCGCAACTGGCCGCGCTCCAGGGCATCAAAATCGACGGCGGCGTGAAGTCGGCATTCTTCTCCTGCGCCGCCCCGGTCGAGGACGACTATGCCGGCATCATCGTTTGGGTGTCCACCGACCCGACATGCCCCGCCGTCGCCGGCAATCAGGTCTATATCGGCCGCGATACCTTCGTGACCGTGAGCAAACTGGCCGACGGCACGGCGCTCACCGGCAATACGATCTATTACCTGCGCGCCGCTGGTTACGATACCTTCGGACAGGACAACATAAACCTGTCCTCGTCCATCGCCTTCAGCGTTTACGACGTTTCCCAGATCGCCAATGATTTAAGCGAATCCAACCTCGCACAGTCCCTCCAGCAGCGCATCGGCCTGATTGATGCCCCCGACAGCACCGCCGGCAGCGTGGCCGCCCGCGTCAAGGCCGAGGCAGACGCCCGCTCGGCGGCCGTACTGGCCGAGGCAGACGCCCGTGCGGCGGCCGTACTGGCCGAGGCGCAGGCGCGCGGCACGGCCGTGTCGAACGAGACAACGCTGCGCCAGGCCGGAGACAACCAACTCGCGCAATCCATCAGCATGTTGACCGCAGGCGTCGCCGGCGGCTTCGACCCCGGCGCAATCTGGTATTTCGATGCCGACACACAAGGCTGGTGGGGGGGCAATAATACCGGCATCGCATGGAACAACGGATGGGTTGACGTCACCGCCCACAACGGCGACCCGATGTTCATGTCGCCGGCCGTTTCAATTTCCGGCGCGCAGTACAGCGTGGTCAAGGCACGCATTAAGCGTTTAGCCGGCAGCGGGTGGGACGGGTACATCTATTACGCGACGACCACGCACGGAATCGACGGCGGGTTCTGCAAGCAAATACCGACCTGCCCAGTTCCCAACGTCGGGGACACGGCCATCGTCGAGTGGGACATGTCCCAACTGACCGCGGGCGGCTCCGATTGGGTGTTGAGCACAATCACGCAGATCCGCATGGACTTCGGCAATGACAACGCAGCCGACGTTTTCAGCGTGGATTGGGTCGCCGTCGGCCGCAACGCCCCCGGCGCCAGCATGGCCGGCCTGATGACCGAGCAGCAGGCGCGAATTGCGGCAGACCAAGCGGAGGCGCAGGAGCGCACCACACTCGCGGCCCGCGTCGGCACCGCCGAAAGCAACATCACAACACTGAACCAGACCGTCGCCAGCAACCAGAGCAGCACGGCGACGCAGATTTCGACGCTACAGGCGAAGGTCGCCACGCGCCCCAACCTCATGGGCGCCCCCGCTAGTTGGTCGTTGCCGGGGTGGCTTGCTCTGACGGATAACGCCACATGGGGGCAAATCATCGTTGGCGCGTGCCCATCTGGAACCAGCACGGTAATCCTGCCCATTCCGAGCGTGGAGGAGTACCAAACGTACACAGCCTCCACCGACATGACGTTTCAGCAGTCCGGCCGCGCGAACATCGCGCTGGTGTTCCGCGACGCCAACGGGAACCTGACCGCCGCCTATGACAGCACGCAGATTGCCGGCGTGTTCGACTTCAGAGACACCGATGCGCGCCAGCAGGCGATGGCGATTTCCGGGGTATGCCCCAGAGGCACCGCGCACGGGTACGTTCACATCAATTTCCGGGACGCCGCCGGCGGCGGCATCGCCGGATTCCGTCGCCTGAAGGTCGAGCACGGCGGCCTGCCGGCCACGGCCTACACGCAGGAAACCGAGGTCAAGACAGTCGGCGCAGACCTCTATTCCTTCCGGTCGGCGCAGGCTAGTGCAGACTCTGCACTCAGCCAGCGGATCGACACAGTAAGCGCGAGCGTGTCGAGCAACGCTGCGGCAATTCAGAATGAGTCGACGGCACGTGCTAGTGCAGACTCCGCTCTCAGCCAGCAGATCGACACAGTGAGCGCGAGCGTGTCGAGCAACGCTGCGGCAATTCAGAATGAGTCGACGGCGCGGGCCAGTGCAGACTCTGCACTCAGCCAGCAGGCCAGCACAATCCAGACTCAAGTCAATGGGAACACTGCTTCGATCCATACGCAGGCCACAAGCATCAACGGCCTGGAGGCGCAGTACACGGTCAAAGTGGATGTGAACGGGATGGTGGCAGGGTACGGTCTTGCGTCGCAGCCGTACAACGGACAGACGGTGAGCAGCTTCATTGTCAACAGCAACCTGTTTGGAATCGGTGCTCCTGGAAAAACCACCCAATACCCATTCGTCGTGGACACATCGAGCGGCGTGGTTGGGGTGAACGGCAGTCTTGTGGTGAACGGCCAGGCCATCATCGACAAGCTTTCTGCGGGGTCGATCAGTGGGGCAAAGATAGCAGCAGGGACCGCCAGCATTGATGTGCTTTCGTCCGGCGTAGGGAGTGGGAACCTGTGCACCAACTCTGCCATGGTGGAGACCTATGAATCCAATGGGTACACCATTCCAGATGGTTTCACATTTGGATATTCGATCCTATCGTCTTCCAACATAGCCATCGGGATCAATACGGTGGGAGACACATGGCACCCATCGGGGGTCAACTGTTTGACCGTTCACCAGTCTGATTCAGCTGGTTCTGGTAATTCTTCTGCCTACGTCGACTCTTACACGGCCGCCTTCACAGTGGGGTCTGGAATCTATTACGAGGCGTCTGTCTACACGGCAGCACATCGTTGCGCAGTCAGCGCATACATCATCTTCCTTGACAGCTCTGGGGGGTGGACTGGGGCAACTCTTATCGGTACGAATTCCGCTGAGATGTCAGGAGGAGTAGACATCAACGGGTATAAGCGCCTGTTTGGCGTCTCGCTCGCTCCGACAGGAACGGTTCAGGCCAAGATATTGATGCGCAAATTTGCCACCTTCAGCGGGCAAAGCGACAGCTATGGGTTTTTCCTTCGGCCTTACTGCGGCGTTGCCAATGGAGCAGACCAAACTAGTCCGTCTCCGTGGTCTGCTCCAGGAATCGGGACGTATATCAATGGCGGAATCCTGAAGGCCAACACGGTAACAGCCGACAAGATGAGCGTCAGCTCGCTTTCTGCGATCAGCGCCAACATGGGAAGCATCTCCGGCGGCAGTATGAATATCGGCAATGGGAATTTCATTGTCGATTCTGCTGGAAATGCTTCCATGAACTCTTTGACGCTTCCCGGAATGAGAGCGTCTAATGGGGTTTTGACAATAAATCAACTCGACGTAATCAATACGTCAAATATCAAGAGTAACGCGGTTAGCAATACGTTCTTTGCGTCCACAAATAAAACCAGTTTGACGTTGACGATTAACATCAATTCGTCTGGGAACAGCAATGTATATATCTTGATGTGGCATAAATTTGATCCAGAGGAAACCAATCAAATTGTTGGCCTATCTATTGATGGAAATACAACTTATGGTAGTTCTACTTCAGGTGTGAATGGGTCTGAATCTATTCCTTTTGTCGTTTCTCTCTCTCCGGGCAATCACACGCTAAAGGCCTTATCTTCGGATGGTGGTATTTCTCTTTATTGCGTAAACATGAAGAAATAACATGCTTCACACCATATTTGACAGTCTTGGAAATGTGCGAATGACGCTTGACGCCTCTTCTGAATGTGTTGCTCTCAATACTGGCCCCGAAGAGACATGCGTGCGTGGTGATTTCACTGGACACTATCTTGATAAAGATGGCGTCCCGACAAAAATACCAGAAGCGCCTGACGGATCGAATCTGTGGGACTCTGAATCAAAACAGTGGATTTATTGCGCAAAAACCGCGTCTAAAGAGGTCTCTGTTTCTCGCGCAAAGTCCTACCCAAAAATTTCGGATCAGCTCGACATGCTATGGCACGCGATGGACGACGGGAAGCTACCGAAAGACAATGCGTTTTACGAGGCGGTCAAAGCCGTGAAAGACGCGAATCCCAAGCCCACACTTTAATAAAGGAATGGTAATGACATCCATCATCGGTATTTCAAAAGACCTGACTGACTCCGGGACAGGTGCAATTGTCAACTTTCATGTGATTGAATACAGCTGCATTGACCAGCGCAGCGATCTATGCACGGCAGTCGTGAGTGGGTATATAAGCCAGGCTGCATACTCTGAGGGGAAAAATTCTATCAGTCGCACATCAGTGACTATTGCGGGGACGCCAGTGCGGGGCGGAGATGCGCTGGACTGGATGTACGCACAGCTCTGTGAGGCTGTCTCATTTTCTTCCGATGGAAATCCAGCATTAGCATCTCCGACGGCTTCCAGCACATCCACTATCTATTCTGGTGGCATGACTGTGAGCGCCTGAGGCGCTTTCATTTTTTTAGCAAAACGGGCCGATTCTCGGAGCCCGTTTCAAAGGCCCGCTATTGCGGGCCTTATTTTCGAAAGGAAGCGCACAGTGAAATACAAAAACAAACGCAACAAGGGGCTGCCATGGCCGAGCCGGTAACCAGCGCCAGCGTCGCAGCGGCCGGCGTCATCGGCCTGCTGGGGGTCGTTTTCGGCCCCCTCATCGGCGGCGTCATGGCTGTGCTACTCGCATCCATCGGCGGCGTGCTGCTGGCGACAGGGGCACTAGAGCAGGAGGATTGGCGGCAAACGTCCTGGTGGACCTTCGTAGGCGTCCTCGTCGCGCTTTTCGTCGCTTGGCCAATGGTCCCGGTCGTCGCCGAGTACGTCCCCAAAATCAATACCGAGCACCTCCCGAGCCTACTTGGGCTGGTTTCCGGCGCCGCGACACGCCTAAGCCCGCGCCTGCTGCCGTTGCTCATGGGTGCCGTGCAGCGCCGCCTCGGTGACAAGGGGGGCGGCGATGCTTGAATACCTCTTCATGGCAGCCATGGGCCTACTGGTCATCGTCGGGGTCTTCTGCGCCAGTCGGCTCGACAGGTCATCGGGGTGGGGTCTGTTGCTGGCGTTCCTCTCGCCGGCGCTGGCTGCCCTCTACACGCTCGGGGAAATCTTTGGCGGCGACTACGAGGCTGACTGGCCTGACCTTCTGCGCGCCCTCGCTATGCTCGGCGTTTACTTCCTTGCCGCGCGCCCGCCGATGCGCCGGGACGCGAAGGGCGACGAACAGCACATTCTCGACGACCGCCGCGGCGAATAGTCGCCGGCCATCAATCACCAACCCCACCCGCCACCTCGGCGGGTTTTCTTTTTTTGAGGCATCCATCATGCAAACATCCGGCGCAGGTATCAGCCTGATTGAGTCGTTTGAGGGCTTCCGTGCGGCCCCTTACCTCTGCCCCGCGGGCGTCCCGACGATTGGTTATGGCATGACCATCTACCCAGACGGGCGCAGCGTCACCCTGCGCGACCGCCCCATCACCGAAGCGCAGGCCACCGCCGGCCTCCGCGCGCTTCTCCAGCGATACGAGGCCGCGGTCACCCGCTACGTTCAAGTTCCCATCGACCAGTGGCAATTCGACGCCCTGGTCGCATTCGCCTACAACGTCGGGATTGAGAACTTGCGGACCTCCACGCTCCTGAAAATGCTCAACCAGGGCAACAAAGAAGGTGCCGCCAACCAGTTCTTGCGGTGGGACAAATCCGGCGGCCGCACGCTCGCGGGCCTCACCCGTCGCCGCCAGGCCGAGCGCGCGTTATTCCTCCAGGGGGGCGCGGCATGAGCATCCTAGACCCCCGCACATGGCTCGCCCTCATCCTCGCCCTGGCCGCAGCGTTCGGCCTCGGGTACTGGCGCGGCTCCACCGTCGCCACGCGCACCGAGCGCGCCGCCTGTGCAGCGGGGCACGCCGCCCTACAAGCTGCCGCAGCATCGCAACAGCAAGCCGACGCCGCGAAGGCGAACCAGGCAAGCACCAACTACCAACAAGAGGCATCCCATGCACAGCAGCAGACCCGCACCATCACACAGTACGTTGACCGCATTGTCACGCGCCCTGTTTATCGCGACATTTGCCTTGACGATGACGGCTTGCGCGTCGCACGCGCCGCCATCGCAGGCACCGCGCCAAGCGACCCCGCCTCCCGCTGACCTCGCCGCGCCGTGCCCCGATATGCCCACGCTGCCGGATGGTACCCGCGCGAGTATCTTGCGATGGATTACAACGACCGCGCCGCAGTACCTCGACTGCCAAGTGCGCCACGCGGCGTTGGCGGAGGCTTGGCCTGGGCAATAAAACAACTTGTCGGAAATTCCGGCAGGTTGTGGGGGCTTTATCTACTCCTTCTTTTCAGTTTGTTTGCGCATCTTTCGAATCAAAAGTTAAAAGAGCTCTCCGGATGCCCTCGCTGATGTTCCCATCCCCGAGTGCATCCGCAATATCAAGGCTCCCGGAGTCGAGATAGACATTGATGCGCTTACCGCCCTGAAGCTTGGGAGGCCGTCCTGCAGTTCCGAGTGCAGCGGCTACCTTGCGTCCATCCAGTGCCCGGATAGCGCCAGCATTTACCTGGACGTAGGATCCAGTAGCTTCGATGCGCACCAGGGCGCCGGTATCGGAGTCGTCTCGGGTCACAGTGCCCATAGCTGTAGCGTTAGACGGGAGGGTGTTGGTGTAGAGCCGCCAGTTGCCGTCTGACGAGGTACGCAACGCGCGGTACGCAAAGACCCCTGCGCATCGCCGCCAGAATCTCGCAGAATAGCGGTTGGCGATGACTCCTTGGCATGCCGCCCGTCGATGACTTGCCGATTACTCGAGCTGTTCCCCTGCAACCCAACTGCCGTCCCGATTGACCCGGAGCATGCGCGCATGCCCGCCCTTGGCCAGCAGGATCAGGTCGATCTGGTAATCACGCTCGCCAGCATCCGGATCCGGACGCACGCCGTGGTGATACACGACGATCCGTTCAAACGTATCCGCGACCAGCTGCCTGGCTTGAAGGCGCACGGCAGGATCCTGGGCCTCTACGCCGGCGGCGAGCTCTCTCCAGCGGGCGTCGGCACCCACAATGTCCTTCCTGCTCAAGCTGGCCAGCTCACGTTCTGCCTCGGCCACTTGCTGTTCGGCTTCCTGCAGTTGTGCCTCGAGCTCGCGCGCCTTGCGTGTAAACACCATGGGTGTTCCTTCTTCAGCGCTGGCCAGCATTGCATCGGCCAGTGTGTCCAGCTGGGCCTGCAGCTCGTCCACGCGCATGCGTGTCTGGTGCACACGTTTGCGCGGTCCCTCGGTGCGATCGGCGCCGTAAAGCGCCTGCAGGTTGATCAGGTCCGAGCAGTAGGACATGATGGCGCGCTCCACCGGTGCCACGCTCGTTGACCCCGGTACGCTGCAGCCGCCGCCATAGGCTGCAGCCGATGCGCACAGCAGCCTGCGGTAACCGTCTCGGATGCGACCATCGGGCAGCCGCGGTTTGGTGGCAAGGTTCTGGCCAGCCATCGGCCGGCCACAGTATCCGCACACGGTGATGCCGATGCCGGTGATGACGTGGGGGAGGTCACCTTTCACACGCCGGCGGCCTGATTGCGATCGCACGCGCTGCAGCTCATCCCATTCAGCCTGGGACAGGATCGGCGGATAGTAGTCGCGCAGAAGATATTCCTCGCCGTCTACGGACACTGGCTTGTGGCCAGCCAGTTGCGGCAACTGGATCGTGCGGTACAGCTGCTGAGTGTGGTTGGCTAGGCTGTCGCCGTAGAGCATCAGGCCCTCGGAATCTAACACCTGCATGATTCCTTTTCCGCCCAGGCCTTGCTGGTAAAGCTGCACTGCACGCCGAATGGCGTCGGCACGCTCCTGGATCGCCTCCCAGCCATCATTCTTTCTCCTCAGCCAGGCAGGATCGCGCCCCTGGTGAACGGCCCCCCGGTAGCTCCCGTCCTGCCACTTCTCACACAGCCGGCGAATGCTGGCTTTCACGCGTTTGCTCTTCGTGTCGGACTCTTCGTGTGCGCGGATCATCACCAGCAAGCTGTACACGAGATCCATCGGATTGTCTTTTAGACGCTGGCGGCTATAGGCTTTGCCGTCACTTGCCGTGACTACTGTGATGCCGGCATTTACAATCTGGCCAAGTTGTGCCTGGGCTTGCAATGGCTCAGCGCGCGAGAGACGGTCCAGGCCTTCCACGATCAGCACAGATCCTGCTGGCACGCGTCCGTCCTCGATCGCACGCAAGAACACGCCCAGCGCTCCGGATTTGATGTGACGCTGGTGATAGGCGGATAAGCCCTCGTCGCGCAGCGTCAGCGTCGTGTCGAGTTGGAGTCCGTGCTCTGCCGCCCAGGTAGCGGCATAGGCCATCTGGCGGTCGGCGCTGCTGCCAGTGGATTGACGCGGATCCGAAAACCTCAAATAGCTGTAAACCAGACCCTTTCCCATCATGACCGAACCCATCAAACTCAGGGGAGACACCCCGCGTATAGGTATGGTATCACTCGGCTGCCCCAAGGCACTGACCGATTCCGAGCTCATTCTGACCCAGCTTTCTGCCGAAGGCTACGAAACCAGCAAGACCTTTGCAGGCGCCGACCTGGTGATCGTGAACACCTGCGGTTTCATCGATGATGCCGTCAAGGAAAGTCTGGACACCATAGGCGAGGCCCTGTCGGAAAACGGCAAGGTGATCGTGACGGGATGTCTGGGTGCCAAGGCGGGGCATGCCGGGGACAATCTGGTGCGGGAAATCCATCCCAGCGTGCTGGCCGTCACGGGCCCGCATGCCACGCAGGAAGTGATGGAGGCCGTGCACCAGCATCTGCCCAAGCCGCATGATCCCTTCATGGATCTCGTGCCGGGGGGCTTTGGGGTGGCAGGCGTCAAGCTGACTCCCAAACACTATGCCTACCTGAAGATCAGCGAGGGCTGCAACCATCGCTGCACGTTCTGCATCATTCCAAGCATGCGCGGAGACCTGGTGAGCCGTCCCGTGGGAGATGTGCTGCGCGAGGCGGAGGCCCTTTTTGAAGGGGGTGTCAAGGAATTGCTGGTGGTGAGCCAGGACACGTCTGCCTATGGCGTGGATGTGAAATACCGCACCGGCTTCTGGAACGGTCGACCCCTGCGCACGCGGACGTTCGAGTTGGTGCAGGCGCTCGGCGAGCTGGCACAGCGGCACGGAGCCTGGGTCCGGCTGCACTATGTGTATCCCTATCCGAGCGTGGACGAGATCATTCCGCTGATGGCGCAGGGCCTGGTGCTGCCCTATCTGGATGTGCCGTTCCAGCACAGCCATCCGGAGGTGCTGCGGCGCATGAAGCGTCCTGCGAGCGGCGAGCGCAACCTGGAGCGTCTCCAGAAGTGGCGGGAACTGTGCCCCGAGCTGGTCGTGCGCAGCACCTTCATTGCCGGTTTTCCGGGGGAGACGGAAGAGGAGTTCGCGCATCTGCTCCATTTCGTGCGGGAGGCGCGCATTGACCGGGCCGGCTGCTTTGCCTACAGCCCGGTCGAGGGTGCAGCGGCCAATGACCTGCCGGATGCACTGCCCGATGCCGAACGGGAGGCGCGGCGTGCCCGCTTCATGGAAGTGGCGGAAGAGGTATCGGCTGCCAAGCTGCGCGAGCGCGTGGGCATGACCATGCAGGTGCTGGTGGACAGCGCCCCGAATCAGGGCAAGAAGGGGGCGGTGGGCCGCAGCTATGCCGATGCACCGGAAATCGACGGCATCGTGCGCCTGCTGCCTCCGCAGAAGATCAGCAAGATCCTCAAGGTCGGGCAGTTCACCCAGGCCCGCATCGTGGCGGCCGAGGGGCACGATCTCGTGGCCATGCCCATCTGAGTCCAGAGGGGCTGTTGGAGGGGGCCGTGCTCAGGCCGATGGGGGCGCGGTGGTGTATGCGGGGCCCTGGAGTACCCGTGAAGCTCTTGCCGCCAGCGGAATCAGGCTCAGGGCGTCGGTCTGCAGGGAGCGAATGCGCTGCTGGAGCACTCTGCGCAGATGTTCGCTGCTGCCGGGTAGCGCGTCGGCGGTGAAGGCCATTTCTGCGGGCGAGGAGGAGGACATGGCGGGGGGCGTGGCCCCTGAAGCTGCCTGGGAGGCTCCCTGCAGCGTGGTGCAGGCCTCGGACAGTGCCTGGGTCGCCAGGTCCATGGCGGCAGACAGCTCGATGCGGTAGCTTTCCTGTTGCGGAAGTTCGGGGTGTCGACGCAGCATCATGCGCAGTGCCGCGACGTGGGACGTGATGAGGTAGGTGCGCACCAGCAGCTGATTGATCTGCCGCACGCCATGCTGCCGATGGCGGGGCTCTTCGAGCATGCGCAGCAGTGCGGCATTGACACCGGCGATCTGGTCCAGGAAGCTCTTGCGGGCCAGACGGTAGTTTTCGTCGTCCATGGGGTGGTCGAGCAGCAGGCCACGACTCTCGTCCAGATAGAGGCGCGCGCTGCCGAGCATGCGGCGCAGCAGGGAGGGTAGGGCCTGGCGCTCCCAGTTGGGAAGCACGAAGCTGAAGACGCTGGCGATGAGCACGCCGATGCCCGTGTCGGCCAGCCGCTCCACGGCAATGCCGGCACTGCCGCCATGATCGATGAAGTGCAGCAGGATCATGACGGTGAGCGTGGCGGCGGTGGCCGTGTAGAGGTAGCGGATCTGCACAAAGGTGGCCGAGGTGGTGAGCGACAGGTACAGAATGACCAGCAGCGCCACTGGGCTTCGCACCCACCACAGCACCACACCCGCAAGCGCGCAGCCCAGCACGGTACCGAGCATGCGCTTGGCACGACGTTCCCGGGTCAGGGCGTAGCTGGGTTTCATGATGATCACGATGGTGAGCATGATCCAGTACGCGTGCGAGGCATAGGGCAGCAAGTCGCCGATGACGAGCGCAGTGGCCATGGCCATGGTGATGCGCAGGGCATAGCGACAGATGGGGGATTGCAGGCTGAGGTTGTCGAGCAGCAGGGTGCGGCCCAGGCGTGGGCGGGAGACGAAAAGCCGGAGGTCGAGCGCGGGGAGGTCCACCTTCTGCAGCCGCGTGGCGGCATGCAGTTCCCCGATGCAGCGGACGATGTCGCCGATCTTGACGAAGGCCGAGCGCAGCTGCGTGAGCGCCTCGGCAGGCATGGTGTGGGCCTGCACCTGTTGGGAGAGCAGGTGCAGTTCGTACTCCAGGGCGCGCTGTTCGGCCGCGTAGCGTACCGGGCTGGACGACACGCGGTCGCGGGTGAGGGCGTAGGCGATGGCTTCGAGATCGCGCATGGTCTTGAGCACCATGTCGCGCAGGAAGATCAGCACATCGCCCTGGCCGAAGTAGAAGCGCAGGGCGGCGTAATCGGTGTGGGTGGACATCACCTGCTCATACAGGTCGAGCATGCCCAGATGGATCTGGATGAGACGGTCGTCGCCCGGATCCTGCTGGGGCTGCAGCACCATGTCGCGGGCGGCCTGCTGCTTCTCGGCCAGCACCACCTGCTGGCGGATGAGGGCGGTGTACTGGCTGTCGAGATCGGTGGCTGGATCGTAGAAACCGGCCTTGATGTCGAGATAGCGTGCCAGCTCGAACAGGCATTCGGCGAGCACCTGCTGCTTGACGCGGTGGCGCTGGCGGGTGGAGACAGCCATGGCATAGGCGAAATACAGAATGCCGCCGAGCAGGAAGGCCGCGGAGGTGCGCAGCGCCTCGTGGGGGGTACCGCCATGGGCAATCGACAGCGTCATGGCCAGCAGCATGGAAAACTGGATCGGCATGGCGCGCTTGCCATAGAGCAGCACGAAGGCCGAGGCAAAGGTCAGCAGCAGGGTGACGGCATCCTGGGCGAGAGGATGCGGCTGGAGCAGACCCACTGCGCACGAGGCCAGGGTATTGAGCAGCAGCGAGACGGCCAGTTCGCGCATCTTGCTGCGCAGGGGGCCGGTCTGGTCGACGAGGGCAAGGCAGGAGGCTCCGAAAGCCATGGCCAGTGCCAGCCCGAGAGGCAACAGCCACAGGGCGGGCAGCGCCACTGCCAGAATGCCGCTGCTCGTGCGCAGCCCCGTGGACAGGTAGTGGCTGTACCAGAAGGTGCGCCGATCGAGCGCATAGCGCATGGGGCCGCGCAGGTCGGGAGTGAACAGGGTAACGAGCCGGTCGCGCAGCATGTCGGGAAAAAGGGCGGAAGGCGGGAGAGGGGCGGAGTTCCGGTCTGCACGGCAGGGGTGGATCCGCATGCTTCAGGGGCATCCTGCGGAACAGGGAGGATACAGACGAAAGATGCTTGTATTATGAATGTATTAAATACTATGAAAGATTACTCGTGTTTTTATTATCCATTTGGTGAATGGACAAAACACTTTCGATGTGCAAAAGGGACTCTGAAAATGCAACGATTCTATGCGACATAATCAAACGAGCATGCTATTCCCTCTCGGCGATTCAGGGGGGTGAAGGGATTATTCAGGCATGAAAAAGGAGCCTGTGCAAGGCTCCTGGGAGGAGGGAATATATGGCGTCAGGCCTTGATCAGGCCGTTGGCGCGTGCGATGTGGATGGCCTGCGTGCGGCTCTTGACGCCCAGACGGCGGAAGAGGCGCCAGAGGTGCACCTTGACGGTGTGCTCGCTGATGCCGAGGCGTTCGGCGATGTCGCGGTTGCTCAGGCCTTCTTCGAGGGCGGCGAGCAGCTGGGTCTGGCGCTTGGAGAGTTTGCTGTTGGCGAGATCGTTTTCTTCGATCGTGCTGTCGGGCAGCAGCATGGTACGCAGGGCTGCATACAGATCGCGGGTATCGACAAGCTTGGAGATGTAGGCATCAGCTCCGGCTTCGAGGCAGAGACTTTCGCATTCCTCGGCAGCCTGGTCGGAGATGACCACCAGCGTGGTCATGGGGAAGTGGTGCTTGATCTCGCGGATGCCGGAGAACCCGAGGGTGTCGCTGAGGGTCAGGTCCAGGCAAATGGCTTCCGGTTGGCCATGGGTCTTGACGGCCTCTGGAATGCTGCCCACGCGTTCGAGTTCCACGATGTCCTCGCCGGGGCGCAGACGCCGGACAAGACTGGCGAGTGCCTCGCGATACAGGGGGTGGTCTTCAACGATGAATAACGACATATTTCCAGAATCCGGAACAGTCGGAAGCGCCGGATGAAAGAGTAAATCGAATCTGCCTGGGCAGCTGCATGCAATTACGAATGGATGTAATCATAGCTTCAAATCTGTTTACATCTCCGGCAGCATGCGTGTGCTTTGTGCATATTGTGGGGCTGTCAGGCAAATTGGCGACGTATACGACTTTCATGTTGATACAAAAGTGTGTAGTCGCCGGCTCAGCGCACCAATATGGAAAGCGGGCTCAGTATCAAATCCACCACGGCATAGGTCAGGTTCATGAGCGGATACATCCACAGGCGCGAGGCGATGCCGGTCACCACGAGAGCCATGACGATGAAGAAGCCGTAGGGTTCGATCTTGGAATACTGCCAGGCGAGACGGGGAGGAAGGAGCCCTACCACGATGCGTCCGCCGTCGAGCGGGGGCATGGGAAAGAGGTTGAAGACGAACATGACCACATTCACCAGGATGCCGCCCTTGCACATTTGTAGAACGAAGGGCTCATGAAGACCCAGTCCGGCACACAGGTACAGTGCGGCGCCCCAGAGGATGGCCTGAGCCAGATTGGAGCCCGGTCCCGCCAGGGCGACCCAGACCATGTCGCGCTTGGGGTTGCGCAGCTTGCCGAAATTGATGGGCACCGGTTTGGCGTAGCCGAACAGCAGGGCGCCTCCGGTGAGCAGGTAGAGGACGAGCGGCATGGCGATGGTGCCGATGGGGTCGATGTGCCGCAGGGGATTGAGGGTGACGCGCCCCAGGTTCCAGGCGGTGTTGTCGCCCAGGTAGCGCGCGGCGTAGCCATGGGCGGCTTCGTGCACCGTGATGGCGAACAGGACCGGAATGGCGTAGAGGGTGATGGCCTGGATGGTTTGGGCAAGGTCCATGGGGAGGAGTGGCAAAAGGGAAAGGGGCAGGAAGGAGGCCGTGGCGATGAGGGTGGGGGCAGCGGCCTGGTGCATTCCTGCTGCGGCCTCGGTGCCGGCCTTTGTCGGGGCAGGCACTGGTGCGCGCCTGTGCAGTACCGGAGAGAGGCCCTGCCGAGTTTACATGCCGAGACGTGCCGGGTCGCCTGCGCCCTCGCGCACGAGCTCGGGGGCACCGCCGTGGCCCATGGGGGTGAGGTCCACCACGGTGACGGCCTGGCGCGGGCAGGCGCCGGAGTCGATCACGCCGCCGAGTTCATGGTCGAGTGCGTCGAGGATGGAATCGGCGTCGTGGAAGGCTTCGTCCGAGTCGGGCAGCAGCAGGGTGGTGGCGAGCAAGGGGCCGCCGTGTTCGGCCAGCAGGGCCTGCAGGGCATGGTGTTCGGGCACGCGCAGGCCGATGGTCTTGCGCGAGGGGTGGCTGAGCCGGCGCGGGACTTCCTTGGAGGCTTCGAGGATGAAGGCGTAGGGCCCCGGAGTGCCCTGTCGCAGCAGCCGGTACTGGCGATTGTCCACGCGGGCGTAGTTGGCAAGCTCGCTCAGATCCCGGCAGAGCAGGGTGAGGTGGTGCTTGTCGTCGAGGCCGCGGATGTGGCGCAGGCGGTCGGCGGCGGACTTGTCGTCGAGATGGCAGGCCAGGGCATAGCCCGAGTCGGTGGGCACGGCAAGTACCTCGCCCTTGTCGAGCAGGGCGCATGCCTGGCGCAGGAGCCGGGGTTGTGGATTGTCGGGGTGGATCTCGAAGAGCTGGGCCATGGGCAGAAGGAGAGGAGGGATCAGGCAAGTACCCGGCCTTCGGGCAGGGCGATGCGGGAGGCGAGTCGCTGCCACACGGGAGTGAGGTGCGCATCGAGCGGGGGCAGCGTGCCGAGGTCGAGCCGGCTCTCGCGGGGGGAGTGGAAATCGCTGCCGCGCGAGGCGAGCAGGTGGCTTGCAAGGGCACGGTCGCGGTAGCGCAGGCATTCGTCGGGGGTGTGGCTGCCGGTGACGACTTCCACCCCTTCGCCGCCCAGCGCGCAAAACTGGTCGAAGAGCGCATCTTCCTGCAGGGGAGGGAACCCATAGCGGGCAGGGTGGGCGATGACGGCGATGCCGCCTGCGCCACGGATCCAGCCCACGGCATCTTCGAGGGAGGCCCAGCGGTGGGGCACGAAGCCGGGTTTGCCTTCGGTCAGGTAGTGGTGGAAGACGTCGCCCATGTCCTTGCAGATGCCCCGCTCCACGAGGAATCGGGCAAAGTGCGAGCGGGAGATGAGGTCGGGGTTGTCCACGTAGTGCAGGGCGCCTTCGAAGGCGCCGGGGATGCCTGCCTGGGCGAGCTGCGCAGCCATGTCGCGGGCGCGGGCCTCGCGTCCGCCACGGGTGCGTCGGAGTCCTTCGACCAGGGTGGGGTTTTGCTCGTCCACGCCGAGGCCCACGATGTGGACGGTTTTGTCGGCCCAGGTGATGGAGATTTCGACGCCGGCAAGGAAGGGCAGGCCCAGCGCGAGGGCGGCGGCACGGGCGCGGGCAATGCCGCCCACTTCGTCGTGGTCGGTCAGCGCCCAGAGCTCCACGCCGTTGTCGTGGGCATGCTGGGCCAGCCATTCCGGAGACTGGGTGCCGTCGGACACCGTGGAGTGGCAGTGCAGGTCGGCATTGAGGCCGGCGGAGAGGGAGAGGGGGGCAGAAGAGGGCACCATGTTGCAGACCATTGTATGCAGATCGCGATGGGCCCGGGCGACAGGGGTGGGCAGGGGGCGGCGGTCAGTCGTCGAGGGCCTCGGGATCGGCGTGGAACATGATGCGTGCCAGTTCGGCTGCGCTGCCGATGTCGAGCTTGTCCATGACTCGCTGGCGATGGATGTGGACGGTCTTTTCGCTGATGTCGAGCGTCTGGGCGATGGCCCGGTTGGGGAGGCCGCGGGCCACGAGCCGGGCAACTTCGGATTCGCGCGGGGAGAGCCGGGTGAGGGCGTCATGGGCCTGACGCGTGCGGCGGCCTCTGTGCAGGGCTGCGGCGCGCTGGCGCAGGGCGGCACCGATGACGTCGAGCAGATGCTGGTCGCGGAAGGGTTTTTCCAGAAAGTCGAAGGCGCCCTGCTTCATGGCCTGCACGGCCAGTTCCACGTCTCCGTGACCGGTGAGGAAGATGACGGGGATCTCTTCGGGATTCCAGCCGCGTGACACCAGGGCACGGAGCAGCTCCAGGCCGCTCATCTGAGGCATGCGAATGTCGAGCAGCAGACACCCGAATGTGTCCTGGGGCGAGGGGCAGGCGGCCAGAAAGTCGGCTGCGGAGGCGTGGGGCGTGACCTGCCAGCCCATGGATTCCAGCAGGAAGACCAGGGAGCGGCGGAACGGCGCGTCGTCGTCGACGACGTGCAGGTGCCAGTCGGGAGCAGGAAGGGAGACGTCATGCATGGCGGGAATCCGGGGCGGGAGAGGGCGGCGTGTCGGGGGTGTCCGGCAGGGAAGGCAGGGGCAGGCTCAGGGTGAAGCGCATGCCCCGGCTGCCGGGGAGGGGGTCTGCGGGGGTGGCATCGAGCCGGCCGCCGTGGGCCTCGGCGATGCCGCGGCAGATGGAGAGTCCCAGGCCGAGGCCTTCCGGTTTGGTGGTGAAGAACGGTTCGAAGAGATGTGCCCGTGTGTCTGCATCGAGCGGTTCGCCGTCGTCGATGACCTCAAAGTGGGCATGGCGGGCGTCTGCCCACAGGCGCAGGGTGAGGGTCTGGTGGGCGGCGGGCAGCAGGTGGGTGACGTCGTAGGCATTCTTGAGCAGGTTGATGAGAACCTGCTGGATGTGCAGGGCGTCGACTTCCACGCGCAGGTCGGGGGGGAAGTGGTCTTCGATGTGGATGGCCGGTGGGTGGGGCAGCATGCCGCAGAACAGCGCGATGGAGTCGCGCGCGATCTGCGACGGCGAGGCCAGGGTGCTGCTGCCGGGACGCTTGCGGGCGAAGTGGCGGATGCGGGCGATGATGTCGCCCGCGCGTTCGGCCTGTTCGGCCATGGCGTCTGCCGCTTCGCGCACGGCGGAGTCGTCGAGGCGGTGGTGGTCGACGCGCAGGATCAGGCTGCGGGCGTAGTTGGCGATGGCGGCCAGGGGCTGGTTGAGCTCGTGGGCGAGCGTGCCGGAGAGCTCACCGAGCATGGACAGGCGGGCCAGGTGGTCGGCCTGTTCCTGGCTCTGGCGCACGCGCTCCTCCAGGGCCTTGCGTGCGTCGAGGGCATGGCGCAGGGCGGCTGTGCGCAGGTGGATGAGGTGTTCGACATGGACGGTGTAGAGAATCCAGCCGCACACCAGCGCGAGCAGGGCAGCAAGCCAGGGCCAGTAGCGGCGAGCGAGGCTCAGCAGGGTGGGTTCCGGCAGGCGCGCATAGGGGCCGATGTGCAGGGTGCGGAACAGTTCATGCACCGACTGGTAATCGGAGGGGACGGTGAAGCTGAGTCCGTCGCGGGGGGCTTCCATGCCGAGCAGGCTGGCGGTGACGGCGCGCGCCAGGGGCTGGGGTGTGCTGCGCAGGGTGGCGATGGGCCAGTCCGGGTACAGCGGGGTGGAGGTGGCGCAGTGCGAGCCCGGCAGGGTCTGTGGGGCGACCACGCGCAGGCGGCTCTGCCACTCGGGGTGGGATTCGAGCAGGCAGGTGCGCAGCACGCCGGCATCGGCGCGGCCGCTCAGCACGGCTTCGGCCACGCGCTCCATGGGCAGGCCGGTGGACAGGAGGGTGTCCTCCTCGGACAGGGTGATGTCCAGTGGCTGGAGCGCTCCGGCCAGGATCTGGTAGCCCGAGAAGGCTTCGGTGCCGACGATGGCGACGGTGAGATGGCGCAGGTCTTCGAGCCGCTGCAGGCCCCGGGCCTCCCGACGCACCACGACGGCGGAGCCGATGGTGCCGGTGCGGGGACTGGGGGAGGCGCTGCCGCGCGAGGTGTCGAGCGTGAGCAGGCGGGTGACGCCGTAGCTGCTTTCGAGCTCCACGTACTGGCCCGGGTTGGTGAGCACGAACTGCAGCGTGCCGGCGCGGACGGCACGGGTCAGGCCCTCGTGGTCCAAGGGCAGCAGCACGAAGTGGTAACGGGGCAGGGCATGGTTCAGGTAGCGTGCCACCGGGCTCCAGTCCTGTGGGGGCTCGCTGCGCGTGAAGGCCAGCACACCGATGCGTACCTCGGGGCGCTGCTCGGCCGGCGTGGGAGACTGGACCGCCGCCTGCGCCAGGCACCCCGTGAGGACGAGCAGAGCCGCCATGCCCAGGCGCCGCCATGCGAGGGGCACAGGATGCGGATCGCACCGGAGCGGCAGAAGCCAGGCCATGCAGCAGCCAAAAAGAAGGGGGAGCATGAAGGCGATTCTATGAGGAGGGGCACTGCCGGCGCCGGTCGCTGTGCCGCTTGCAGGGGCAAAAGGGCGGCGCAGGCGGAGGACGTGGGTTTGATCTGGCGCAACAAGCCTGTCGATACTGCGGCGGAATAGGGAAAACCGTCTATTCCGATGGGAACTAGCGCAGATGCGGCAGGGGCAGGGAGATTCCTACAGTCGGGGCAAGGTTTTGAACACGACGGAGGATCTTTCATGCACCAGCTCACCCCAGACCATGCCGCGGAATGCGTGCCGCGCGGCGAGGAGGATGCGCGCGTGGCCTCGCGCCGCAGCTTTCTGCGCGGCATTCCGGTGGTGACGGCGGCCGCCGTGGCAGCTCCCGCCCTGCAGGCTGCGCCCACGGCCAGGCACCACTGGGCCATGCTGGTCGATGTGCGCAAGTGCATCGGCTGTCAGGCGTGTACCGTGGCCTGCATCCAGGAGAACGTGGTGCCGGAGGGCAGCTTTCGCACCATCGTGTCGACCTACAGCGTGAAGCTCACCGATGCCCCGGCGCGGCAGCCGGCCGGCACCTATGTGCTGCCGCGCCTGTGCAACCACTGCGAGAACCCGCCCTGCATTCCGGTGTGTCCGGTGGGGGCGACCTACAAGCGCCCGGACGGCATCGTGGTGGTCAACAGCGACCGCTGCGTGGGCTGTGCCTACTGCGTGCAGGCCTGCCCGTATGACGCGCGCTTCATCAACCACGACACCAACAAGGCCGACAAGTGCACGTTCTGTGTGCACCGCGTCGAGGCAGGGCTGCTGCCGGCCTGTGTGGAAACCTGTGTGGGCGGGGCACGCATGTTCGGCGATCTCAATGACGCCCATGGCGAACTGCGTCGCACGCTCGATGCCAACCGGGATCGCCTCAAGGTGCTCAAGCCCGAGATGGAAACCCACCCGCAGGTGTTCTACATCGGGCTCGATGAGCGGTTCGAGGGCAAGGTCGAGGGCGAGGGCACGCTGTGGAAGCCCCGCGCCCACGCGTGAGAACGAGGAGATGTCGAGATGAACACGATCGTCGAAACCGTCAACGTGACGCGCGCAGTGGCATGGCTGCCCTGGGCGGTGCAGTATTTCTTTCTGATCGGGCTGTCGTATGGGGCCTATCTCTTGTCCCTGCCGGGGGTGGCTTTCCGCCGGCCGGGCTGGCAGGTGCCTTCGCGGCTGGCGCTGCTGGCTGCGCTGGTCTGCGGGCTGTGTGCGCCGGTGGCCCTGCTCTCGGACCTGCACCAGCCGGGGCGGTTCTGGCATTTCTACGCCTATTTCACGCCTTCCTCGTGGATGTCGTGGGGGTCGTTCTTCATTCCGGTCTATCTCACGGGGCTGCTGCTCTACGCATGGCTGGCGTTCCGGCCGCTGCTGCAGCAGCACGCCGACGCCCGGGGCCGGTTTGCCTGGGCTGCCCGCTGGCTGGCAGTGGGCGGACATGAAAGCCGTGGCCCGCTGCTCATGGCGGCGCTGCTGACCCTGGTGGGGGCGGTGCTGGTGGCGGTGTATACGGGAGCGGAAGTGATGGCCGTGCGGGCACGGCCCCTGTGGCACACGCCGCTGCTGCCGGTGCAGTTCTTCCTCACGGCCGTGGCGGGGGCGCTGGGGCTCGTGATGCTGCTCAACCGCTTTGGGCCGTCCCGGCACGATGCCGCTCTCAACCGGCGCATGGCATGGGGCGTGGCCTGGCTGCTGCTGGCTTCGCTGGGGGTGGGGCTGGTGTGGCTGGTGCTGGGCATGACGGGGCTGTCTGCCAACGATGCCGAGGCGCTGCGAGAGGTCGGGCCATCGCAGAACTGGCAGACCGTGGCGATCTGGGCCGTGGGTGCCACGGGGCTGGCCTGGTGGCTGGGGTGGAAGCATCCCGATGCCAGCCTGCTCATCGGGCTGCTGGCCCTGCATTCGGCCTGGATGGTGCGCTGGGCCATCTTCATCGGAGGCCAGGAAGTGCCCAAGACCGGTGCCGGCTACTACAGCTACCAGCTCCCGCTCGGCCCGGACGGCCTGCTCGGGATCCTCGGCACAGCAGGGCTGTGGGTGTTCATCTTCATCGTGGTGACGAATGTGCTGCCACTGGACCGGGTAGGCCGGGCCACCCCCGGGCAGGCCTGAGCCGCTGCCTGCATGGAATGGAACAAAGTAGGAGTTTTCTCATGAAAAAGATCGAACGCCGCGACCTGATCGCTGCCGGTGGGCTGGCTGCCTTCGGAGCCGGTTTTTCCGAAACGCTCGAACGCATGGCCGACGGCCTGCTGCACAAGCAGCCCGAGCGTGACCACATTGCCGGACGCGCTCCGGAGCCCGAATTCACCGTCGATCCCGCCACGGGCGCCCTCCGGCTCAATCCGCGCCAGCAGGTCAGCTACACCGCCTGTCTGGGCTGCACCACCATCTGCGGGGTGCGGGTTCGGGTCGACAAGGAAACCGGCAAGGTGCTGCGGGTGACGGGCAACCCCTACAACCCGCTGTCGACCAACCCCCATCTGCCCATGAAGGCATCGGTCAAGGAAAGCTTTGTGAGTCTGTCGCGCTTTCGCGACCAGGGGCTCGACGGGCGCTCCACGGCCTGCGGACGTGGCAATGCGGCCATGGACCAGATGGACTCCCCCTTCCGCGTGCTCACCCCGCTCAAGCGGGTGGGGCCGCGCAATTCCGGTCGCTGGGAGCCCATCAGCTTCGAGCAGCTGGTGCGTGAAGTGACCGATGGGGGCGATCTCTTCGGCGAAGGCCATGTGGATGGTCTTGCAGCCCTGCGGGACCTGCACACGCCCATCGACCCGCAGGCCCCCGAGCTGGGGCCCCGCGTGAACCAGGTGGCCCTGATGTCGAGCGTGGAGGAGGGGCGGGTGTCCTTCGTGCGCCGCTTCATCAACCAGTCCTACGGCAGTCTCAACTACGTGCAGCACGGCTCGTACTGCGGAGGTGCCTATCGTTCGGGATCAGGAGCACTGTTTGGCGATTTCAAGGCGATGCCGCACGCCCGGGTGGACATTCCCAGCGCCGAGTTCGCCATGTTCGTCGGAACGGCACCGGCCAATGCCGGCAATCCGTTCAAGCGCACCGGCACGCTGCTGGCCAAGGCCCGCACCGAGGGCCAGCTGGACTACGTGGTGATCGACCCGGTGCTCACCAATGCCGACAACCGCGCCGTGCCCACCCGCAGCCACTGGGTGCCCATCCGTCCCAATACCGATGGGGCGCTGGCCATGGGCATCATGCGCTGGATGTTCGACAACGACCGCATCAACAGCGACTATCTGGCCCATGCCAACCTCGCCAGCGCGCAGGCCGCCGGCGAGCCTTCGTTCACCAACGCCACCTGGCTCGTCATCACCCAGGAAGGCCATCCGCGCAAGGGCCACTTCCTGCGCGGCACCGATCTCGGCACCGTGCAGCTTGCCGAGGAGGATCGCTACAAGGAACAGGACCCCTATTACGTGCTGGGCGCCGACGGACTGCCTGCCGATGCCGCCACCTTCATGGGGCCGGCCCCGCTGGCCGTGACGGCACCTGTGGCTGTGGCGGGCAAGCCGGTCGAGATGAAGACCTCCCTGCAGCTGCTCCGGGCGTCGGCACAGAAGATGTCCGTGGCCGAGGCGAGCCAGATCACCGGCATCCCGCAGGACATCATCACCGCCTTGGCGCGCGAGCTCACCAGCCACGGGCGCAAGGCCTGCGTCGTCAGCCACGGCGGCATGATGGGCAGCAACGGCTTCTATGCTGCCTATGCGCTCATGACGCTCAACGCCCTCATCGGCAACCTCAACTACCAGGGTGGATGGGCCTACGGCGCGGGGGGCTTCAAGTACGCCGAGGAAGGTCCCCGCTACAACCTCTCGACCTTCCCGGGGCAGATCAAGCCCCGAGGCATGCCCCTGGGCCGCAACGCGCCCTATGAGAAAACCAGCGAATTCAAGCGTCGCAAGGAAGCGGGCCAGAACCCCTATCCTGCCCGCGACCAGTGGTTCCCCAACGCCTCGGGACTCGCCACCGAATGGCTCACCGCCGCCATGAACGGCTATCCCTATGGGCTCAAGGCGCTGATGCTGTGGAGCTGCAACCCGATGTATGGGGTGCCGGGGCTGCGCACCCTCATCGAGAAGCCCCTCGCCGATCCCCGGCGCATTCCGCTCATCATCTCGATGGATCCGCTCATCAACGAGAGCAACGCTTTTGCCGATTACATCGTGCCCGACAGCATCATGTACGAGAGCTGGGGCTTCGTGGCGCCCTGGAGTGGAGTGTCCACCAAGTGCATGGTGGCGCGCTGGCCCGTGGTGGAGCCCCGCGCCGCCAAGACCCCCGACGGTCAGCCCATCGGGGTGGAAACCTTCCTGCTGGCTCTGGCCCGCAGGATGAACCTGCCCGGCTTCGGCCCGCAGGGCATGAGCGACGCTCAGGGCCATCCCCTGCCGCTCGAACGTCCCGAACACTGGTATCTGCGTGCAGGCGCCAACATTGCCTTTGGCGGCAAGCAGCCGGTGGGGGATGCCACCGACGAGGACATCCAGCTCTCCGGCGTCGACCGGATCGCCCCTCTCCTGCATGCCAGCCTCAAGGAAGACGAGTGGCGCAAGGTCGCGTTTCTCTACACCCGTGGCGGCCGCTATCAGCCTGCTGGCCAGTCCCATGACGAGGAACGCGCCGACTGGCAGACCTGGCGCTTCGACAAGCCCCTGTGGCTCTGGAACGACCAGCTTGGCACCTCGCGCAACAGCCTCAACGGCAAGCGCCACAGCGGCTGCGCCACCTGGGTTCCTCCTTCGTTTGCCGATGGCACTCCGCTGCGCCAGATCTACACCCAGCAGGAATGGCCGCTGCTGATCGTGAACTTCAAGTCCGCCCTGCAGAACTCCTACAGCATTGCCACCAAGATCACCCGTGTGCATCCGGAAAACCCGGTCATCGTCCACCCCGTCGATGCCCGCAGGGCCGGGCTGCGCACCGGAGACCAGGCGCGCCTGCAGACGCCGGCAGGCGCGGTGAAATGCACGGTGATCGTGCATGAGGGCGTAGTGCCCGGCACCATGGCCATCGAGCACGGCTTTGGTCACCGCGAGCTCGGTGCCCGTGCCCACGTGCTCGGCCACGAGCGCCAGCCCGACCGCCCCGATCTCGGTGCCGGCGTGTGCGTCAACGAACTGGGTCTGGCCGATCCCACCCGGGGAAGTGGCGTGGTGTGGGTCGATGCCGTCTCCGGCACCGCCGTGCGCAACGGCATTCCGGCCCGCATCGCACGGCTCTGACACACGCACCTGCCGCCCTTCATGGCCTTGCATAGGGGGCAAGGCTCCACACCTCTGCCGGGGAGGCCTGAGCGTCCTCCTCCGGCTTGCCGCAGGCCTTTCCCGGTGCCTGCGGCTTTTTTGTGCGGTTCGCAGAGCCGGAGCACGCATCGGATGGGGGCAGGTCGAGGATGGGCCGCGAACAGGCCTACACTAGCCGGTTCGATCAACGCATACACAAAACGGGAACGCATGGATCACTGGAGTCTGGGCCTGCTGCTGCTGGTGGGGATATGGATGGTGCGAGGGCATTTTCAGCGCAAGCGTGTGGCAATCCTGGCAGGCCATCTGCAGCACTACGAGATCGAGAAGCTCATGGAGTCCCTCATCAACGGCTACCTGCGTGCGGCAGGCGAGCACGATCCCGAGCGGCAGATGCAGCTCTGGCGGCGGCTGGAACCCGTGGAGGCTGCCCTGTGCAGCCAGTTCGACCGCTTTGCACGGGAGTTTGCCCAGGTGGGCGAGAGCGATGCGCGCGTCTCCCCCTGGGGCGTGCCGGGACTCGATCTCCTGCTGCCGGGGCAGGGGTTCGACGTGCGCCGTCTCTTCGAGCTGCACGCCCAGGAGCTGCGGGTCGCCTCCACCCATGCCGATACGGACACCGCGGCCCAGCGCAAGGCACAGGCCTACACCATGACGGCCGAAATGCTTCTGATGCAGCACACCTGCCACTGGTATTGCCGCTCCCGGGCCGTGGCCAGTGCCCGCATGGAAATCCGGCACCAGACTCCCTGGCGGCAGGTGGTGGAGCACGTCGGTCCCGTCACCCGCAGGGCCTATCTGGAGCTGGTCGGGCTGGCCTGATGCCGTTGCTGGCGGGGCGTCTCAGGCGGGCATGTAGCCGTAGATGCGGCGGATGCGCTCGTCGAGCGGGGGGTGGCTGCTGAACCAGTGTTCGAGTCTGTGCTGCCAGCCCTGCGTGAGCGGCTCGGCCAGCAGCATGTGCGTGATCATGGGCTGCTGGCGCATGTAGGCATCCACATCCCACAGGGTGTCGTCGTCCGCATCGTCCTCCACGAAAGGCGATGCCCCATCCTGCTGCCGGAATTGCTGCGAGCTGATCTTGAGCAGCACCCCGCCGAGCCCGGCAGGGTTGCGGGTCCACTGCACGGCGCGTGCGTCCGCCAGAAATTCCCGCTGCCGGGAAACTGCCGCACACAGCAGCCGCCCGGCCACCCAACCGGCCGATCCCACGATCATCACCGGCAGGCCAAACAGCGCCCGCATCGCGCTGCCCCGTTCGTCGGCACGGATCTGGGCCAGCGCCTGTCCGAAGCGAAACACCATCTCCAGCCCGAACACCATGCCCGCAAGCCGGGTATTGAGGCGGGTATCCCCTTCGGCAATGTGGCTCAGCTCGTGGGCCACCAGTCCCTGCAGTTCCTCGCGGGTCAGGGCGTCGAGGGCACCGTCGGTGACGGCAATGGCGGCCTGGCGTGGTTCGAGCCCCGCCGCAAAGGCATTGATGGCCCACTGGCGCGGCAACACCATCACCGCCGGCATCGGCATGCCGGCGGCCACCGTCATCTCGTGCACGGTGTTGCGCAGCCGGACTTCTGCCGGGTGCTGGTCATCGAGCAGCAGCTCGCGTGCGCCGCAGCGGCGTGCAATGGCTGCCCCTCCCCGGGAGAGGTTGCTGCTCTCGATCCACCATCCCCCGAACACGAACAGCAGCACGAGCCCGGTATTGACCTGGAAGAAGAAGGGCGGCAGATAGGTCTGGCGGCTGTGCAGCAGGTGCGACAGCGCCCACCACACCAGCATCAGCCCCCCGTTGACCGCCGTCAACAGCAGCAGCACCGTGAGTCCGAACGCCAGCAGCAGGCGGCTGGTGGCCTGCCGGGCACTGCGCTGGTGTTCCAGAAAACGCATGGCGGTATGCGGACTCCGACCTCTGCCCGAGCGTGCTCAGACAGAGGTGCCGGAGAAGTTCACCCGGGGCGCATCGCGTTCTTCGGGCCGCTGGATGCTTTCGAGCATCGGCAGCAGCACAAAGCCGAACAGTCTGGCCACCACCGTGCTCGGGAACTGCACCACGGCATTGTTGTAGTCCAGCACGCTGTCGTTGTAGGCCTGGCGCGCAAACCCCACCGTGTTTTCGGTATGGGTGATCTCTTCGGCGAGGTCGCGCATGGTCTGGTCGGCCTTGAGCTCGGGATAGGCTTCGGCCACGGCGAGCAGCTGGGCGTAGCGCCCCTGCAGCAGGGCCTCCGTCTGACCCAGCGCGGCAGCGGCCTGCGCGCTGGCAGGCTGACGCTGAAGTGCCTGACGGGCATCGCTGGCGGCATTGCGCGCAGCGGTAACTGCTTCCAGTGTCTCGCGCTCGTGCGCCATGTACTTGCGCGCCACCTCGACCAGATTGGGGATCAGGTCGTAGCGGCGCTTGAGCTGCACGTCGATCTGCGCGCGGGCGTTGGCAGTGGCATTGCGCAGGCGTGCCAGCTGGTTGTAGAGCGCCACGATGCCCAGCAGGGTCAGTGCCACCAGAAAGAGAAGGATCACGGTGAGGGACATGGGACTCCTTTGTCAGTCGCTGTGATGAGGGGCATGTGCCTGCTCCGTCTGCACTCTCTGTGGAGCCGGACACGGCAGGGTCTGTACCCATTGTGCCATTGCCCGACAGACTGCAGTCCTGTCGGGCAGGGAAACGCGGCCCGTACGCGACACGTCCGGGGCCTGTGCACGTATCCGTCTCTCAGTGGGCGCTGTCGAGCGTCAGCCCCGCGTGTTCGCGCAGCGGGTGGAAGTGGATGCGCGGGAAGCGCTCCTGTGCCAGCCGCACGTCATAGGGGCTGGTGCACAGGTAGGCCAGCGCATCGGCCGCATCGTGGGCCATGCGGGTGGGGTAGGCGTCGGTGAAGGCGCGCAGATCCTGCGGCGTGTCGGCGGAGATCCAGCGCGCGCCGGTGTACTGGCATCCTTCGAGGCGCACGTCGCAGTCGTACTCGGTCTTGAGCCGGTGCTGCACCACTTCGAACTGCAGCTGTCCCACGGCACCGAGCAGCATGTTGCCGCCCATGTCGGGCTTGAAGACCTGGATGGCACCTTCCTCGCCGAGCTGGGCCAGCCCCTGCTGGAGCTGCTTGGTCCGCAGCGGATTCCTGAGCACCACGGTCATGAACATTTCCGGCGCAAAGAAGGGCAGGCCGGTGAACTGCAGGTTGGCGCCATCGGTGATGGTGTCGCCGAGCTGCACCCCGCCATGCGTGGTGAAGCCGATGATGTCGCCCGCATAGGCCTCGTCCACGGCTTCGCGGCGCTGGCTCAGGAAGGTGACCACGCTGGTGGGGCGCAGCTCCTTGCCGGTGCGCTGCACCCTGAGCTTCATGCCAGGGGTGTACTTGCCGCTGGCCATGCGCACGAAGGCGATGCGGTCGCGGTGGTTGGCGTCCATGTTGGCCTGCACCTTGAAGACCACGCCGGCAAAGGTCGGGTCTTCCGGCTGGATTTCCTTGTCCTGCATCTGGCGGTTGACCAGCACGTGGCTGACCCGGGGCTGGGGTGGCGGGGCCAGATCGACGAGCGCGTCGAGCACTTCCATCACCCCGAAGTTGTTGACCCCGGAGCCGAAGAACACGGGCGTCTGGCGACCGGCCAGAAAGGCGGCATGGTCCCATTCCGGCGAGGCACCGGTAGCGAGCTCCATGCTTTCCTCGGCGTCCAGAAAGGCCTGGCCGAAGCGGGCGATCAGGGTGTCGCGCTCGGTCAGCGGAATGGTCTCGAAGTCCTGCGGGCGGCGCTCGCTGCCCGACTCGAACACCGTCATGGCGCGGGTACGCAGGTTGATGATGCCGCCGAACGTCTTGCCCTGACCCACCGGCCAGGTCATGGGCACGCAGGGCATGCCCAGCTCGCGCTCCACCTCGTCGAGGATGTCGAGCGGATCGCGCACTTCGCGGTCCATCTTGTTGACGAAGGTGATGATGGGCGTGTCGCGCTGGCGACACACCTCGATCAGGCGGCGGGTCTGGGCTTCCACGCCGTTGGCCGCGTCGATCACCATGAGGGCAGAGTCCACGGCCGTGAGCACGCGGTAGGTGTCCTCGCTGAAGTCCTTGTGTCCGGGCGTGTCGAGCAGGTTGATGACATGGTCGCGGTAGACCATCTGCATCACGCTCGATGCCACCGAGATGCCGCGCTGCTTCTCGATCTCCATCCAGTCGCTGGTGGCGTGGCGGCTGGCCTTGCGGCCCTTGACGGCGCCGGCAATCTGGATCGCGCCGGAGAACAGCAGCAGTTTCTCGGTCAGCGTGGTCTTGCCGGCGTCGGGGTGGGAGATGATCGCGAAGGTGCGGCGGCGGCGGGTTTCGGAGGCGAAGGAGGACACGGCGCGGAAGAAGGGGAGTCTGAAACGGCAGGAGCCGCTGTGGGCGGCTCCTGGGGGGAAGTGCTGATTTTATCAGCGGGGCATAGCCTGCGGACAGGCCTGCCGCGTGCGCAGATCAGTACCGGCGGCGTGGGCCCGGAGCGGAGGGGCCGCCCGGCTTGCGCGGTTCCAGGAAGCGGAACGTGATGCGGCCGCGGGCCATGTCGTAGGGCGACAGCTCCAGCGAGACGCGGTCGCCTGCCAGGATGCGGATGCTGTGCTTGCGCATCTTGCCGGCGGTGTAGGCAATGAGCTGGTGGCCGTTTTCGAGGGTGACGCGGTAGCGTGAATCGGGCAGGACCTCGTTCACGATGCCATGCATTTCAATCAGTTCTTCTTTGGTCATGGGATGCAGTCAGAGAGAGGAAATCGAAAGGGGAGCGGGCGTGGCTGCACCGGGATGCAGGTGTTCCAGCCCTTGCGCCAGAGCGTAGGCCCAGGCGGCAGCGGAAGTGAGAAAAAGCGGCTTGAAGCGCATGACCGTGTCATGCGTCGAGGTTCCCTGCCCACTGCGGATGGAAACGGAGGCGGCATATTGGCCGCACGACGTGGGACGGGAAGAGGGGGTCAGGACGTAGCGTCCTACCGAGAGAGTACGAGGAAAATGAAGATTCAAGAGAGAGTCAGAGTCTGCGCGGATCGTCGGGGGAACGGCACTTGTGGTGCCTGGCCTGACAAGGGCGCTTCAGTGTCGATAAAGGAAGGATTGTCCCACGGAGCATGCCGTTGTGGGAGCCGAAGGGTCTGGAACCGGAGCCTGGAGCGCGAGGCGCTCGCTGAGGACGGTGGACAGAATTCCAGTTTGTCCACCTGGGCGGCCGGCGGTGTCGATGCACGACCGGGCCCCTGCACATTGGGCATGCAGCCTGAGCATGCCAAAAGCCGTGCCATTATCGCCCCTTGTGCCGTTTTTGACAAGATGCCCTCCTTTGCAGGGCAGAAGGGGTGGGCGAGCAGGCGGTGATTCAGCGCACGCTGCTGTCGTGCAGCGGGCCTTCGGCCATGTCGTCGAGGTGACGGGTGTCGCCCCAGCCTATGAGGGTAAGGCCATCGGGTGTCCAGAGCAGGCGGTTGATGGCGCAGTTGGGCAGGTACCAGGTGCGCGCAGCCTGCAGTCCCTGCCGCGTGGCAGCGCGGTACAGGATGTCGAGCACGCCACCGTGGCTGACGATGGCGACATGCTGGCCGTTGTGCCGCGCACCGATGGCGTTGACGGTGGCCACGATGCGCTCGCGCAGGGTGAGCAGGGATTCTCCGCCCCCCGGAGGCGTCCAGTCCGGGGTGCGCTTGCGCCAGTGCATCGAGTCCTGCGGGCGCTGCACCTCGAAATCGAGGAAGGTCATGCCCTCGATGCTGCCGAAGCCGCGTTCGCGCAGGGCGGGCAGCGGGGTGACGGGCGCCTGATGGGGGGCAGCGATGATGCGGGCGGTCTGTTCGGCCCGCTGCAGGTCGCTTGTGTAGACCGCGTGGATCGGGCTGTCGGCCAGGGCTTCCGCCAGGTGTTCGGCCTGGGCTACGCCTGTGGCATCGAGCGGAATGTCGGTGTGGCCCTGAATGCGGCGGGCGGCATTCCAGGCTGTTTCGCCATGGCGGATCACCAGCAGTCGGGTTGCAGCAGCGGCGGTCATGTTTCGATGGTCTCCTTGCGCAGCGAGCGCAGCCGTGTTCAGGCTCCGGGCTCTTCGCCTGTCCACCCAGCGGGACCGCGGGGAGTGGTTTCGGGGAGCTGGATCACGGAAGCGGCAGGGAAGAATTCTTCGTCGAAGGCCTTGTCGCCGTCGGCATCCGGGACGCCGGTGGTGCGCAGGTGCTCGAAGTCATGGAGGGCGCGGTCCATCAGGTGGCTCGGCACCACGTTCTGCATGGCGTGCAGGATGCGTTCGGTGCGGCCGGGGTATTCCTTTTCCCATTCGCGCAGCATGTGGCCGACCTGCTTGCGCTGCAGGTGTTCCTGGCTGCCGCACAGGTTGCAGGGGATGATGGGAAATTCGCGGTAGTCTGCCCAGCGCTGGGTGTCGGCCTCGCGCACGTAGGCCAGGGGACGGATGACCATGAACTCGCCGTTGTCGCTCACCAGCTTGGGCGGCATGCCCTTGAGCTTGGCGCCGAAGAACATGTTGAGGAAGAAGGTGGCAACAATGTCGTCGCGGTGGTGGCCGAGTGCGATCTTGTTGCAGCCGAGGCGGCGCGCCACCGTGTACAGGATGCCTCGGCGCAGGCGCGAGCACAGGCTGCACATGGTCTTGCCTTCGGGGATGAGGCGCTTGACCACGCTGTAGGTGTCCTGGGTCTCGATGTGGAAGGGCACGCCGGTGCCTTCGAGATAGGCGGGCAGGATGTCGGGCGGGAATCCGGGCTGCTTCTGGTCGAGGTTGACGGCCACGAGCTCGAAGCGCACCGGGGCGCGGCGCTGGAGCTTCTGCAGGATGTCGAGCAGGGTGTAGCTGTCCTTGCCTCCGCTCACGCAGACCATGACGCGGTCGCCTTCCTCGATCATGCGGTAGTCCACGATCGCCTGTCCGGTGAGGCGGCACAGGCGCTTTTCGAGCTTGTGCATCTCGCGCTTGCGGCGCGAGACAGCTGGATCGGCAGGAGCATCGGTGGAAGACACAGCCGCATCGGGGCCGGTCACGGGGGCATCGGGGAGATCAAGGGAAAAGTCGGACATGGTCACAGGCACGCAGGAAAGGAACAGCACTGCGCTGAGGGGAGCGCAGCCGGGGCACGGACAGGCGATCGGGCTTCGGTGGCATTGTAAGAGCCCGATCCCGACCCCGCAGCGGGCGGGAAATGGGGACGAAAAGACAAAAGGGGGCTGGGGGTCAGGCCTCGGCTGCCGGCTTGAGCATGAACACCTCCACTCCCACGGCATCGCAGTCGGGGTATACGTCGGGCTTTTCGGTGGAGACGCGCACAGCCTGCACCTTGGGGTGCTGCAGCAGCGTGCGGGCCACGTCGTCGCAGAGGGTTTCCTGCAGCTCGATGTGTCCCGAGCCCACGCGGGCGGCGATGGTGCGGCGGATGAAGTCGTAGTCCACCACTTCGTGGATGCGGTCGGCCCGGGGGGTGGACTGGCTCAGGAGCACGTACATGTCGACGTTGACGCGCACGCGCTGCGGTCCACGCTTCTCGAATTCGTGCACGCCGATGTTGATGTGCACGTCGTAGTTGCGCAGGAACAGGCGGCGGCAGGTCAGGGCGAGGGTTTCAGTCCAGCTTTGGGGGGAGGTCATGATGGGAGAGATGGGATTGGAGCAGGTCGTCGACCACGAACATGATGTCGCGTGGCAGGGGCAGCAGGTGCTGGCCATTGTCCACGCACAGAGTGCTGCCGGTGATGGCGGGATTTTCCGCCAGAAACAGGCAGGCCCGCGCCACATCGGCCGGGTCGAGCGGGCGCCGCATGAGGTTGGCCTGGCGGGCGGCGGCAAAGTTGGCTTCGCTCTGGGGGCCGCTCACGAGCATCAGCCCGGGGGCCACCCCGCAGATGCGGGCACGCGGGGCCAGGGCCTGCGCCTGCAGGGATACGGCACGTTCCAGCGCGAGCTTGCTCACGGTGTAGCTGAAGTAATCGGGGTTGAGGTTATACACCTTCTGGTCGAGGATGTGGATGGCCACGCAGCTGCCGGCGGGCGCATCGTCGGGATGGGTGGCGGCCATGCGGCGGGCCAGGTCGAGCGGAGCCACCAGGTTCACTTCGAGCTGGCGGCGGGTGAGGGGGGCCGTGAAGTCGTCCCCGGTATCCGGCTCGAACAGCGAGGCGTTGTTGACCACGGCCTGCAGGGGGCCATGGGCGGCCTGCAGACGGGCGATCAGGTCGGCACGCTGGGCGGCATCGGCAAGGTCGGCCTGCACCGGTTCCACGGTGTGGCCCTCTGCGGCCAGACGCTCCTGCAGCGCATGGGCCTCGTCTGCGCTGCGCTGGTAGTGGCACCATACTTTCCAGCCAGCGCGGGCAAAGGTGGAGCACAGCACGGCACCCAGACGCACGGCGCCGCCGGTGATGAGAACATGGGGAGGGGCAGGCAGGGCAGAAGACATGCCGCGATTATGCGGGGTGCGGCAGGCACGGCGCGGCGGGTGAGGCGAAGGGTGGTAGATTCGCGGGATGTCGTCGTTCTCGCCTGCTTCTTCCTCCCTTTCTCCCTCTGTGTCTTCTTCCGGTGCCGCCGTGCCCGAGCTGCAGCAGCTCATGCGTGAGGAGGCCCGCCGTGCAGGGGGCTGGCTGTCGTTCGAGCAGTTCATGCATCTCGCGCTCTATGCGCCCGGGCTGGGGTATTACGCCCATGACAGCGCCAAGCTGGGCAGGCTCCCGGACGACGGCAGCGATTTCGTGACGGCGCCCGAGCTCAGTGCGCTGTTTGGGCAGACGCTGGCTGTACAGGTGGCCGAGGCACTCGTGCGCACGGGTACCCGCGAGCTGTGGGAGTTCGGCGCCGGCAGCGGAGCCCTGGCAGAACAGGTGCTCGATGCACTGCATGCGCAGGGAGTGGAAGTGGCCGCCTACCACATCGTGGATGTGTCGGCGAGTCTGCGGGAGCGTCAGCAGAAGCGGCTCGCACGGTTCGGCGACCGGGTCTGCTGGGAGCGCGAGCTGCCGGTCCGCATGGAAGGGGTCGTGCTGGGCAACGAGGTGCTTGACGCCATGCCGGTGCGGCTTCTCGCGCGCACCGGGGGGGTATGGCACGAGCGGGGCGTTGTCTGGGACGAGGGCACGGCCAGCTGGCGGTGGAGCGACCGCCCGACCGATGCGCGCCCACCCTGCGAGGTGCCGGGCAGTGGGGACTATGTGACGGAGATTCATCCCCAGGCCGAGGCTTTCATCGCGACGCTGGGGCGCCATCTGGTACGCGGGGCGGCCTTTTTCATCGACTACGGCTTCGGTGAGGGGGAGTATTACCATCCGCAGCGTCACATGGGCACGGTGATGTGCCATCAGGCCCATCGTGCCGATGATGATCCGCTGGTGGCCGTGGGAGCCAAGGACATCACGGCGCATGTCGACTTCACGGGCATCGCCGTGGCAGCACAGAACGCAGGCTTCGAGCTGCTGGGCTATACCACGCAGGCCTGGTTTCTGCTCAATGGAGGCATGGCGCAGCGCATGGAGGCGGCGTCCCTGCCCGAACGCGCCATGGCGCAGAAGCTTCTCATGGAGCACGAGATGGGGGAGCTGTTCAAGGTGATCGGGCTGTGTCGGGGCGAGCCTTGGCCAGCCGTCGGCTTCGCGCGCGGAGACCGCACCCGCATGCTCTGATTCTGGGCAGGGGGCGCCTTGGCTTTCAGCTGTCGGCCGGGGTGATGGGGCGCAGTCCGGCGGCGCGGCTCACGGCGTGGCGCCAGCGGGTATCCGGGATCGAGGAGTCCTCCATGCCCGAGGCGGTTTTGCCAAATACGGGGATCGCCATGGAAATGCGCAGGCCATGCGGGGTGAGGAGCCTGGCTCCTACCGTAGCCCGGTGCAGATCGGCCACCCGCCTGACCAGTGCCAGCCCCAGTCCGCAGCCGCCCGGCATGTTTTCATCCGCACGCCAGAAGCGCTCGAACAGCTTGCTGAGTGATTCAGGCGGTACGCCCGGACCGTTGTCCTCGACTTCCAGCAGCACGCAGGGCACGGGGTTTTCCACGGTCGGTATCCAGTCCATGTCCGGGGCAGACACCTTGACGGTGACGAGGGTGCCGGGGCCGGTGTAGTGGATGGCGTTGTCGATCATGTTGCCCAGCGCCTCGCACATCAGGGTGGGGTTGCCCCATACCCTGGCGTGTTCGTCCCCCTCGTAGCCCAGATCGATGGCGCTTTTCCAGGCCCGGTCGTTCCATTCGGAGGCGACCTTGCGGGCCAGTTCGGCCAGGTCATAGTGTTCCATGCGGCAGCTCGCGGATCCTTCCGTGCGGGCCAGTGCCAGCATCTGCTGCACCAGGTGGGTGCTGCGCTGGGCGGCGTTATGCATCTTCACGATGCGCTGGCGCATCTTTTCTGGGTCATTTTCGTTGAGCGCCAGCTCGGCCTGGCTGATGAGGCCGGCCATGGGCGTGCGGAGCTGGTGCGCGGCGTCGCCGATGAAGCGTTTCTCGCTGTTGACGTTGTTCTGCGCCTGGCTGAGCAGGTGGTTGAGTGCACGCAGCACGGCACGCACTTCGCGCGGGGCCTCGCGCATCACCACAGGGTGCAGGCTGCCTCCCGGTACGCCCTTGATCTCGCGGACCAGGCGCTGCAGGGGGCTGAGCTTGCGGCGGATGCTCCAGGCCAGCACCAGACTCTGCACGACTGCCACCACGAGCAGCGGCACCATCAGGAAGGTGACCAGCCGTGCTGCATAGGCATTGGAGAGTGCATCGGGCCGGGCCATGACAATTTCCAGCGAGTCACGGCCGCCCGACAGAGGAACACGCACGCAGGCCACCCGCCAGCTCTCTCCGTCGATGAGCACGGTCGAGTGACGCACCTGACGGTCTGCAGGTGTATGGGTGATTGCCCGCTTCTGGGTCGAGGGCAGGGCAAGGTCTCCCGTGGAGCTGCCGTCCGACAGCCGGGTGACCCGATAGAGAAAGCGATGGGTGGCAGTGGTGGCGCGGAGAATGCTGATGGTGTCTCCGAGCGAAAGAAGGCCGCTGTTGAAGAGCTCGGCCCGCTGGGCCAGCGCCTGCAGCTGCCGTTCCTGAATATGGTCGAGCTCGTTGCGCATGAACCAGAGCGCCACCACCGAAAAGCTCAGCAGACCCGCCAGCCAGATCAGAACCTGGGAAATCACCAGACAGCGCAGCAGACTCTGCAGGATGGACGAGCGTTTCATGGCAGCAGGGGCTATGGCACAGAACCCGCGAACGGGAAGGACGGAAAATGGCAGCAAGGGCAGGCATTTTCCGCCATGGGAGAGGCTATTCCGTCACCTGCAGGGTATACCCCAGCCCGCGCACATTGCGGATCTGGATGGTCGAGCTGGCGAGCTTGCGGCGCAGGCGATGGATGTATACCTCCAGTGCGTTCGAGCCGCCTGCGGTGGAGGGAGCCTCGCTGTCGTGCTGCCAGACGGCCATCACATCCTCGCGGCTGATGACCTGCCCCTTGCGTGCCACGAGCAGGGACAGCAGCGCCCATTCCCGCTGTGTGAGGTCGAGCGCCTCGTCACCCAGCCAGGCCAGGGGAAGCTGCGAGTCGAGGCGCAGCAGCCGGCCGTGTCCTGCCGTGACCTCCAGGCTGCCCACAAAGGCCGGCAGCCGCGAGCGGCGCAGCAGGGCTGCCACGCGGGCCTGCAGTTCCTTCATGTCGAAGGGCTTGGCGAGGTAGTCGTCCGCACCGGCATTGAGGCCGGACACGCGGTCGTCGATGTCGTCCCGAGCGGTCAGGATCATGATCGGCAGCGCCCCGAAGCGCTGCCGTGCCCACTTGAGCAGGCTCAGACCATCGAGGACGGGCAGACCCAGATCGAGCAGCACGCCATCGAAGCGCTGCAGCTCCATCAGCTGCTGCGCCTGCAGTCCGTCGGCTGCCACGGTCACGCTGTGCCCGGCATGGGCAAGCTGGTCTTTGAGCGCATCGCGCAGCAGGGCATCGTCTTCGACAATCAATAGATGGGACATGAGGCAAACAAGGTTTCTACATTCGGCAGTGCCTGACTGTCGTCCGTTGACCCTCCGGGCAACAGACGTGCGCAATGCATGCCAGAGATCACCCAAGCCTGCGCCCTTGCCCTTACCTCCGCATCCTGAGAAACAGCGGCCGGACGAGATCAGGCTCCGGGCATCCCGGCCTGAGCACCAGGTGTGATGGCAGTGCAGGAACTTCCGTCAAACGCCGTCATGCATGCGCCTCGTTTGGGGAAATCCCGCATATCTCGATCCACTTTGACAAAAAGGACGCAAGTATGCATCGAAATATGCTGCCAACCCGCATATTTTGCGCTTATTTCAGCAATAAATATGCTTGCACGCAACGTTGAGAGGCATAACTTCGCTCGCCTGCACGTTTCTTGCAAGCCCTGGCAACATTTCTGCAACGAAACACGGGTAACCTCAGCCGTCCTGCGCTGTGTGCGGTGGCTGCAGGGGAGGCGGGCGAGCAAGCCCGTCAAGGAAGATCGCCTTCAGCCTGCGGCAGGCGGACGGGCAGGGGATGGCAGCTGGTCGGTCAGCAGATGCACGCGTGCCGCTGCCAGCCGCTCGCGGATGCATGCGCCCAGCGGCCGTGCAGGGGCCTCCGGGGCTGCCATTTCGCGCTGCACGGTGCGTGCAAGGGCGCCGGCATCGAGCGTCAGGAGAATGTCCAGGGCGTCTAGCAGATAGCGTCCCTGTGGGTAGTCATCTTCGGCATGCCCCTGGCGTCCCCGTGCGTCGCAGGCACAGGCGAGCACGATGGAGCGGAAGCGCTGCGGCTGCCGGAAGGCATCGCAGCGTTCCAGCAGGGCGACGAGATCTGCCGGCGTGCTGTGCAGACAGCCGTGAATGTGGCCATGCTCCCGGGTCACGACCTCGGCCAGTTCGCGGCATTGCATTGGAACCCGCAGCCGCTGGCTGAGGGTGCGCACGCGCACCAGACCGGCGGCCTCGTGACCGGGATGGTGGGGCCATGCCATGCGGGGCGTTTCGGCCTTGCCCAGGTCGTGACACAGGCAGGCATAGCGCACTTCCAGTGGAGCTCCCAGACGGGCGGCCATGTCGATCACGTGCATGACGTGCAGGCCGGTGTCGATCTCGGGATGATGCTGTGCGCTCTGCGGCACACCCCACAGGGCATCGAGCTCGGGCAGGATGCGGGCCAGTGCACCGCAGGCACGCAGCACCTCGAACATGCGCGAAGGTGCACTTTCCATCAACCCTCGGCTGACTTCCTGCCAGACCCGTTCGGGCACCAGGTGATCCACCTCGCCACCAGCCACCATGTCGCGCATCAGGGCCATGGTTTCCGGTGCAATCGAGAAGTCGGTGAAACGTGCCGCAAATCGTGCGATCCGCAGGATGCGCACTGGGTCTTCCGCAAAGGCGGCTGTCACATGGCGCAGGATGCGCGCTTCCAGGTCGCGCTGGCCACCGTAGGGGTCGATGAGTCGCCCCTGTGCATCGGAGGCAATGGCATTGATGGTGAGGTCGCGCCGCGCCAGATCCTCTTCGAGCGTCACCTCGGGCGAGGCGTGCACGGCAAACCCGCGGTAGCCGTGCGCCGTCTTGCGCTCGGTGCGGGCCAGGGCATATTCCTCCTGCGTGTCCGGGTGCAGGAAGACCGGAAAATCCTTGCCGACGGGGCGGAAGCCACGGGCCACCATGGCCTCGGGCGTGGATCCCACCACCACCCAGTCGCGGTCCTTCTGCGGCAGGCCCAGCAGGGCATCGCGCACGGCTCCTCCCACGACATAGACCTGAAGAAGCGGGGTGGACGGGGAGGCAGAGAGAGAATCGATCATGGAACGATGGTACCGGACATCGTCCAGGCCCCACGCTGCATGTCTGTTGCGGCAAGGGCTGGGGTGGTGTTTCCACCAGAGAGGAAGGGCTCGGGCGTGCGCTATGGTGGGGGTTCCTCCTTCCCTGGCCTCCGGAACCTGTCCATGCCCCTCGAAGACGCTTCTCTTTCTTCCCCGCCGCAGTCCGATGTGTCGCCTCCCTGGGTCGAACGACAGATCCGGGACGGCATCTGCACCCTGTGGCTCAACCGGCCACTTCAGTACAACGTGCTGAGCGAGGGCATGCTCGATGCGCTCGATGCCGCGTTCAGGGATGTGGCGGCCGATCCCGGCATCCGCTGCGTGGTGCTCGCCGCACGGGGCAAGGCATTTTCCGCCGGGCATGACCTGCGCGAGATGCGGGCACAGTACCGGCTCGACTACTACCGGCGGCTTTTTGCACGCTGCTCGGCCACGATGCAGACCCTCATGGCACTGCCCGTGCCGGTGATTGCCCGGGTGCAGGGCATAGCCACGGCCGCCGGGTGTCAGCTGGTGGCGAGCTGCGATCTGGCCGTCGCGTCGGAGTCGGCACGCTTTGCCGTCTCCGGCATCCGGGTGGGGCTGTTCTGTGCCACACCTGCAGTGGCTCTGAGCCGCAATGTGGGGACCAAGCGTGCCTTCGACATGCTCAGCACAGGGCGCTTCGTCGACGCCGCCACGGCCGAGGACTGGGGGCTCGTCAACCGCGCCGTGCCCGACGAGCAGCTCGACGAGGCCGTGGCTTTCTACACCACGCAGCTGTGTGCCAGGAGCCCGGCAGCCCTGCGACGGGGCAAGGCCATGTTCTACCGCCAGCGCCAGATGCCCCTGCAGGAAGCCTATGCCTTTGCCGCCGAGGCCATGGCCCACAACATGATGGAAGCCGATGCGGCCGAAGGCATCGATGCCTTCTTCGAGCAGCGCTCACCGGTATGGGGACAGCCGAACGGGGGCTCCAGGCGCTGACAGGGCCACAACAGCCTGCTGGACGAGTCCATGGCCCTTGCGCCAGGGTTGCCAGCCGCCTGCAGAGCATGCAGGTGGACGGGGAAGAGCCCATGGGCCGGTCAGGTGCTGCACGGTGCGCTGCACGGGATGGCCAGCCTTTTTATAATTCTCCCCGGTCTTGGGCCCGGAGTCCGCCATCGGAACATGGGTGCAACATCGCTGGTTTTTCCTTCTTCGCGTAAGCCGTCCGGGATCCGCCGGATGGTGGCTGTCGTCCAAAACGGAGTCCTTCCATGTCCTTTTCCGCATCGCGCCGCCAGGCGCTGCTGGGCAGCGCTGCCCTTGCCTGTGCTTCCCTGACTTCCCTTGCTGCGGCGCCTGCCGTGGCCGCACCCAATGTGCTGCGTGTGTCGGCCATTCCCGACGAATCTCCCACCGAGCTGCAGCGCAAGTTCGCCCCTCTCGGCAAGTATCTCGAAGCCCAGACGGGCATGAAAGTGCAGTTCGTCCCGGTGTCCGACTATGCGGGTGTCGTCGAGGCGCTGGCCACCCATCGGCTCGACATGGCCTGGCTCGGCGGCTTCACCTTCGTGCAGGCCCGCCTGCGCACCCACGGCAAGGTGGTGCCCATCGTGCAGCGCGCGGAAGACGCCAAGTTCACCTCCCGTTTCATCACCACCGACCCTGCGGTGCACAAGCTCTCCGACCTCCGGGGCAAGACCTTCGTCTTCGGGGCGCCTTCCTCCACGTCGGGCAGCCTGATGCCGCGCTATTACCTGCAGCAGGCCGGCATCCATCCCGAAAAGGATTTCAAGACGGTTGCCTATTCCGGCGCTCATGACGCCACTGTGGCCTATGTGGCTGCAGGCAAGGCCCAGGCCGGCGTGCTCAACACGTCGGTATGGAGCAAGCTGGTGGAAGAGAAGAAGGTCGATCCGGCCAAGGTACGCGTGTTCTACACCACGCCTCCCTACCATGACTACAACTGGACCGTGCGCAGCGATCTGAGCCCGGCGCTGATCCAGAAGATCACGCACGCCTTCCTGCAGCTCAATCCCGCACGCCCCGCGGATCGCCAGATCATGGAGCTGCAGCGGGCCAGCAAGTTCATTCCCACCACGTCCTCGAACTACGACACCATCGAGAAAGCCGCGCGCAGTGCCGGCCTGCTGAAGTAAGCCATGGGCACGGGGCACTCCCCGGCGTCCGATCCTGTGGCCTCTCAGACTCCCGCCTTCCAGCTGGAAGGGGTGGGGCTGACGCGGGCCAACGGCTATCGGGCCCTGGACGGGATCACGCTGGCAGGGCGACGCGGCGAATGCATCGCCCTCATCGGGCCCTCCGGAGCCGGCAAAACCACACTCCTGTCCGTGCTCGGCACGGCACAGGTGCCGACCGACGGAGCGGTGAGGGTGCTGGGGCAGGCTGTGCCTGCAGGCGCTTCCGACCGGCGCCTGCGCGCTCTGCGCAGTGCGATCGGCATGGTGCACCAGGCGCCTCCGCTGCCGCCGCGTCAGCGCGTGGTCACGGCGGTGCTGGCTGGCCGGCTGGGCCTCTGGCCCTGGTGGAAGTCACTGGCTTCGCTGCTGTATCCCCTCGACATCGCCGGCGCGCGTGCCGTGCTCGACCGTGTGGGACTGGCCGATCGGCTCTTCGTGCGCTGCTCCCAGCTCTCGGGAGGGCAGCTGCAGCGTGTGGGCATCGCCCGCGTTCTCTATCAGGAGCCTGCGCTTTTGCTGGCCGATGAGCCGGTATCGGCACTCGATCCCGTGCTTGCGCGGGCCACAGTCGACCTGCTGGTGCAGGAAGCGCGTGCGCGCGGCGTGACGCTGGTAGCGAGTCTGCATGCCGTGGATCTGGCGCTGGACCGATTCGACCGCGTGATCGGGCTGCGTGCCGGTCGGGTGCAGTTCGACCTGCCGGCTGCAGCCGTCGATGCGGCACGGCTGCAGGCGCTGTATGCCACCGAGGCTTCGACCACCACGCTTCCTGCCCCGATGGGGGAGGGGGCTGCCGATGGCAGCGATGCTTCCGTGCGTGATGGCGGTGCCGCCGCTTTGCCGCCATGCTGTTGAATTCTCCTTCTTCCCCCCAGCCGGCTGGGTCGAGTCTGACGCCTGCCCATTCTTCGGTGCGGCGCGACCCCGATGCCTGGCGGCGTCTGCTGGGGCTGGTCCTCGGGGCGCTGGTGCTCTGGCCGCTGTGGCGAGGAGCGCATATCAGGCCTGCAGATCTGTTCGATCCCGCCAATGTCCAGGCCATGGGGCATTTTCTGTCCGGGTTTCTTCCGCCCGACGTCAGCCCCGACTTCCGTGATCTGCTGTGGCAGTCCACCCTGCAGACCTTGGCCATCGCCAGCTGCGGCATGCTGGGGGCCTGGCTGCTGGCGGTTCCCCTGGCCTATGTCGTGACGGCAGCCGCCCGGACGCGCTTCACGCTCCACCCTTTCAGCCGGGCCCTGCTCACCATCTTGCGGGGTGTGCCGGAACTGGTCTGGGCGCTGCTGTTCGTGCGCATCTTCGGGCTGGGGCCGGCGGCCGGCGTACTGGCGCTGGCGCTCACCTATGGCGGCATGCTCGCCAAGGTGTATGCCGACATTCTGGAGTCGATCCCGCCGCAGCGCGCGCTGGTGCTGCGCCATGCGGGAGCGCCCCGCAGCATGGCGCTGCTGTACGGTCTGCTTCCGCAGGCGTCGCGCGAGCTGGTCTCCTACACCGTCTATCGCTGGGAGTGTGCCATTCGCGCCTCGGTGGTCATGGGCTTCGTGGGCGCCGGCGGTCTGGGGCAACTCATGGATCAGGCCATGAAAATGCTCGACGGCGGACAGGCCGCCAGCATCCTGCTGGCCTTCATGGTTCTGGTGCTGATGGCCGATCTGGTCTCCCTGATCCTGCGTCGCTGGATGGATGCCCCCGCGCAGCCGCGTGCCTGGCCCATCGGCTGGCGTACCCTGGTGTCCCTGGGGGTCATCGGCTGGGGTCTGGTGGCGAGCTATCGGTTCCTGGAGCTCGATCCGGCTCCCCTGTGGAGTGCGGATGCCGCGCAGTCGGTGCAGGAATTCCTGACCGGGTTCTTTCCGCCCGATCTCTCGGCAGACTGGATGCGGCAGATAGTCAAGGCCACGTGGGAAACGCTGGCCATGTCCGTCATGGGGACACTGATTGCCGCCGTGATCGGGTTCGGACTGGCCTTGCTGCGCAGACAGCGGGGCTGGATGGGGGCTCCGCTGGCCGTGACCCTGTGCAACATCCTGCGTTCCGTACCCGAGGTGGTCTGGGCCACGCTCACCGTGCTGGCTGCAGGACTGGGGGCCTTTGCCGGCACCCTGGCCCTGGCGCTGCACACGGCTGGAGTGCTCGGGCGCCTGTATGGAGAAGCCCTGCAAAACGCGACCCCGCAGCCTGCGCAGGCCCTGCGGGACAGCGGTGCGGGCGGCGGCATGGCCTTTCTGTATGGCACCTGGCCGGGAGTATCGGCGCAGCTCATGTCCTACACCCTCTACCGCTGGGAGATGAATATCCGCATGGCGGCAGTGCTGGGCTTCGTGGGGGCGGGGGGACTGGGGCAGCAGCTCTATGTCGAGCTCTCGCTGTTCCACCAGGATCGGGCCTGCACGGTCATCATGGCCATGCTGGCGCTGTCCATTCTGGTCGACGGACTCAGCACCTGGCTGCGCAGGCGCCTTGTCTGAAGGCGAGGCGTCCCTTCGGCGCGCAGCATGCAAGCACCCCACTGCAGCACTTGGGCTATGACACCTTCCGTCAGCCTGGGTAAGGGCGATTGAGTAAAATTGCCAGCTTCAGTCGATCCCTGCCTGCTTCGGGTTCAAGGCATTTCAGAGCCTGCGTCAGCCTTCATTCATTGCCCGCCCCATGAACTCCCCCCATACCGCAGAAGAAGTCTTCATTCTTGGTCTCACCCAGGAGGGGCGGACCTTCCGTCCCAGCGACTGGGCCGAGCGTCTCGCGGGAGTTATGAGCCAGTTCCGTCCCCAGGGCAGTCTGCCGCGGCAAGGCGGCCATCTGGTCTATTCGCCCTGGTGCACGCCCAATGTCATGAACGGCGTCAAGTGCATCATCGTGCAGCGCGAGCTGCAGGTGCACGAGCCCATGGCCTGGGATTTCGTCATGAATTTCGCACGGGACAACCGCCTCCAGATCGTCGACGCCTGCCTGCTGCCGGATCAGCCGGGCGCATCGGCCTGATTCTTCGCTTTCCTCACTCTTCCTTCACCGAGTCGCTCCGTCTTGCATGCTGAACTGCGGCTCGGCACTGCCGTGCAGAAGTTCGGTGCAGTGTGCACCTGCCTGGTGCCAGAACTGATGGAGTTCCATTCCCTCGCGTTCCGGGCTGACTCCCGTCTGTGCATGCCTGCCGCGGCCACCAGAAGCGGTGACACGACATCCGCTGCCTCCATTGCTGGGCTATCGCCCTCTCTGTTCCCTCGGCCTGATCGGAGCTTCGGCTCGGCCTTTTATGGCATCGGGTGATACCCCCCGGAGATGCATGGTGCAACCCGTGCATGCATGCGGTCTGCCGCTGGAGACAGTCAAGTGCAAACGTAAGATTGCGTTCAGTTTCAAAAAATCAGCAGCACGCACCTGCTTTTCTTACTCGGAATTCCTTGCGGCCCGGCGGCAAATTGCAGAGTGCTGCGCGTCTGTGCAAGGCCCATGCGGAGTTGCGCCCGACAGCGCCTTCTGGCCGTGGCAGGCTGCTCCCCTCGGTACGTGGTGATCGTGTGGCTGCCGCTGCCGTGAACCCCGGTGCAACCAGATCCTCGCAAAGTTAACCAGATTGCAGGGTTGGCACGATTCCTGCTGTGGTGAGTGGCGCGGGGAGTTGCGTTCTTTTTTTGCACCCATTCTCTCAGTGTGTTCGGTTTCTATGGAAAACCCGAAGCGCTGTGCATGTTTGTGGTGCATGCAAGGAGTGCAAGTTCGCTACAATGCGCCCCACCAGTGCTGGTTGTAAGGTATTTGAAACAATTACATGCCAGTTGTTTCGTTGATCGTGAAAACAGGTTCCAAAAAAACTGTTGAGCGGTTGCTGTGTTGGATCTGGCCCGCACACCCGATGGGCCGGAAATGGAGCATCTACATGGATATCTTGCTGCAACAGGTCATCAACGGCCTCGTGCTTGGCAGCATGTACGCCTTGGTGGCCTTGGGCTACACCATGGTGTACGGCATCATCAACCTGATCAACTTCGCCCATGGTGAAGTCCTCATGGTGGGGGCTCTCACGAGCTGGTCAATGATCGGAACGATGCAGAAGAGCATGCCGGACTCTCCCGGCTGGCTCATCCTGCTGATCGCCACGGTGATTGCCTGTGTCGTGGCCGGGCTGCTGAATTTCGTGATCGAGAAGGTCGCGTATCGTCCCCTGCGCAACAGCCCCAAGCTGGCCCCGCTGATCACCGCCATCGGCATGAGCATCCTGCTCCAGACGCTGGCCATGATCATCTGGAAGCCCAACTACAAGTCCTATCCGACCCTGCTGTCCACGACGCCGCACCACATCGGAGGGGCCGTGATCACGGTGACGCAGATCACCGCGCTGGCGGTGACGGCGATCTCGCTGGCCATCCTCATGTACCTGGTCAACATGACCCGGCTCGGACGGGCCATGCGCGCCACGGCCGAGAACCCCCGTGTGGCTTCGCTCATGGGGGTGCGGCCCGATACGGTCATCTCTGCCACCTTCATCATCGGCGCCGTGCTCGCAGCCATTGCCGGTGTCATGTTCGCGGCCAACTACGGCACGGTGCAGCACACCATGGGCTTCCTGCCCGGGCTCAAGGCCTTCACGGCAGCCGTGTTCGGCGGCATCGGCAATCTGGCGGGGGCAGTGGTCGGCGGTTTCCTGCTCGGCCTCATCGAATCCATCGGTTCCGGCTACCTGGGCCCCCTGACGGGGGGCGTGCTGGGGAGCAACTACACCGACATTCTTGCCTTCATCGTCCTGATCGTGACCCTGACCCTGCGTCCTTCCGGTCTGCTGGGCGAGCGGGTGGCCGATCGCGCCTGAGCCACGGAGAAATCTCACCATGCAGACCACCAAAAACAAACTCCTGGTATTCCTGCTCTCCGCAGTCGGCCTCATCGTGCTGCCGCTGGTGCTGCAGGGCTTCGGCAACGCCTGGGTGCGCATCGCCGATGTCTCGCTGCTCTACATCATGCTGGCTGTCGGCCTGAACATCGTCGTGGGCTATGCAGGCCTGCTCGACATGGGATATGTGGCCTTCTTCGCCGTGGGGGCCTATCTGTTCGGCCTGCTGGCCTCGCCGCACCTGACCGAGACCTTCCCGGCCATTGCGGCCATGTTCCCGAACGGGCTGCACCTGCCGCTCTGGGGCGTCATTCCGATCTCGGCCGCCCTGGCTGCCTTCGCCGGGGTGCTCCTGGGGGCACCTACGCTCAAGCTGCGCGGAGACTATCTGGCCATCGTCACCCTGGGATTCGGTGAAATCATCCGGATCTTCATGAACAACCTCGACCAGCCCGTCAACATCACCAACGGTCCCAAGGGCATAGGGCAGATCGACGCCGTGACCGTGTTCGGCTATCCGCTGTCGCAGTCCCTCACGCTCGGGGGCTTCACGATCCAGTCGGTGACGCTGTACTACTACCTCTTTCTGGTGCTGGTGGTGTTCATCGTGGCCATCTGCTATCGCCTGCAGGATTCCCGCATCGGACGCGCCTGGATGGCCATACGCGAAGATGAAGTGGCCGCCAAGGCCATGGGGCTCAACACCCGCAACCTCAAGCTCCTTGCCTTCGGCATGGGCGCGAGCTTCGGCGGGGTGTCCGGCTCCATGTTCGCAGCCTTCCAGGGCTTTGTCTCGCCCGAGTCGTTCAGCCTGATGGAATCCATCATGATCATCGCCATGGTGGTGCTGGGCGGTCTGGGACACCTGCCGGGGGTCATCCTGGGGGCCGTGCTGCTGTCTGCGCTGCCAGAGGTGCTGCGCTATGTGGCCGATCCTCTGCAGGCCATGACCGATGGGCGTCTCGATCCGGCCATTCTGCGTCAGCTGCTGATCGCGCTGGCCATGATCATCGTGATGCTGGTGCGTCCGCGTGGCCTGTGGCCCTCTCCCGAGCATGGACAGGCTGCCGCCCCCGAGCCGGTCGGCAAGATCCAGCCCGAGACGGCGCAGCAGAATCCTCCGGGCATCGACTTCCCGTCCGACGCAGTGCCAGAGACGACCGAAGTCCGCCAGTTTTCCGTCAATCCCTGAGGCGCAGAGACCATCATGAGCAAGACGATTCTCGACGTACGCAACGTATCCAAGCGGTTTGGCGGTCTTCAGGCATTGAGCGATGTGCGCCTGCATATCGAGCAGGGTCAGGTCTATGGCCTCATCGGCCCGAACGGTGCCGGCAAGACCACCTTCTTCAACGTGATCACAGGCCTGTACACCCCGGACAGTGGAACCTTCGAGCTCGGCGGCAAGCCGTACGAGCCCACCGCCGTCCATCTGGTGGCCAAGGCGGGCATTGCCCGCACCTTCCAGAACATCCGTCTGTTTTCCGACATGACGGCCCTGGAAAATGTCATGGTGGGCCGCCACATCCGCACCCGTGCCGGGGTAATCGGAGCCATCTTCCGCACGCCTGGCTTCAAGGCCGAGGAAAAGGCCACCCGCGACCGTGCCCGCGAACTGCTCGACTATGTGGGCATCGGGCGCTATGCCGACTTCCGGGCCCGCACCCTGAGCTACGGCGATCAGCGCCGGCTCGAAATTGCCCGTGCGCTCGCCACCGATCCCGAGCTCATCGCGCTCGACGAGCCTGCTGCCGGCATGAACGCCACCGAGAAGGTGCAGCTGCGCGAACTCATCGACCGCATCCGCAAGGACAACCGCACCATCCTGCTCATCGAGCATGACGTGAAGCTGGTGATGGGGCTGTGCGATCGGGTCACCGTGCTCGATTACGGCAAGCCCATTGCCGAGGGTGCACCTGCCGAAGTGCAGAAGAACGAGAAGGTGATCGAAGCCTATCTCGGCCCCAACAACCACTGAGCACAGGATGACCCAAATGACGACAGCGACGAACAGCGACGTATTGTTGAAGGTGAAGGGGCTCGAAGTGGCCTATGGCGGCATCAATGCCGTCAAGGGCATCAGCTTCGAGGTGTACGGCAAGGAACTGGTGTCGCTCATCGGCTCGAACGGAGCCGGCAAGACCACCACCATGAAGGCGATCACCGGCCTGCTGCCGATGCGCGCAGGAGACATCGAGTTCCTGGGCAAGAGCATCCGGGGGCGTGGCGCCTGGGATCTGGTCAAGGACGGCCTGGTCATGATTCCCGAAGGGCGTGGCATTTTCACGCGCATGACCATCACCGAGAATCTGCAGATGGGCGCCTTCATCCGGCACGACAAGGCGGGGATTGCCGAGGACATCGAGCGCATGTTTGCGCTCTTTCCCCGTCTCAAGGAGCGCAAGGACCAGCTCGCAGGCACCATGTCCGGTGGCGAGCAGCAGATGCTGGCCATGGCTCGCGGCCTCATGGCACAGCCCAAGCTTCTGCTGCTCGACGAACCCTCCATGGGCCTGTCCCCGATCATGGTGGACAAGATTTTCGAGGTGGTCGATGACGTGCACCGACAGGGCGTGACCATGGTGCTCGTGGAGCAGAACGCCAGCCGAGCCCTGGGCATTGCCGACCGCGGCTATGTCATGGACTCGGGCGTTCTCACCATGACGGGCGATGCCAGGACCATGCTCGACGATCCCAAGGTGCGCGCCGCCTATCTCGGCGAATGACACCCTCGCGGAGGGCGTGCCGTTCCTGCATGTGAACAGCACGCGCGCTTCCCGCTGTCCCCAACGCAAGGCCCGGCATTCCTGCAGAGGAGTGCCGGGCCTTGCCCTGTGGGATATATATGTGCGATGCAGGAGAAAGACGCAGGTCATCTCACCCCTGCGATGCGATGCGATTCGCCTGCGTCTCTCGATCAGTCTGCCGTGGCTTCCGGGGCCGTCTGCTTGTCGCGCAGCGACGTGAAGGCATCTGCATGGAAGCGGTCGTCGGCCAGGCCCGCTTCCTGCACGCAGCGGGCGTGGGCAGCCTGAACCATGGCCGGCGAGCCGCACACATAGGCGTCGTGGTCGTGCATGTCGGGCACATCCGCCAGCATGGCATCGAGCGCCAGCCCGGTACGTCCCTGCCATCCATCCTCGGGCTGGGCCTCGGAAATCACGGGCACATAGCGCACATGCGGATGCGCGCTGCAATAGTCGAGCATCCACTGGTGCATATACAGGTCGGCCGGACGGCGGGCGCCCCAGTAGAGCACGGCGGCGCGCGGACTGTTCTGGTGGGCCATCTGTTCCAGAATCGCCTTGACAGGAGCAAATCCGGTCCCGGACGCCAGAAACAGCAACGGACCGGCACTGTCATCGCGCAGGAAGAAGCTGCCATAGGGGCCTTCGATGCGCAGGATTTCCTTTTCCTTCATGCTGCCGAAGACATGGTCGGTGAACTTGCCTCCCGGCATGTGACGGATGTGCAGATCAATGCGCGGCAGGGCCGGATCGACCTCATGGGGCGCCGTGGCCATCGAGTAGCTGCGCCGCTGCCCATCGGCGAGCAGGAAGTCGATGTATTGGCCCGCATGGTATTGCACGGGCACATTGGCAGGCAGCTGCAGTGTGACCCGCATCACGTCGGGCGAGAGCTGTTCGAGGTGCATCACCCGTACCGGCATCTTGCGCACGGGGAACGCTCCTTCCGAGGTCACCTGGCGCGATTCCAGCACCAGATCGCTCCGGGGCAGCGCACGGCAGGTGAGGATGTAGCCTTCTGCGGCTTCCGCATCCGACAGGGCATTCTTCTGATAGGGGCGGTGTTCCACCTCGCCACTGAGCTTGCGGCATTTGCACGACCCGCAGGCTCCATCCTTGCAGCCGTAGGGCAGCCCGATGTTCTGCCGTATGCCGGCATCCAGCACCGTTTCGTCCGCAAGCACCTCGAACTGACGACCACTCGGCTGTACGTTGACCTGAAAACCCATTTGGGATCACGCTCCTGATATATAACAACGGCGGAACCCTGCAGCAAAATCCTCGACACGCGGGACCTTGCCCATTGCTCCGCACTCCATACAACGGACCGGGGCAGGATCTCCGCTTCCTTCACCTGCCCCTCACGCCTATTATCCCCGACCATGTTCAGCCTGTATCCCGTGCGGCCAGCCCTTCCTGCCCGATTCCGTCGTCCCCGAGTGCTCATTGTGGGCTGCGGGGATGTGGGTACCCGGCTTGCCCGTCTGCTGGTGGCCCCTGCGGCCCATGGGCCGCGCGCAAGGGTGCTCGTTCGTGACCCTGCGCAGGTCCCTGCACTGCGGGCACTGGGGGTAACGCCCCTGCAGGGCGATCTCGATCGGCCTGCCAGCCTGCGGCGCCTGGCCGGGCTGGCCCAGTGGGTCGTGCACCTTGCCCCACCTCCTTCCCATGGGGACAACCGAGATGCCCGCACCCGGGCGCTCGTGGCAGCCCTTCGGCGCCACGGGGCTCCCTCCCACTGGGTGTATGGCAGCACAAGCGGTGTCTACGGCGATCGCCAGGGACAGTGGACTCCGGAAACCACGCCCCTGCAGCCCCTGACGGCTCGCGCCCGGCGCAGGGTGGATGCGGAGCAGGTACTGCAGCGTTGGGCACGACAGGCCCTGCAGGCCCCTGCCATGCAGATCCTGCGCATTCCCGGCATCTATGCTCCCGACCGTGAAGGCGGCACACCGCGTTCCCGCCTGGAACGAGGGACTCCGGTGCTCTGTGCCGATGAGGATGTCTATACCAACCACATCCACGCCGATGATCTTGCGCGCGCCTGCCGCATCGCCCTGTGGCGCGGCCGTTCCCTGCGTACCTACAACGCCAATGACGATTCCGTGAGTACCATGGGGGCGTATTTCGACATGGCTGCCGATCTGTATGGTCTGCCCCGCCCGCCCCGCATCACGCTGGAGCAGGCGCGTGAGCAGCTCTCTGCCGTCTCCCTGAGCTTCATGCAGGAATCCCGGCGGCTCGACAATACCCGCATCCACCGCGAACTCCGGCTCGCATGGCACCACCCGACCCCCGCCGAGGGGCTCCGCACCGTACAATCCTCCGCATGTTAGCCAAACGCATCATTCCCTGTCTGGACGTCACCGGCGGCCGCGTCGTCAAGGGCGTCAATTTCGTCGAACTGCGAGACGCCGGTGACCCCGTCGAGATCGCTGCCCGCTACAACGAGCAGGGTGCCGATGAAATCACCTTCCTGGACATCACCGCCACCAGCGACGGCCGCGATCTCATCCTGCAGATCATCGAGGACGTGGCCAGCCAGGTCTTCATTCCCCTGACGGTAGGAGGGGGCGTGCGCACCGTCGAGGACGTGCGTCGTCTGCTCAACGCAGGCGCAGATAAAACCAGTTTCAATTCGGCCGCCATCGCCAACCCGCGTGTCATCCGCGAGACCTCCGAGCGCTATGGTTCGCAGTGCATCGTGGTCGCCATCGACGCCAAGCGCCGCACCGCGCCCGACGAGCTCGCGGCGCGGGGAGAGGGCTGGGACGTCTACAGCCATGGCGGACGCCGCAACACCGGACTCGATGCCCTGGAATGGGTACGCAAGATGGCCGATTACGGAGCCGGAGAAATTCTCCTCACCAGCATGGATCGCGATGGCACCAAGAGCGGCTTCGATCTGGCCCTGACCCGTGCGGTCAGTGATGTCGTCGACATTCCCGTCATTGCCTCCGGTGGCGTGGGATCGCTGGACCATCTTGCCGAGGGCATCCGCGAAGGCGGAGCCGATGCCGTGCTGGCTGCCAGCATCTTCCACTATGGCGAATTCACCGTGGGCGAGGCCAAGCGGCATCTGGCTGCCCAGGGCATTCCGGTCCGCCTCTGAACAGGAAACCCTGCGCATGGATACTTCTTCCACCTCCCTTGCCCCTGCCTGGCTCGACGCCGTGCGCTGGGATGACAAGGGCCTCGTACCTGTCATCGCCCAGGAGCGCGACAGTGGCGACGTGCTCATGTTTGCCTGGATGAACCGCGAAGCACTGGCCAAGACTGCCGAGCTGGGCCGGGCCGTGTACTTCAGCCGCTCGCGCCAGCGTCTGTGGTTCAAGGGGGAAGAGAGCGGCCACGTGCAGATCGTGCACGACATCCGCCTCGACTGCGACAACGACGTCATCCTGCTCAAGGTCACACAGACGGGGCACGAGCCCGGCATTGCCTGCCATACCGGGCGACACAGCTGTTTCTTCCAGAGTCTGCAGCAGGGTGCCTGGCAGGCCGTCGATCCGGTCTTGAAAGACCCGCACAGCATCTACAAATGAGTCCCATGAACATGTCCGTCACAGACACGCTGGCCCGGGTGGCCGACGTCATCGAATCCCGCCTGCCTTCCCATGGAGGTGATCCGGGGCAGAGCTATGTGGCCCGTCTGTTCCAGAAGGGGCCCGATGGTTTCCTCAAGAAGGTCGGAGAAGAGGCCACCGAAACCGTCATGGCCGCCAAGGATGTGAGTGCCGGCGGCGACAAGGACAAGCTCGTGTACGAAGTCGCTGATCTGTGGTTCCACACCATGGTGGCGCTCGCCTATTACGGCTTGCGCCCGGAAGACGTGGCACGCGAGCTGGCACGACGCGAAGGCGTGAGCGGCCTGGTGGAAAAGGCCGGTCGTACCGCGTCCTGATTTCACGCGGGTACGCATCTTCCTGACGCGGTGCGGCACAGTTCCGCACAGTCCAGCACAGTTCACTTTACGCAGGAGAGCTTCATGAAGGATGACATCATCGACGTGCAGGCCCGTGAATTCCGTGCGCAGCCTCCCGAACAGGGGGGCACCGGGTCCCAGGCGCAGACAGGCGCTGACCGGCTGGATCGTCTTGTGTCCGTGGGGTGGGTCAGCTATGTGCTCCATCTCATCGTGGCCGTCTCGGCGGTGCTGCCCGGCACGCAGGTCGGAGTCGGGTTGCTGATCGTCGCCTTTGTGCTGGATCTGGTCATGCGGGACGATGCCGCCGGCACCTGGCAGGAGAGCCATTTTCGCTGGCGCATCCGTACGGTGATCTGGGCGGCCCTGTGGTATGCCATCACCGCACCCCTCTGGATCATGCTCATTCCCGGCTGGGTGGCGTGGAGTCTGGTGTCGATCTGGTTCCTCTATCGCATCGTTCGGGGCATGGTCTGCATGCGGGATGGGCGGCCTGTACTTCCCTGATCCAGTTTTGTCATTCCAGGGTGGCGTGTTCCACGCCATTTCCTTTCTCTTCCTCTTTCATTGCCATGACACACGATCCGGACTGCATTTTCTGCAAGATAGTCGAGGGCCAGATTCCCTCCAGCAAGGTCTACGAGGACGAGGACGTCTACGCCTTCCATGACATCCACCCCTGGGCGCCGGTGCATTTCCTCATCGTGCCCAAGCGACACATTCCGTCCATGGCACAGCTCACAGCGGAAGATGCCGCTCTCATGGGCAAGATCATGACCCTCGCCCCGCGCCTGGCGATGGAGCAGGGCTGCGAGCCCTATCCCCAGGGAGGCTTCCGCATCATCATCAACACGGGGGAGCACGGTGGACAGGAGGTTCAACACCTGCACGTGCACGTCATCGGTGGCCCTCGTCCCTGGCTCAAGGGCTGAACAACCTGGATTCCGCACCATCTGCAGGGCGGAGCGCCTTGACGCGTGCAAAGGGCAGTGCAGGGGAGCCTGCGCATCCGGGCCTGCCCCATTACAATCCCCTCATTGATTCTGCTAGGAGAGCGACATGGGTTCTTTTTCGATCTGGCATTGGCTCATCGTGCTGCTGATCGTGGTGATGATCTTCGGTACCAAGAAGCTCAAGAACATCGGTTCCGATCTCGGAAGCGCCGTCAAGGGCTTCAAGGAAGGCATGCGCGATGGCGAAACGCCGGCTGCCGATCAGCCCAAGGTCACTGCGGACTCTTCCGCTGCCAGCAATGCGGCACGCACCATCGATGTCGAGGCCAAGAACAAGTCCTGAGTCTTCGGGAGCCGGGGGTAGGCGGACGTGATCGATCTGGGTATTTCCAAGCTGGCGCTGATTGGCGCGGTGGCGCTCATCGTCATCGGGCCGGAGCGTCTGCCTCGCGTGGCACGCACTGTGGGCACGCTGCTCGGGCGCGCGCAACGCTACGTGAACGACGTCAAGTCCGAAGTGGCTCGCACCATGGAAATGGAAGAGCTGCGCAAGATGAAGGACTCCGTCGAGCAGGCTGCTCACGATGTCGAGCAGTCCTTTCATGCCACTGCCGGAGAGATGCAGGCGGGGCTGGAAGGCGCCGAAGGCGCTGCGCAGTCTCCTCTGCCGAACGGTGCCGCCGCAGGCAGTGCTGCGAGCGGGATGTCCTGGGCCGATGTGGGGCACACCACCTACCAGCCTCCCCGCAAGAACTGGCGCATCAAGCGCACCGCCATGCCGCACTGGTACAAGACACGGCAGGGCGTGCGCACCCATGTGCAATCGGGGGCGGCCCGGGTGGCGCGCTTCCGTCCACGCAAGCCCACGCCCCGCGTGTAAAGGCAGGGCCATTCCGCGCCACTTCCATGCATCCGTGTTTCCTTGGCGCAGACTTCTCTGGCGCGTCCTTCTGGCGGCGCCAGCCTTCATCGTGACTGATTGACCCTTCCACCATGGCAGACCCTTCCCAGGAAGACGAACTCACCGGCTCCGAACAGCCTTTCGTCGAACACCTCATCGAGCTGCGTGACCGTCTGCTCTACAGCCTGTACGGCATCGCGGCCGCTGCGATCGTGCTGGCGATCTATCCGGGGCCGGATGGGCTGCTCAACTTCATCGCGCACCCCATCCGCGCCCACATGCCACCCAACGCCAGACTCATCGCGGTGGATGTGTTCTCGCCCTTCTTCATTCCCCTGAAGGTGCTCATGATCGTGGCCGTGCTGCTGGCTCTGCCGTGGGTCATGTACCAGCTGTGGTCCTTCGTGGCGCCCGGCCTGTACAGGCACGAGAAGCAGTTTGCACTTCCCCTCATCATCTTCGGGAGCTTCCTGGCCTATTGCGGCATTGCCTTTGTGCAGTTCTTCGTGCTGGACAAGATGTTCACCTTCATCCAGCGCTTCACACCGGCTTCCGTGGCGGCCACTCCGGACGTAGCCTCCTATGTAGAGGCCATTCTGTCGCTGTACCTGGCATTTGCACTGGCATTCCAGGTGCCCATCATCGTCATGCTGCTGGTGCGCTTCGAGATGGTCACGGTCGAGAAGCTGCGGGCGTTCCGGGGCTACTTCGTGGTGGTGGCCTTCATCGTGGCGGCTGTAGTGACTCCTCCCGATGTGATGTCGCAGCTGGCACTGGCCATTCCCATGTGCCTGCTCTATGAAATCGGCATTCTGGGAGCGCGGTGGTTCTCGCATGTGGGCCGTGCTCCCGAAGACGCAGAAGAAGCCCAGACTTCTGCGTCGACCGACGTCACGACAGGCAAGTAGGTCCACGTTCCGTATCCAGGATTCGGCGTTCTGCCCAGCGACACTGCAAGGTGCCGAACGTCAATCCGTAGGGTAGGGGCTTTCTATTCCGTCACTCCTGGAGCGTTCTGTATTGCTGCCTTGGGCGGCCGAGGCCGCTGCTGGATCGTGACCTGCAGCACCACCGTCGCTCCCTTGCGCATGACCCCGAACGGGGCTGTCCTGCCCGGCTTCAGGCCCGAAACGGTGGACAGCAGACTCTGCACACTGTCCACCCGGGAGCCATCGACCGTGGTGATCAGGTCCCCCGGAAGCATGCCGGCACGGGCAGCCGGTCCGCCCTGGATGACCCCCGTCAGCAGCACGCCACTGCCCTCGGGGACATGGAAGGTGCTTGCCATCTCCGGAGTCAGGTCGGACGGTTCCACGCCGATCCAGCCCCGCGTCACATGCCCGTCGCGAATGATGCCCTCAAGCACCTGGCGTGCCGTGGCGGCAGGCGTGGCAAACCCTATGCCCATGTATCCCCCGGTGCGGGAATAGATGGCCGTATTGATGCCGATCAGCTTGCCATGGATGTCGACCAGCGCACCACCGGAATTGCCCGGGTTGATGGCTGCATCCGTCTGGATGAAATCCTCGAAGGTGTTGATGCCCAGCTGGCTGCGGCCCAGCGCGCTCACGATGCCGCTCGTCACGGTCTGGCCCACTCCGAATGGATTGCCGATGGCCAGCACGGGGTCTCCCACCTGCAAGGCAGTGGAGTCTCCGAAGGCAATGGCAGGCACCTGTCCGAGATCGATCTTGAGCACGGCCAGATCGGTATCAGGATCGGTTCCCACGGTGCGCGCATTCGCATGCCGTCCATCATTGAGGACCACTTCGATGGTCCGCGCCTCCTGCAGCACATGGTTGTTGGTGAGGATGTAGCCGCGCGGGTCGACGATCACCCCGCTGCCCACTCCGGAAAAGATATCGTCTTCGCCGTCTTCGCTCGATGCCGCAGCAGCAGGAGGCGACAGCCTGTCCCGACCGTCCCCCGTGCGCTGATCGGGATTGGTGATGATGCTCACCACCGCAGGCGAGGCCGTGCGTGCCGCGCTCCGCAGCGTTTCGGGGGGAGGCTGATGCGAGGAGGGGGTCACTTCGATGGGAGCAGATGCTCCCGATGTGCGCGCCATGCCGCCAAGCCATTGCGGACGCATCGCCGCCACGACCAGATACACGGCGAGAACCACGGTCACGACCTGCGAAAATAACAACCAAAGACGTTTCATGACCGGAAGGTGGCGGCAAAACGGGGCCGTGCTTCATTCACAGACGCCCCCTTTTTCAGGAAGGAGAATTCATGCACCGCAATGAACTGCTGCAGACGTTGGACCAGATACTGCAACCAGGCGGCTTCCGCGATTATGGCCCCAATGGACTGCAGGTCGAGGGCAGGGCGCAGATTCGTCGGCTGGTGACAGGAGTCACGGCAAGCCGTGCACTCATCGAGGCGGCCATCGCGGCAGGAGCCGATGCCCTGCTGGTGCACCATGGCCTGTTCTGGCGTGGACAGGATGGTCGCGTCACTGGCTGGATGAAGGAGCGACTCCGGTTGCTCCTGCAGCATGACCTCAATGTGTACGCGTACCACCTTCCCCTGGATGCCCATCCTGAGCTTGGCAACAATGTTCAGCTGGGTCTGCAGCTCGGTCTGCGGGTGGAGGAGCGAACGGGCGAACAGAACCTGCTTTGTCTTGGGGAGCCGGCCGGAGACGTTTTTCCCAGCGCAGCCCTGTTTGCCCAGCACGTGGAGCGCGTGCTGGGCCACCGTGCCCTGCTGGTCGAGCCTTCAGAATCCCACCGTTCCGTACGGCGCGTGGCGTGGTGCACGGGAGGCGGGCAAGGGTATTTCGAGGCAGCCATCGCAGCAGGAGCGGATGTGTATCTGACGGGCGAGATTTCCGAGCCTCAGGTGCACTATGCACGGGAATGTGGGGTGGCGTATATTGCCTGTGGGCACCATGCCACCGAGCGCTACGGCGTGCAGGCACTGGGGCGTGCCGTTGCCGACCTGCACGGGCTTGAGCACCAGTACATCGAAATCGACAATCCGGCATGATCGGTGCGTCACTGCCGTGAAACTTCCCGAACTGTTCCCCTATGCACGGGGACGTCTCGTACCCGTGCTGTCAGAGACTCATGCACTCTTCCTCGCCTTTCATTGCGTCGGCGTTTGCCGAACCTCCCATCGTCATCAGCATGGGGGATCCAGCCGGCATCGGCCCAGAGATCATCGTCAAGGCCTGTGCCGCACGGCCAGAACTTTTCCGGGATGCGGTGGTGGCGGGCGATCGGCGCATCATGGAGCGCGCACTCGATGTCTGCAGGCGTCATGGCCTTCCATCCCAGAACATTCCCCTTCTGGTGCCTGAAAATGAAGCGCCTCGGCAGGGCCTGGCAGGGCAGCCGATCCTGCGAGTGTCGCAGGTGGGAAAGCCGTGCTCCGACTTGCCCGCATGGGGACAGGTGCAGTCCCTGGCAGGCCACATGGCCGCGCAGGCTATTGAGCATGGAGCGCGAGGCGTGCTCCAGAGACGTTACCGTGCCCTGGTCACCGCGCCCATCCACAAGGAGGCGCTGGCCCAGGCCGGATATCCATGGCCGGGGCATACCGAAATGCTGCAGGCGCTGGCCGCGGAACATGCAGGGGTTTCCGTGTCCGACATGCCGGTGCGGATGATGCTGGCCAATCCGGATCTGCGCACCGTCCTCAACAGCATCCATGTCAGCCTGCGCCAGGCGATCGAGGCAGTGACAGCTTCCCAGGTCGAGGAAACCCTGCGCATCACCCATGATTTTCTGGCGCGTACCGTGGCGCGGCAGGCCCATCGCCCTCCGAACATCGCCGTGGCGGGGCTCAACCCCCACGCTGGAGAGGGAGGGCTGTTCGGCACCGAGGAGCAGGAGGCGATCATTCCTGCGGTGGCACGTGCGCAGGCCTTGGGCATGCATGTGCATGGTCCCTATCCACCCGACACCGTCTTCATGCAGGCCCATGCTGCTGCACATGCACCGATTCCGTTCTGTGACGTCGTGATTGCCATGTACCACGACCAGGGACTGATCCCTGTCAAATACCTCGGAGTGGAGCAGGGCGTCAACGTCACGCTCGGCCTCCCGCTTGTGCGCACCAGTCCAGACCATGGCACCGCCTTCGATCTGGCGGGGACTGCCAGGGCCGATGCGCAGAGCCTGTTGGCTGCACTGGACATGGCACGCATGCTGAGTGCCTCGGACTTCTCACCGGCACACGGCGCGGGGAGCTGAAAAGCGCCCGCTTCCTTGTGCGGCAGCGGGCGCAGAGGGCATCACTGGCGATTCAGGCTGTCGCGGATCTCACGCAGCAGAACCACTTCTTCCTTGGGCGCCTCGGGTGCCGGAGCGGCCTCGGGTTCGGCGTGCTTGAGGCGATTGATCTGCTTGACCATCAGAAAGATGATGAAGGCCAGAATGAGGAAGTTCACCAGAATGGTGATGAAGTTGCCGTATGCGAAGACCGGTACCCCTGCTTTCTGCATGGCGTCGAGCGTGTGCGGAGTTCCTGCAGGAACCGTGCCCAGCACGACGTAGAGGTTGGAAAAATCGATCTTGCCGATCACCATGCTGATCACGGGCATGATGATGTCCTTGACGAGGGAGTCGACGATCTTGCCGAAAGCCCCCCCGATGATCACGCCGACCGCGAGGTCAACGGCATTTCCCTTGACGGCGAACTCCTTGAATTCATTGAGCATTCCCATATCGAACCTTTCTGGATGAAAGCAGTGTGAATGGTGGGAGTATGGCATACGGAGGTTGGGCCCTCCTTCCCGGGCTACATTGAATTACAGACTGTCACTGAGCTACAATAACAAGGTTAACCCTGCTGTGAACATGCGTAACAGTACATCTTGAGGATTCCCTATGAGTGATACACCAGTGGACGCCAGTAAACGCACCTGGCTGATTGCATCGGGCTGTGCCGGTGCAGTAGGAGCGGCCGGCGTTGCCGTGCCCCTGATCAGCAGCTTTGAGCCGTCGGAGCTGGCAAAGGCTGCTGGTGCGCCCGTGGAGGCCGACATCTCCGACATCAAGCCCGGCGAAATGAAGACCGTGGAATGGCGCGGCAAGCCCGTGTGGATCCTGCGTCGCACGCCCGAGATGCTGGCATCGCTCAAGAAAGACGAAGCCCAGCTGGTCGATCCCCAGTCCGATCGCACCAACATTCCCACGCCCGAATACGCCAAGAACCAGTGGCGTTCGCGCAATCCCGAATTCATGGTGATGATCGGGATCTGCACGCATCTGGGCTGCTCCCCGAATTCCAAGTTCGCGCCAGGTGCGCAGCCGTCGCTGCCCACCGACTGGCCGGGTGGCTTCCTTTGCCCCTGCCACGGCTCCACGTTCGACCTCGCAGGTCGCGTGTTCAAGAACAAGCCCGCACCGGACAACCTGGAGGTTCCTCCCTACATGTTCCTGTCCGAGACCAAACTGCTCATCGGCGAAGACAAGAAGGCTTGAGGTGACACAACATGGCTGAATTCAAAGAAATTTCTCCCAATGCACCGGCCGGCGCCAAGCTGACGAACTGGTTCGAGAACCGTTTCCCGACCATGTTCTCTGCCTATCGCGTGCACATGTCCGAGTACTATGCGCCGAAGAACTTCAACTTCTGGTACATCTTCGGCTCCCTGGCACTGCTGGTTCTGGTGATCCAGATCGTGACGGGGATCTTCCTCGTCATGCACTACAAGCCCGACGCACGCCTGGCGTTCGCCTCGGTCGAGTACATCATGCGCGACGTGCCCGCAGGCTGGTGGATCCGCTATACCCATTCCACGGGGGCTTCGGCCTTCTTCGTGGTGGTGTATCTCCACATGTTCCGCGGTCTTCTGTACGGCAGCTACCGCAAGCCCCGCGAGCTGGTGTGGCTGTTCGGCTGCGGCATCTTCTTGGCGCTGATGGCCGAAGCCTTCATGGGCTATCTGCTTCCCTGGGGGCAGATGTCCTACTGGGGTGCACAGGTGATCGTGAACCTGTTCTCCGCCATTCCGTTCATTGGTCCGGATCTCTCCCTGCTCATTCGCGGTGACTATGTGGTGAGCGACGCCACGCTGAACCGCTTCTTCAGCTTCCACGTCATTGCCGTTCCGCTGGTGCTGCTGGGCCTGGTGGTGGCTCACTTGCTGGCCCTGCACGATGTGGGTTCCAACAACCCCGACGGGGTCGAGATCAAGCAGGGTCCCAAGGGCAACCGCTGGTCCGCCACTGCGCCTGCAGATGGCATTCCCTTCCATCCCTACTACACCGTCCATGACATCCTGGGCGTGGCCGTGTTCCTGTTCGTGTTCTGCGCGGTGGTGTTCTTCGCTCCCGAAATGGGCGGTTACTTCCTCGAGTACAACAACTTCATCCCGGCTGATCCCATGACCACCCCGCTGCATATTGCGCCGGTCTGGTATTTCACCCCGTTCTATTCCATGCTGCGTGCCATGACGACCCAGATGGTGTATGTGGTGATGGGCATTACCGTGGTGGCAGCCCTGTTTGCGGTCACCAAGTGCAAGCTCTCCGCCATTGCCAAGATGGTGACGGTGGGCGGCGCTGCGGTGCTGTGTGTGCTGTTCCTTGCCATCGACGCCAAGTTCTGGGGTGTGGTGGCCATGGGTGGTGCCGTGATCATCCTCTTCTTCCTGCCGTGGCTCGACAACAGCCCCGTCAAGTCGATCCGCTACCGTCCGGACTGGCACAAGGTGGTCTATGGCGTGTTCGTCGTCGACTTCATCGCGCTGGCCTACCTGGGTGTTCAGCCGCCCTCTCCGGTCTACCAGTTCATCTCCCAGGTCGGTACCCTGATCTACTTTGGTTTCTTCCTGCTCATGCCCTGGTGGAGCCAGCTGGGTGATCCCAAGCCCGTTCCGGCTCGTGTCACCTTCAAGCCCCACTGAGAATGAGCACAGGAGAAAGCATCATGAAACAAATCAAGAATGTGATCGCTGGCCTGCTGTGCGCAGCCGGCATGCTGGGCAGTGTGGCGTATGCCAACGAAGGGGGCGACATCAAGTGGGACAAGGCTCCGGTCGACAGTTCCAACCTGCCCTCGCTGCAGAACGGTGTCAAGCTGTTCGTCAACTACTGCCTGAACTGCCACTCCGCGAACTTCATGCGTTACAACCGTCTGAAGGACATCGGTCTGAGCGACCAGCAGATCAAGGACAACCTGATCTTTACCGACCAGAAGGTGGGTGAGACCATGTCCGTGGCCATGACGCCCAAGCAGGGCAAGGCATGGTTCGGTACCACTCCTCCCGATCTGACCGTGATTGCCCGTTCCCGTGCAGGGGCTGGCCGTACCGGTGCGGATTACCTCTACACCTATCTGCGCAGCTTCTACCGCGATCCCAACAGCCAGACCGGCTGGAACAACACGGTGTTCCACAACGTGGCCATGCCCAACGTGCTGTGGGAACTGCAGGGCGAGCGCAAGCCGGTATTCCACACCGTCAAGGAAGGTTCCGGTCCGGCAACCGAGGTGTTCACCGGCAAGTGGGAACAGGTCAGCCCGGGAACCATGGATCCTGCCGTGTTCGATCAGAACGTCGGTGACCTGGTGAACTACATGCAGTGGATGGCCGAGCCGGCTCAGAAGACCCGCAAGACCATCGGGATTTTCGTGTTGGCTTACCTTGCGATCTTCGGGCTCATCGCCTGGAAGCTCAATCGTGCCTACTGGAAGGACGTGAAGTAAGCACGTGAGGTCAATCCCTCGCAGTCTGCGGGGGACAGGAGAGTGGGCGCACCGGCACTGACGGTGCCCACTCTTTTTTGGTTTATAGGCTGTCATGCCCCATGGCAGCGCAGAAAGGGACTTTCCCATCATGATGGTTCTGTATTCCGGCACTACCTGCCCCTTCTCTCACCGTTGCCGATTCGTGCTGTTCGAGAAGGGCATGGACTTCGAGATCCGCGATGTCGATCTGTACAACAAGCCCGAGGACATCAATGTGATGAACCCCTACGGGCAGGTGCCGATTCTCGTCGAGCGTGATCTGATCCTGTATGAATCGAACATCATCAATGAATACATCGACGAGCGTTTTCCGCATCCCCAGCTCATGCCTGGAGATCCGGTGGACCGCGCGCGCGTGCGTCTGTTTCTGCTGAACTTCGAGAAGGAACTCTTTACGCACGTCTCGGTGCTGGAGGATCGCAGCATCAAGGGCAACGATAAGGCACTCGACAAGGCACGCAACCAGATCCGCGATCGCCTGACGCAGCTGGCGCCTGTGTTCCTCAAGAACAAGTACATGCTGGGAGACAATTTTTCCATGCTGGATGTAGCCATTGCACCGCTGCTGTGGCGCCTCGACTACTATGGCATCGAGCTCAGCAAGAATGCCTCTCCGCTGCTGAAGTATGCGGAGCGGATTTTCTCGCGTCCTGCCTACATCGAAGCGCTCACGCCTTCCGAAAAGGTCATGCGCCGCTGATTTTTCGTGGCTTTCCACTTCCCTGACTGAAGGATCCTCCCATGTCCCAACCTGCCTTGACATCCACGCGTCCCTACATGATTCGGGCATGGCACGAGTGGTGTTCGGACAATGGGCTGACTCCCTATCTGCTCGTGAAGGTGGACCATACGGTCTCGGTCCCCCGTGAGTTCGTGCATGATGGCGAGATCGTGCTCAATGTCGGCATGGATGCGACTGGAGGCTTGAGCCTCGGCAACGAGGAGGTGCGTTTCAAGGCACGCTTCTCTGGCAAGGTGCGCGAAATCATCGTTCCTGTGGAGCGGGTGCAGGCCATCTATGCCCGGGAAACCGGGCAGGGCATGGGTTTCGAGGTGGAGGATGCGCCGGATGACGGTCAGTCCTCCTCTGAGCAGCCCTCGCAGCCATCCACGCTGGAAGTGCATGGGCATGATCCGATGGGGGGTGATGAGCCGCAGGCTGACGCTTCGTCTCCTGCCGCTGGAGAGGGGGGTACGCAATCGACGCCTGCCCGCAAGGTCAGCTCCCTGCGTGTGGTGAAGTGAGCACCTGCATCATTTCTTCGAATGAAGTGCCATCTGGCATCAGGCAGGGTGCAGGACGTTGTCCTTTCTTCCCTATAATGCACGCGTTGCCGGTTTAGCTCAGTTGGTAGAGCACCCGCCTTGTAAGCGGTAGGTCGTCAGTTCGAATCCGACAACCGGCACCAGCGATTGCCTCGATCAAGCCCTGCAGACCTCGGTCTTCGCGGGGCTTTTTCATGTCTGGTTCCGAAGTGTGGGAGTCACTGTCTTGACCAGCGAGGAAATTCCATCTTCCCTGTGAGGCTCTGGTATGTCTATGATGCCTGTCACGGACATTTCAGGATGGAGACACCATGAAGCGTTTTCTGGCTTTGGGAATGATGTGGATGGGGCTGTTGCCGGGGGTGCAGCCGGGATATGCACAACCCATCTATCGTTGCGGAAACTCCTATTCGACCGAGCCGCGGTGTGCAGCGCCCAAGGCGATGGATGCGGCGCCGGTTTCCACCTACAGCAACGAGCCTCCTGCCGGGACCGTGTTTCTGTATCGCTGCAGTGCCTACAGCGGAGGGGGCCTGTTCTGGTCGTTGCGCCGATGTGCCGATCAGGCGGGGCTGACGACCGACATCTTCAGCGTTCCTGCGGCAATGTCCTTCCAGGATCAGGTAGGCTATGCACAGCAGCAGTGGCAGGCGCGACAGCCGGCTCCCGAACCTGTCACCGCGGTTGCAAGAGGATCTTCTGCATCGCAGACAGGCCGGGGCGCGGTGGTGGTGCAGGGAGCACAGGCTTCCTGGCATGACCGGCAATGCCGTGCACTGGACGCGCAGATCCGCAATCTGGACGCCATGGCGCGTCAGGGCGGAGGGCCGCAGAAAATGGATCACATCGCACGCCAGCGCAGGGAGGTGCGTGACCGCATGTTCCGTTTGCACTGCTGAGAAATGGGGAGGGGAATGTGTGCCTGTGGGTGCAGAAACAGGATTTTTGGCTGATTACAATGGAGAAGTTATTCCTTCCGTAATCGAATCATGCAAATACCTGCTTCCATCTTCAAGGCGTATGACATTCGTGGTGTGGTGCCTTCCACACTGGATTCCGACATGGCCCGCGCTCTGGGACGGGCTTTCGGGACCCGGGCCATGGCATTGGGCAGCCGCAGCGTGGCCGTGGGCCGCGATGGACGGCTGAGTGGCCCGATGCTGGTGGAGGCGCTCAAGCAGGGGCTGCAGGAGACGGGTGTCGAGGTGATCGACATCGGCATGGTGACGACTCCCATGCTGTATTTCGCAGCCCATACCGAGTGCGACAGCGGCATTCAGGTGACAGGCAGTCACAATCCCAAGGACCACAACGGCTTCAAGATGGTGCTGCAGGGACGTGCCATTCATGGAGAGGAAATTCAGCAGCTGCGCACCCTCATCGAGGAGGAAAGCTGGAACCTCCAGCCCGGAGGCAGTGTGCGGACGGTGGATGTGTTTCCGGCTTATCGCGACCGCATCGTGAAGACCATCTCGCTGGCGCGTCCCATGAAGATCGTGGTGGATTGCGGCAATGGTGTGGCAGGTGCCTCGGCACCGGAGATTTTCCGTGGGCTGGGCTGCGAGGTGCAGGAGCTCTACAGCGAAGTGGACGGGAATTTCCCCAACCACCATCCCGATCCCAGCAAGCTGGAGAATCTGGAGGATGTCAAGCGGGCGCTGCGCAACTCGGACGCTGAACTGGGGCTGGCCTTCGATGGCGATGGGGATCGTCTGGGCATCGTCACCAAGGACGGACACGTCATCTATCCGGATCGTCAGCTCATGCTGTTTGCACGCGATGTGCTGTCGCGCGTTCCAGGGGGCACCATCGTGTTCGATGTGAAATGCACGCAGCAGCTTGCGCCTGCCATCGAAGCAGCAGGTGGGCGTCCACTCATGTACAAGACAGGGCATTCGCTGGTGAAGGCCAAGATGAAGGAGCTCGATGCCCCGCTGGGTGGCGAAATGAGTGGCCACATCTTCTTCAAGGAGCGTTGGTACGGCTTTGACGATGGCACCTATGCCGGGGCGCGCCTGCTCGAAATCCTGAGCCGTTCTGATGATCCTTCGGCGGTGCTCAATGCGCTGCCCACCAGCTGCTCCACCCCGGAAATCAATGTGTCCTGCGCCGAGGGTGAGCCCCACCGTGTGGCCGCCGAGCTGCTCCCGCTGGCCGAGGAAGCATTTGCAGGGCAGGCGACCATCACGGGAGTGGATGGTGTGCGCGTGGACTGGGAGGATGGTTTTGGGCTGATTCGGGCCTCCAACACCACACCGGTGCTGGTTCTGCGGTTCGAGGGGCAGACGCCCGAAGCACTGGCACGGATCGAAGCAGCCATGATGGCGCTGCTGCGCCGGGTCAAACCCGATGCGCAGCCGGGAGCTGCAGCGCACTGAGCGCGGCAGACGATGCATGTCCCCGCATGATGAGAGCACCGCAGCCACAGCGACGCCAGGGGCGTGCTCCGCATGGGAGCCCCTGCCCCTGACTCTGTCAGGCGGGTGGAGAGCCGAGTCCTTTCCTCGGCTGAGGAGTGAGCAGGCATGCTGATGTCCATCTACCGGGGGCTGACCACACTGGCCACGCCCCTGCTGCTGCGCAAATTGCACAGGCGGGGACGCAGCGAGCCGCTGTACCTGCATGCCATTCCCCAGCGCTTCGGGCGCTACACCGTCGAGGAACAGCAGCTTGCACGGGCGCATGCGGGGCAGTGGGTGTGGATCCACGCCGTGTCGCTGGGCGAGACGCGTGCGGCCGGGCTGCTGCTCGCGGCGATCCGGGCAGCGCAGCCGGACGTGCATGTCCTGCTGACGCACGGCACGGCTACGGGCAGGCAGGAGGGAATGCGTCTGCTGCAGCCGGGCGACATGCAGGTGTGGTTGCCTTGGGATGCTCCGGGGCCGGTGCGGCGCTTTCTGGAGCTGTTTCGGCCTCGGGTGGGATTGCTCATGGAAACCGAGATGTGGCCCGAGCTTCTCGCGCAGAGTCGTCGCCACGGGGTTCCCATGGCACTGGTCAATGCCAGAGTGAACGATCGAACCTTCCGCAGATCCTTGCGCCTGCGCGGACTGGCCTTTGCAGGATATGGGGGCTTGGCGGTGGCCTATGCCCAGACCGCGCAGGATGCCCGGCGTCTGCGTGCGCTGCATGCACCCGAAGTGCAGGTCACAGGCAATCTGAAGTTCGATGTGCGGCCGGACGAGGCACTGTCCGCTGCCGGCCATGCCTGGCGTGAGCAGCTCGAAATGCAAGGGCCGGTATGCATGCTGGCGAGCAGCAGGGAAGGAGAGGAAAAGCTTTTTCTGGATGCGCTTGCAGCCCTGCCGTCGGATGCGCAGCACGGCGTGCACTGGATGCTGGTGCCGCGTCACCCGCAGCGGTTTGATGCGGTGGCGGCCGAGGCACGGGCAGCTGGCTGGGAGGTGCGGCGACGCAGCCAGTGGGGGCAGGTGGTGCATTCTGTGCCCTCGGAGGCGCCCCGGCCGGTGCTGTGGCTGGGGGACAGCATGGGCGAGATGCAGATGTATTACGCCATGGCCGATCTGGTGCTCATGGGGGGCAGTTTTGCGCCGCTGGGAGGACAGAACCTGATCGAGGCCTGTGCCTGTGGCTGCGCCGTGCTGGTGGGGCCCCACACCTTCAATTTTGCGGAGGCCAGCGAACAGGCTGTGGCGGCGGGAGCGGCGCGGCGCTGTGCGGACATGTCCGTCGCGGTGCATGGCGCAATGAAATTGCTGCAGCCGGGCGGATCGGCCCCTCTTGCCCCGGAGCTGCTGGCCATGCGGGAAGCGGCTCGGGTGTTCGGAGCGGAGCATGGCGGGGCGGGTCAGGCTGTGGTGGCAGATATGCTGCACAGGGGATGGCTGGTGTCAGGGGGAGATGCGCCGCGCGGTGCTTCAGGGAATGTTCAGTCGGAATTGGTCTGAAAACCTGACCAATTTACCAGAGAACCTGGATGTGGATATGCATGTTTCGGAGCGCTGCATATCATCGCGCCTGCAACGTCGAGAAAGCGCGTCCGATGTGGCGCGCACTGCATGCAGCCGGGTAGGGAACAGGTCTTGTCCAGACTCACCGGGAAAACCCGGCAGAAAGAAAGACACGTTCGCCTTAGGATGCGGCTGTATGCAGGTTCGGACATCACTCTGACAGACAAGGAGAAAATCCCCATGGACATGGACCGGAGGCAGTTCTTCCGGGTCAGCGCGGCGGGGCTGGTGGGATCGAGTCTGGCGGCTCTGGGCTTTTCGCCCACGGCTGCCATGGCTGAGACCCGCGGCTTCAAGCTGGCCCGTTCGACCGAGACCCGCAATACCTGCACGTACTGTTCCGTGGGGTGCGGGCTCATCATGTACACGCAGGGTGATGGCGCCAGAAATGTGCGCGGCAGCATCATCCACATCGAGGGAGATCCCGATCATCCGGTGAGCAGGGGATCGCTGTGCCCCAAGGGAGCGGGGTTGCTGGACTTTGTGCACAGTCCCAGCCGCCTGGAGTATCCCGCCGTGCGGGAGCCGGGCAGCACCGAATGGAAGCGCATTGGATGGGATGAGGCGCTCGACCGCATTGCCCGCCTGATGAAGGAAGACCGGGATGCGCACTTCCAGGCCACCAACGAAGCAGGGCAGACGGTGAACCGCTGGCTCTCCACGGGGTTCCTGGCAGCCTCTGCTTCCTCGAACGAGGCCGGCTATCTCACCCACAAGGTGATGCGCAGTCTGGGACTGCTGGTATTCGACAACCAGGCACGTGTCTGACACGGCCCGACGGTAGCCAGTCTGGCTCCGACGTTTGGCCGCGGCGCGATGACCAACCACTGGGAGGACATCAAGAACGCCGATATCGTGCTGGTCATGGGAGGCAACGCCGCCGAGGCGCATCCCGTGGGATTCAAGTGGGTGATCGAAGCCAAGCAGCGCAACAAGGCGAAGCTGGTGGTGGTCGATCCGCGCTTTACGCGCTCGGCTGCGATGGCCGATTACTACGCCCCTATCCGGGCGGGCAGCGACATTGCCTTTCTGGGCGGCGTGATCAACTATCTGCTCACGCACGACAGGATCCAGAAGGAATACGTGCGCAACTACACCAACGCCGCGTTCATCGTGGGCGAGGGGTATGGCTTCGAGGACGGTATCTTCTCGGGATACGATGCGGCCACGCGCAAGTACGACAACAGCAGCTGGACCTACGAGAAGGATGGCGAGTACGCCAAGGTCGATCCGACCCTGCAGCATCCGCGTTGCGTGCTCCAGCTCATGAAGCGCCACTATGCGCGCTATACGCCCGAAAAGGTCGAGCAGATCACTGGCACGCCCAAGGACAAGTTCCTGCATGTGTGCGAGACGATCGCCAGCACCAGCACCACCGATCGGGTGATGACCATCCTGTACGCCCTGGGCTGGACACAGCACAGCATGGGCACGCAGATCATCCGCACGGCGGCGATGATGCAGTTGCTTCTGGGCAATATCGGCCTGCTGGGTGGAGGCGTCAATGCCCTGCGTGGGCACAGCAATATCCAGGGTCTGACCGACCTGGGCCTGCTGTCGACGAACCTGCCTGGCTACATGACGATTGCCAAGGAAGCCGAGCAGGATTTGCAGGGCTATCTGGCGGCGCGCGCGCTCAAGCCCCTGCGGCCCAACCAGATGAGTTACTGGCAGAACTATCCCAAGTTCTTCGTGAGTCTGCAGAAGGCGTGGTACGGCGATGCGGCACGGGCCGACAACGACTGGGCTTTCCAGTATCTGCCGAAGTCCAACGAGCTCTACGACGTGCTCAAGGCCTTCGAGATGATGAACCAGGGGCGGCTGACGGGCTACTTCTGTCAGGGCTTCAACCCGGTGGCTTCCTTCCCGAACAAGAAGAAGATCATCGCCGGGCTCTCGAAGCTCAAGTTCCTGGTCACGATGGATCCGCTCAACACCGAAACGGCGGAGTTCTGGAAGAACTACGGCGAGCACAACGACGTCAGGAGCGAGAGCATCCAGACGACCGTCTTCCGGCTGCCGACCACCTGCTTTGCCGAGGAGGAGGGTTCCATCACCAATTCCAGCCGCTGGCTGCAGTGGCACTGGGCCGGAGCACGTCCGCCGGGTGAGGCGCGTCCCGACATCGAGATCATTGCCGAGCTCTTTGTGCGCCTGCGTGCGGCCTACCAGAAGTCGGGAGGGGCTTTCCCTGACCCGATTCTCAATCTGGACTGGAAATACCGGTTGCCGAAGTCACCCAGTCCGTCCGAGCTGGCCATGGAGTACAACGGCAGGGCTTTGACCGATCTGGTGGCGCCAGCCGATCCCAAGCAGCCCGGTGCACAGCCGCAGCTGCTGGCCAAGGCGGGGGAACAGCTCGGGAGCTTTGCGTGGCTGCGCGATGACGGCAGCACGGCAGCGGGGTGCTGGGTCTACACAGGGGCCTGGACCCAGGCCGGCAACCAGATGGCACGCCGCGACAACAGCGATCCCTGGAACAACGGTCAGACGCCGAACTGGGCCTGGGCCTGGCCGGTGAATCGCCGCATCCTGTACAACGCGGCATCCGCTGCGCCCGACGGCAAGCCCTGGGATGCACGGCGCAAGCTGGTGTTCTGGAACGGGACCAAGTGGGCCGGCTCCGATGTGCCGGACTTCAAGGTGGATGCCGATCCGGCAGAGGCCGAACGCATGATGCCGTTCATCATGACGGCCGAGGGTGTGGGGCGGCTCTTCGCGCCGACCGGCCTTGTGGACGGACCACTGCCCGAGCACTACGAACCGTTCGAGACGCCGCTGGAACGCAACCCCATGCACCCTCAAAATGCCCGTGCCAAGTCGAATCCGGCTGCGCGGGTGTTCAAGGGCGACATGGAGGCCTTCGGCAAGCCGTCCGAATTCCCCTACGTGGCCACGAGCTACCGGCTCACCGAGCATTTCCACTACTGGACCAAGCATGCACGCATCAACGCGGTGCTGCAGCCGCAGCAGTTTGTGGAGATTGGCGAGGAGCTGGCTCGCGAAAAGGGCATTGCCCACGGCGACATGGTGAAGGTGTCGAGCAATCGGGGCTACATCAAGGCCGTGGCCGTGGTGACCAAGCGCATTCCGCAACTCTCGTGTGACGGCAGGAAGGTGCATACCGTGGGGCTTCCCAACCATTGGGGCTTCCTCGGACAGACCAAGCCCGGCTATCTGGTCAACACGCTGACGCCCTTCGTGGGGGATGCGAACACCCAGACGCCCGAGTACAAGAGCTTCACCGTCAACATCGAGAAGGCCTGAGCGGCAGGAGAGTTGTGACATGTCATCTTTGCAATCCCTCGACATTGCCAAGCGCTCGGCCACGACCACGCCGACGCCGCAGGTGCGCAATGCCATCCCTGAAGTCGCCAAGCTCATCGACGTCTCCAGCTGCATCGGCTGCAAGGCCTGCCAGTCGGCGTGCATGGAGTGGAACGACCTGCGTCCGCCCGTGGGGGTGAACGTGGGGGTGTACGACAATCCGGCCGATCTGGGGCCGGAGGCCTGGACCGTGATGCGCTTCTCCGAAGTGGAAGTGGAGAAGGGCCGGCTCGAATGGCTGATCCGCAAGGACGGCTGCATGCACTGCGAGGACCCGGGCTGCCTGAAGGCCTGCCCTTCGCCCGGGGCCATCGTGAAGTACAGCAACGGCATCGTGGACTTCATCAGCGAGAACTGCATCGGTTGCGGCTACTGCATCAAGGGATGCCCCTTCGATGTGCCCCGCATCAGCGAGAAGGACCACCGCGCCTACAAGTGTTCGCTGTGCGCAGACCGCGTGACCGTGGGGCTGGAGCCTGCGTGCGTGAAGACCTGTCCGACCGGGGCCATCCGCTTCGGTGCCAAGACCGACATGCTGGCCTTCGGCGAGACGCGTGTGCAGGATCTGAAGGAGCGCGGCTTTGGCCAGGCCGGGGTCTACAACCCCGAAGGCGTGGGCGGCACCCACGTCATGTACGTGCTGCAGCATGCGGATCAGCCAGAGCTGTACAGCGGCCTTCCCAGTGAGCCGCGCATCAGCCCGCTGGTGGCGCTGTGGAAGGGGCTGGCCAAGCCGATTGCCCTGGCCGCGATGATCGGCGCGGCCGTGACGGGATTCTTCCACTATGTCAAGGTAGGCCCCGAGGAGGCCCCCGAGGATGAGGACGATGTGCCCGATCCGATTCGACGCGCCGATGGCGAGCTGGTCCAGGTCATCCCTGCCCATCCCAAGGAAGGAGGCAACGAATGAAACGCTACTTTCTCCGTCACAACGGCCTGACGCGCTTCAACCACTGGATCATGGTGATCCTGTTCGGCATGGCCGGGTTCTCGGGGCTGGCCCTGTTCCATCCCAATCTGTTCCCGCTCACCAACCTGTTCGGTGGGCCGCAGTGGACGCGCATCGTGCATCCGTATTTCGGCATCTGCGTGTTTGTGGCCTTTCTGTTCATGTTCGTCCGTTTCTGGCGCGACAACGTGCCGGTGCGCAGCGATTGGGAATGGGTAAAGCATTCCTCGGACATGCTGGCCGGCAACCAGGCCGCCATGCCTCCCGTGGGCAAGTACAACGCGGGGCAGAAGGGGGTGTTCTGGGGCACATTCGTGTGTCTGCTGCTGCTGTTCGTGACGGGCGTGCTGTTCTGGCAGGCCTGGTTCGCCCATGCGGTTCCGATCCCTGTGCAGCGGCTCGCCGTGCTGGTGCATGCGGTGGCTGCCTTTCTGATCTCCCTGACGGTGGTGATCCACATCTATGCTGCGCTGTGGGTGAAGGGCACTGTCCGTGCCATGACGCAGGGGACGGTGTCGTCGGGGTGGGCCAAGCAGAACCATTACCTCTGGTACCGCAAGGTGGCCAACGACCCGGCCGCACAGGCCGACAAGTGATGCCGATGCACGGAGGGGCGGCGTCTGGCCGGTCTCCTTCGTGCACGGTCTGCGCCGTGCATGCGCCATGCATGGGTGCAGGTGCCGGCAGGATCCGCATGGTTGAAGGCATCCTCCTGCTTCGCGATCGACCGTGGTCGGGCTGGGTGCCTGCATGCCCCCCCCCTGAAAGACCCGAGGCACCGGAGTGGGGCTGAGTGACAGCTGCCCCTGCGGGTGTGCAGAGCGGTCCTTTTCTTTGTGTGTCTTTTTCCTTGCCGTTTTCCTTATCCCCGGGTTCCGGGGCGGAAGACTGTCTGTAGTATTCTGCCGTTCATGAGTTCCCCGCTTTCTTCGTCCCATCCTGCCGCAGAGGATATTGCTGCGCGCGAGCCTCGTGAACCCGGCTTTCTGATCCTGCCTGAAGCCTCGACCTGCTTTGCCGAGCGGGAGATGCGCCTGCGCCAGCTTGCTGCCGGTCACCCCATGGGGGACTTCCTGCGGTTCGTGGCGGACATCGCCCACCTTCAGCAGGAGGCACTGGACCGCTTTCCGGCAGTGCCCCTGCCGGATGCCGAGGCTCTCCGGCAGGCAGCCCTGTTCGGGCAGCCCCCTCTGCCTGCGGCGCACTGGCCGCGTGATCCAGCCTGGCAGGCCTGTGTGCGCGACATGGCGCATGCTCTGTCGCACAAGGCGCCCGAGGCGGCACTTTCGGCCCTGAAGACGCTGGAGCAGGCCTCTGGTGAGTGGCTTGAGACACAGGCAGACCGTCTGCTCAACGGAATTTCCACCGGGCTGGATGTGGCGGCAGCCCCGCTCATCGGAGCTGCCCTGCAGGTGTACTGGACGCACCTCGTGCGGGCCGTTCAGGCCGTGGAACTGCCCCCGGGGCAGCCGACCGCCTTTGGCCGCATCGACGATGCCAGTGTCTGTCCTTGCTGTGGCAGTCGGCCGACCGACAGCATCGTCAAGGCCGGGGGCGACCATGCGGGGCAGCGCTATCTGCACTGCAGCCTGTGTGGCACCGAGTGGCACATGGTGCGCATCACCTGCACGCACTGCCATACCACCAAGGGGCTGGTCTACCAGTCTCTGTCGCGGGTGCTCCCCGGGCAGAGCGAGGACGATGCTGAAGACGATGCGCGAGAAGCCGCGACCCATGCCGTCATCCAGGCAGAAACCTGCGAGTCCTGCGGGCACTATCTCAAGCTGCTGCATGCCGATCGCGATCCGATGGTGGAACCAGTGGCCGATGACCTGGCCTCGGTCACGCTCGATCTGCTCATCGGCGAGACTGGCGTGGAACGGCAGGGGGTGAATTTCATGCTGATGTTCGGGGATGCTGAACCGGATGCGGAATCTGCGGCCGCTGCAGCCTCCCAAGCGGCAGAAGACGGTCCTGAGGCTCCCGTGACAAACGGAACTGCCGGGACTGCCCCATGAGCCTGGCTTCGTCGACCGAGCCCATGCAGGGCGCAGCGGAGCTGGCACAGGCCCGCGATCTGCCGTCGGTGGACCGCCTGCTCCATCTGCCCGAAGTGGCGGCGCTCGTGACCGAACACGGGCACACCCTGGTGGCGGCGGAGACCCGCAGCTGGCTCGACGCACTGCGGGCCCGTGTGCTGCAGGGGCAGGTGCTGCGCAGCGACATGACGCCATCCCGCTGGACGGTCGGCGTGCGAGGACAGGTGGTGGCTGCATTGGCTCCCCGCATGCGGGGGGTGCTCAATCTCACAGGGACTGTCATTCACACCAATCTGGGTCGGGCCCTGCTCCCCGAGGCGGCACTCGCGCATCTGCAGACCCTGATGGCGAGCCCGAACAATCTGGAATACGACCTTGCTGCCGGTGGACGGGGGGATCGCGACAGCCTGATCGAATCCCTGCTGTGCCGCCTCACCGGGGCAGAGGCCGCCACCGTGGTCAACAACAATGCCGCCGCCGTGCTGCTGACGCTCGCGGCGCTGGCACGCGGGCGCGAGGTGGTGCTGTCGCGCGGAGAGCTGGTCGAGATCGGGGGCGCCTTTCGCATGCCCGACGTGATGGAGAGCGCCGGCGCCCAGCTGGTCGAGGTAGGAACGACCAACCGCACCCATCTGCGTGATTACGAGGCGGCCATCGGAGCGGAAACGGCCCTGCTCATGAAGGTCCACACCAGCAACTACGCGATTCAGGGGTTTACCAAGGCGGTGCCCGAGGCAGAACTGGCGGTTCTGGCCCGTGCCCGGGGGGTGCCGCTGGTGAGCGATCTCGGCAGTGGTTCGCTCATCGACCTGGCCGATCATGGCCTGCCTCGGGAACCGCTGGTGCAGGAAATGCTCGCTGCAGGCTGCGACGTGGTGACCTTCAGTGGCGACAAGCTGCTGGGGGGACCACAGGCGGGGCTCATCGTGGGACGGCGCGATCTGGTCGAACGCATTCGCAGGCACCCCATGAAGCGCGCCCTGCGCATGAGCAAGCTGCCTCTGGCCGCGCTGGAAGCGACTCTGCAGCTGTATCTGCGTCCCGAGCGGCTAACGCGTGATCTGCCCACGCTTCGTCTGCTCACGCGTTCTGTGGACGATATCCGTGCCATGGCACAGGTGCTGCAGCCTCTGGTGGCGCAGGCGGTGCAGGGGCGGTATGTGGTGGAGGTGGCAGAGCTGAAGGGACAGATCGGCTCCGGTTCGCTGCCGGTGGAATCGCTGCCTTCGGCGGGGCTGACGCTGGCTCCGCTGTCACGGCAGGGCGGCGGGCGTGCGCTGGAGCTCCTGGCATCGGCCCTGAGACGTCTGCCCCTGCCGGTGATCGGGCGCATTGCCGAGGATCGGCTGGTGCTCGACCTGCGTTGCCTCGAAGTGCCGGATCTGCTGGTGTCGCAGCTCGCACAGCTGCGGGAGGCGCTCGCATGATCGTGGGCACCGCAGGCCATATCGACCACGGCAAGACCACGCTGGTGCGTGCGCTCACCGGCGTCGATACCGACCGCCTGCCAGAGGAACGTCGGCGCGGCATCAGCATCGAGCTGGGCTATGCATTCATGGAGGTTCCGGGCCTGGCCGAGCGCATCGGATTCATCGACGTGCCAGGCCACGAGCGTCTGGTGCACACCATGCTGGCAGGAGCGACCGGCATCGACCATGCCCTGCTGCTGGTAGCGGCCGATGACGGCGTCATGCCCCAGACGCGGGAGCATCTGGCAGTGCTGTCGCTGCTGGGCTTGACTTCGGGAGCCGTCGTCATCACCAAGGCCGATCGTGTCGATGCGGCACGGATCGAGGCCGTGCGGCAGGAGGTGCAGGCACTGATGGCACAGACTCCCCTGCAGGACGCCCCCATCCATGTCGTCTCTGCCGCCACCGGGGCAGGGGTGGCTGCGTTGCGCGAGTCGCTGGCTGCGCTTGCACGGGACCGTGCCACGCGGCAGACCGGCGGTGCGGCGGCACCGTGTGCGGAGCCGGAGCCTGAACAGGGCTTTCGGCTCGCCATCGATCGCGCATTCACGCTCACCGGTGCCGGCACCGTGGTGACAGGCACTGTGCATCGAGGGCGGGTCCGCGTGGGCGACACGCTCACGCTGGTTCCCGCACAGAAGACCGTGCGGGTGCGCAGCCTGCATGCGCAGAACCAGCCCGTGGACGAAGCCCATGCCGGACAGCGCTGTGCCGTGGCCGTGGTGGGGGTGGACCGCGATGCGATTGCACGCGGAGACTGGCTCGTGTCGCCCATGCTCGCCCATGCCTCCCAGCGTGTCGATGCACGGCTGACCCTGTGGCACGAGGAATCCAACCCCCTGCGTTCCGGAAGCCCGGTCACCCTGCACCTGGGGGCCTGCGCGGTACCTGCCACGGTGGCGATTCTGGATCGGGACGTGCTGGCGCCCGGACAGTCTGCCTGCGTGCAGATCGTCACACGTCGCCCCATCGGGGCCTGGCATGGAGACCGAGTGGTACTGCGGGACGGTTCCGCCACACGCACTCTCGCGGGAGGCACGGTGCTCGATCCCTTTGCACCGGTACGCTATCGGCGTACCCCCCAGCGGCTGGCCGAACTGGAGGCCGCCCAGGCTCCCCAGGCGGACCAGATGCTCGCTCTTTTGCTGACGCTCGCTCCCCATGGCGTCGATCTGGAGCGATTCCGTCGGGCGCATGGGCTCCTGAACACGCCCAGGGTGCCCGCCGATGCGCTCGTGTACCGGGACGCGCAGGGCACCTGGGCCATGGGTGCTTCCGCCATGGAGCAGGCACGGGCTACCGTGGTGAAGGTGCTGGCTGAATTTCACCATCAGCAGCCCGATGAACTGGGGCCAGCCTCCTCGCGCCTGCGGCGACTGGCCCTGCCGCGTCTGCCCGATCCCTTGTGGCAGGCCCTGCTGGCGCGCTGGATGCAGACGGGCGTGCTGGTAGGGCAGGGCGCCTTCGTGCACCTGCCGGAGCATGGGGTGCGTCTGTCCGCTGCCGAGCAGCGCCTGTCGCAGAAGGTGACCCCCTGGCTCGAACAGGCCGCGTTCGACGGCATCTGGGTGCGCGATCTGGCGGCCCGCATCGGCGAACCCGAGCCCCTGCTGCGCTCGACCCTGATTCGCATGGCGCGGCGTGGGGAATTGCACCAGGTGGTCAAGGATCTTTGCTTCGCACCCGCTACCATACGGTCCCTGGCACGCAGGGCCCAGGAGGTGGCCACGCGTCACCAGGGGGAGATTCTGGCTGCGGATTTTCGCGATGCCACAGGGCTGGGCCGCAAGCGTGCCATCCAGATTCTCGAATACTTCGACCGCATCGGCATCCTGCGCCGGGTGGGCGATGTGCACAGGCTGCGCACCGATAGCCCCGTGCTGGAGGAGAGCGAAGCACCGGTCTGAGCTGCACAGGAAGCAGTCCGATCGTGGCAGTTTCATGAAGGAAGGGAAACGACCCCGGTGGGTCGGCCGGGCTTCAAACCCGGTGGGTGGCGCCATGCGCTGCCGGGCAGGTCCGACTCCTGTTCCCTTCCGCCACCCAGGGCAGCTGAACGTGCATGCAGCAGCTCAATGATCGGAGGCAGGGCTGGCCGGCCGATCGCCAGGCATCGGCAGGAGGGCCAGTGCGGCGGGACGGCGCTTGCCGCGGGCACGGATGTTGAGCATTTCCACCGTCAGCGAGAATGCCATGGCGGCGTAGAGGTAACCCTTGGGCATGTGGACATCGAAGGCTTCGGCCGTAAGGGCCATGCCCACCATGACCAGAAACGCCAGCGCCAGCACTTTCACCGAAGGATGCCGGTCCACGAACTCCCCGATGGGGGCTGCGGCGAACATCATCACCCCGACCGAGCACACGACGGCAGCCACCATGACGCCGATGTGGTTGACCATGCCCACAGCCGTGATGACCGAATCAAGCGAGAACACGATGTCGATCACCGCAATCTGTGCAATCACGGTCCAGAACACGCGTCCGCCGGTTTCGCGCAGGATGCGCCCGTCGCCCTGCACCTCGGCCGGAATGGCCTCCTCGCGCGCCTCCACCTCCACGAAGATCTCGTGGGCTGCCTTGTAGAGCAGGAAGAGTCCGCCGCCGAGCAGCACCAGGTCGCGCCCGCTGATGCCATGTCCCGCCAGCGTGAACAGATCCCGGGTAAGCCCCATGACCCAGCTCAGCGAGAACAGCAGCAGGATGCGCGTGACCATGGCAAAGGCCAGTCCGAGTCGCCGGGCCCGATTGCGCACGGCAACCGGCAGCCGGCCGACCAGCACCGACAGAAAAATGATGTTGTCCACACCAAGCACGATTTCGAGTGCGGTGAGCATGGCAAAAGCCATCCAGAGCTGGGGGTCGAGCAGAAATTCCATGGCAGAGAGCATCAATGGGCAACAGAAGGAGACGGAACGCCGGCAAAAGCAGGTTTGCGCTTTTCCGTACAGAGGGAGCAGGGCCTGACTGGGCAAGACATGCTGGAAGCCATTCTAGGAATCGACATTCATCAAGTAAATTCTAAAATTTACGATGTTTATTCAATATAAATTGACGATTACCCATGATCAACTTCAAGCATCTCCACTACTTCCAGCAGGTGGCCGAGCTGGGCGGCGTGACGCGCGCGAGCCGGGTGCTGCATGTCAGCCCGCAGGCGATCAGCATGCAGCTCGCCGAACTGGAGGAGCGGCTCGGGGTTGAGCTCTTCGCGCGGGTGGGCCGCTCCCTGCAGCTCACGGATACGGGCCGCATGGTGCTGCGGTATGCGCAGGACATCTTCACCACCGGGGCCGAGCTGGAGGCCGTGCTGCGCGACCAGCGAGAGCAGGGGCGCACTCCGGAGCTGCGTGTGGGGGTGTCGGACAGTCTGGCCAAGACCGTGGCCTTCCGGCTGCTGGAGCCGGCACTGACGCTGTCCGACCCGGTCCGGCTCATCTGCCGCGAAGGCCCCCTGGAGCGGCTGCTGTCGGCGCTGGCCCTGCATGAGCTCGATCTGGTGCTGGCCGACCAGCCGGTGCCTGCTGCAGTGAGCGTGCGGGCCTATGCACACCGCCTGGGGCGCTCGCATCTGGCATTCTTTGCCAGTCCCCGGGTGAGGGCGGCTCATCCGGGAGCGTTTCCGGACTGTCTCGACGGGGCTCCGCTCCTGGTGCCCGGTGCTGCGGCAGCCACCCGTCCCCTGCTGCGTGCATGGCTGGCCCGGACGGGGGTGCAGCCGCAGGTGGTGGGCGAATTCGATGATGCCGCACTGGCACAGGCTTTTGCCGAGCGTGACCAGGGCTTCTGCCTTGCGCCGGCGGTGGTGGGGCAGGTGCTCGAACGGCAGTCCGGTTTGTGCTGTGTAGGGATCGCCACCGGGGTGCAGGAGGACTACTACGCCTTGTCCATCGAACGCCGCATCACCCATCGTGGAGTGGTGGCCATTACCGAGGCTGCCCGGACGCTGCTGGACGAGGGGGGCGCCGACCGATAAGGGCCCGGGTTCCGACATCGGAAGCGTGCAGTGACGGGCATGGCAGGGGACTTGCCGGGCAGGCGCATGCCCGGTGGAGCCGGCCGCGCTACACTGGCGCCCGGCCCATGCGCGCGGCCCCTGTTTCATCCCCGATTCCTGGAGTGACCTTCATGCAAGCCTGCGGCCTGGAGTTTCCCGATGCACTGCATTACTTCGTGCCCCATCAGACCTGGGCGTCTCCCGAGGACGATGGACATGTGCGCATCGGCATCACGGCGCTGGGCATCCGCCTGGCGGGCGATATCTACATGTGCCGGCCCAAGCGGGCGGGCAGCGGCATCGTGCAGGGGGGCTCGGTGGCTGTGGTGGAACTGGCCAAGTCCATCGTGTCGGTCAAGTCGCCCGTGAGTGGCGTGATCACGGAAGTCAATCCGCTGCTCGAAGACGCCCCAGAGCTCGTGCACCGCGACCCCTATGGCAAGGGCTGGCTCGTGCGCCTGCGCCCCACCGACTGGGCGGCAGACACAGCACAGCTGGTGCATGGGCACGCGGTGATGGCAGCCATGGAGCACCATGCCTGGCTCGAACGCGCCCAGACGCGCTGAAGGAGTGCAGCGATGACGGGATTCGTGGACGAAGGACAGGCGGTGGAGGGCGTGGCCATCCTGCTCTGGGCGGCAGACGCCAGCCGGCCAGAGCTGCTGCATACCCCCTTCTTCTTCGCGGCAGCGGCTGCCGCCATGGAGGTGCCGGTGGAAATGTACTTCACGGCCGCCAGTGTGCGTCTTCTGGTGCCCGGGGTGGCCGAGGGGCTGCGGGCGGCATACCACGCCAAGGACGTGGCCACGGCCATGCACGAGGCGGTGGAGCAGGGGGTGCGGTTTATGGCATGCAGCGATGCCTTGCGTGCGCAGGGGCTCACGCTCGAAGCGCTGATACCGGAGTGCCGGGGCCATGGCGGAGCCGTGCAGTACATGGTCCGGGCTGCCGATCGCCGCTGGCGGACTCTGGTGTTCTGACGGAAGCTTCTCCCCCACACCAAAAAACCGCTGCCGGTCGTCTGGACCAGGCAGCGGTTCTTGTATGTGGCGATAGGTTCCAGCTTCGGGGGTAACCGGACATCTTTCAGCAGGGAAAGACGTCCGCCCCCGTTGCCGGCCGGGGGTCAGCGGTAGACCGGGAAGCGGCTCGTCAGGGCCTGCACCTTCTCGCGCACAGCCGCAATATGGGCCGGATCGCGCGGGTTGTCGAGCACATCGGCAATCAGGTTGGCCGTGGCGCGGGCTTCTTCTTCCTTGAAGCCACGGGTGGTCATGGCCGGAGTGCCGATGCGGATGCCGCTGGTCACGAACGGCTTTTCAGGATCGTTCGGGATGGCGTTCTTGTTGATGGTCATGTGGGCTTCGCCCAGCACGGCTTCGGCTTCCTTGCCGGTAATGCCCTTGCTGCGCAGATCGACCAGCATCACGTGGCTCTGCGTGCCGCCGCTGACGATGCGCAGACCGCGTGCGGTCAGGGTTTCTGCGATGACCTGGGCGTTCTTCTTGACCTGAACGGCATAGTCCTTGAACTCGGGAGCCAGGGCCTCCTTGAAGGCCACGGCCTTGGCTGCGATGACGTGCATGAGCGGGCCGCCCTGCAGGCCGGGGAACACGGCGCTGTTGATGGCCTTTTCGTGCTCGGCCTTCATCAGGATGAAGCCGCCACGCGGGCCGCGCAGGCTCTTGTGGGTGGTGGAGGTCACCACGTCGGCATGGGGAACCGGGTTGGGATACTGGCCAGCGGCGATCAGGCCGGCGTAGTGGGCCATGTCGACCATGAAGATGGCGCCGACGTCCTTGGCGACCTTGGCGAAGCGGGCAAAGTCGATTTCGAGCGAGTAGGCGCTGGCGCCGGCAATGATGAGCCTGGGCTTGGTCTCGTGGGCCTTGCGCTCCATTTCGTCGTAGTCGATGGCTTCCTGGGCGTTGAGGCCATAGCTCACCGCGTTGAACCACTTGCCGCTCATGTTGAGCGCCATGCCGTGGGTCAGGTGGCCGCCTTCTGCCAGGCTCATGCCCAGAATGGTGTCACCGGGCTTGAGGAATGCGAGGAACACGGCCTCGTTGGCGCTGGCGCCGCAGTGCGGCTGCACGTTGGCAGCTTCTGCACCGAAGAGCTGCTTGAGGCGCTCGATGGCCAGGCGCTCGGCCACGTCGACGAATTCACAGCCGCCGTAGTAGCGCTTGCCGGGATAGCCCTCGGCGTACTTGTTGGTGAGCTGGGTGCCCTGGGCGGCCATGACGGCCGGGGAGGCATAGTTCTCGCTTGCGATGAGCTCGATATGGTCTTCCTGGCGCTGGTTTTCGGCGCAGATGGCAGACCACAGTTCGGGATCGGTTTGTTCGATGAGGATATTGCGCTGGTACATGGCAGGCTTTCGTCAAAGGATGTTGACGCCTCCAGTGTGGAGGCTGCCCAGGCGAACGGCGGGTAAACGCAACGTGGCACGATGGCGCAGGGCCATGGCATGACAACGACATGCGGCGCACTTCCCCGTGGTGAATGAGGCGGAACACGGTTCCGCTGGAGGCTCCACGTCAGCTGCCGGCAAGGCAGCCTATCGCCAGTTGTGCGCGGGTGTTAGTGTAGCGGAAGATGGCACCAAGCCCAACAACAGCCAGCGATGGACGGGCTCCGCTGGCGGGCCGGCGTGGCGAGTCGGGTGCGCGGCGGGAGGATTTTTTCTATGGCAGGCATGACCTGCCGATCCGTCACTCGGTCATCGTGGAGGCATCGGCTGCGCCGGTTTCCACACCATGGGAGGGAGTGGCAGCAGCGAGCTGCTGCCCAGCGGAGGCAGCCCGCGAGCGCAGCACGGCCACTTCGACCGGATGCGAAGAGCCTGGAGTGCGGGCTGCGGCATGGGGCGGGGTATGCCGGGCCGAGGCCACGACGGCAGGCGCCGCATGGACAGGTGCGGTGCCTGCATGTGCGACCTGTGTCTGTGCGGGACGGAGGGAGCGTCCTTCTTCCGGAATCGGGAGGAGGGCATCGTGGGCCACGGTGCGTCCCCGGGCCACGGCGCGGATGCGGGCATATTCGCGCAGCACCTTCTCGCCATATCCCTGGTCGTCAGGCAGTTTGGCTGCCCCCACGTAGTATTTGAGTCCGCCGCGCAGGGTGCCTCCCGAGCGGGAAATGGTTTCCTTGAGCACCTTGGCCCCCACACGCAGATTGGTCAGGGGATTGAAGGCAGCCTGCTCGCCCCCGTAGCTGCCGTATTTGTCGGAGTGGATGTGGGTCATCACCTGCATCAGGCCCTGGGCGCCGACATGGCTCTGTGCAAAGGGATTGAAGCTCGACTCGATGGCCATGACGGCCAGCAGCAGGGCCGGATCGATGGCTTCCTGCTTGCCGACGGCATAGGCTTCATGCACCAGCAGCCCCACAGGCTCGGGCGCGACATGGTATTTGCTGGCCAGCCAGTGCGTGACGGCTGCCTGGCGGGCTGTGAGCACCGCGGCAGGCGCATCATCCTGCAGCTGCTCGCTGGTGGCCGCAAGAGCCTGGGCGAGCTGGATCGTGGGGGGCGTTTCCATCTGTGCATCCGAGGGGGATGGGCTGTCTGTGGGGGTGGCCAGCGGTTCGAGCAGGGCCATTGCGTGGGTGGCGGCCGTGGCACGCCAGCCCGGCTGTGTGGCGAGCAGCGCAGCAGCGGACACGACACCGATGCCGACCATGGCCATGCCGTTGTGGGTGATGAGCCAGCCCACGCGTGCCAGCCGGCGGGCCAGCGAGGTGTCCTTGCGGGACGGGGTGGATGGCGCATCCATTCCGGGAGCGGAAAGCGGCATTGTCAGAACGGCAGAAGAGGCAGTGGTCATGGTTGTTGTTCTCGTCGGACATGGACCTCAGGGCCCATGGGCTTGCGGGAGCCGTGGCTCCTGGGGAAACGCATGCCGGATCGGGACATGCCCGGAGCCTCTGCGCTGTGAGCGGACAGGGCTTCCGGTGGCGCCTGCGCAGACACCTGCGAGGTCTGCGGGACCGGGGCATCGGGCTGGTGGAGAGCTGCGCGCCTGCGGTCGATACCGCGTGCCAGGCGTGTCCTCCAGACCAGTCGATGCACGGACTGGCGGGATGCCGATCCCCGGAGGGAGCGGCGCCTTCCTGCTTGTGGAAGGGATTTCGGCGCGATTGTAGAAGGCGTCAAAATTACCAGTCAAGCATAAGGGTTGTTTTTATATTATTTATTAAAATATCAAAGCGCCGTGTAGGCCCTGATCGGGGAAGGCTGCAAGAGCTGTTACAGAATCCAAATGCGTGACGCTGCGCGCACTTGCGCGCATTCTGCAAGCCGCCCGAAGTCGGAAACGGAAGCCCATGGACGAAAGTGGGGCGAAGCACCAGAAGATGTATCAGGCGCGCAACATATTGCTTTTGGGTATATGCGAAAGCGCTTCTGCTATGGGCTGCAAGTGGTGGCCCGCAAAGCCTTTCGCAGGCGTCCTGCCATGCAGTGTCTGAGCGAGCGCCTGTGGACTGGAGCGCGTGGCCCTGCACGGGAGGTCAGGAGACATGCAGCCCGAGCGCAGGGCGGCCTGTCCTGCGGGTGCACGGCCTGCGCGGGGATCGGCAGCGCGGTGATCCGCTGATCTCCTGAGGGCAGGTCTGCAACCGTGTGCAACGGGATGTGAAATCGGCAAAAAAGAAGTACAGCGTGCTGCACCAGGCATCCTGCTGCACCTGCCCGGAGCACTGGGGACGATTGCAAGCAGGAAACAGACTGTCGGCGCGGGTCTCGGACAGTCTGGATGCTGCTGGAGCTGGATCAGGGCCTCAGGCCGATACCCGGGCGATCCATTGGGCAATGCCTGGCCAGGTGTCGCGCAGGGTGTGGCTGCCCATGAACAGGCCGATGTGGCCACCGGGGACGAGCAGCTTGACGATGTCCGAGGCAGGGGTGCCGAGATACTTGTCAGCGTCGAAGACCTGTTCCTTGGTGGTGATGTCGTCGGACTCGCCGGCCAGCAGCGTGACGGGGCAGTGGATGTCTCCGAGCGAGAGACGCTTGCCGAGTCCGACGAAGGTGCCCTTGGCCAGGCGGTTCTCCTTGAAGAGCTGTTCCACGGCTTGTAGATACCACCGTCCCGGGAGGTTGATGGGATTTTCGTACCAGGCCTCGAAGGCTTCTTCCTTGTGCACGTAGGCAGGGTCGTTGATGTTCTCGAACAGATCCACGTACTTGCGGAAGTAATGCTGTTCGGGATGCATGTTTTTCCAGGCGGCAAGCATGAAGCGTCCCAGCATGAGTCCCCCTCCGAGCCGCACCAGACGCTGAAAATCGGACATTTTCATCTTGTGGGCCATTTCGCGGATCGGGCCATGGCCGGCATTGGTGTCGATGGGCGAGCCTGCGAGCACGAGGCTGCGCACCTTGGCGGGGTAGCGTGCCGCGTACATGGCAACCATCCAGCCCCCCTGGCACAGGCCCACGAGGTTGACCTGTCCGCCGAGCTCGTCGACCACCACATTCAGTTCGGCAAGGTAGTGGTCGATGTTGTAGTCCTTCATGTCCAGAGTGGCGCTGCGCCAGTCGGTGACGTAGACGCGGCGCAGCCCGTTGGCCATCATGGTCTCGACAAGACTTTGGCCCTTGGTGTAGTCGGCGATGGTGGAGGGGTGGCCTGCAAAGGGGGCATCGATGAGAGTGGGGATCTCGGTGCTGGTTTCGCCCTCGACCGAGAAGTCGCGCAGCCGCATGGTGTTGAGTTCCAGCAGAATGCGGTTGGGGGTGGCGAACTTGGCTTCGAGGCCCACGTTGAGCTTCAGGGCTTCGGTGGCGGTATCGAAGCCGCGCATGACGGTCTTGAAGCCTTCCTGTCCCAGGGCCGTCATCAGTTCCAGCGGCCAGAACACCGGAAGGGAATAGTGCGCCTGGGCGGGGGAGTGCGTCCTGGTGTGAGGGGTGCCGTGCTCAGCAGTGGTGGCAGAGGCTGTGGTCATGAGGAAATCTCCTGTGGATGAAGGAAATGAAGAGAGCCCGTGGCAGAACGCAGGCGCAGGAATAAGGGAAAACCCGTATCACAGTACCACGGGACGGGAAGAATGCCGATCCCAGAACCGCAGCACGGCCCGCTTGACCATGTTGTTGAACAGGAACCATGCAAAGGCATAGATCCAGACGATGAGGGCCAGCCGCCATCCGATGGGATGCACGAACCAGCCGTAGACGGCAGCCAGGGTGCCTGCCACCTGCGTGGCTTCGGTGGTCAGGAAGAGACGCAGGCTGGGCCAGGGCTTGTCCCAGAAATGGCCGTCGTTGCGTGCGAGGTACAGCGTCATGTGGCCCGCAACGAGCAGCTTGAGAAAGATGAGTGTCTGAGTGACTGGCCGAGGCAGCTGCCAGACGTTTTCGGCAAGCCAGAACATGCCGAAACTTGAAATCAGGCCGAGGCCTCCGAGGATGCCGGCGAGCATCAGGATGCGGTGCATGTCCCAGCGGACCGGATCGGGAGCGGGCACGGCATTGTCGTAGGCGATCATCATGATCGGGAAATCGTTGAGCAGCGCGAGCAGCACGATCATGATGGCAGTGACCGGATAGAACTGGAACACGATGATCGAAAGGCTCATGAAAAGCATGACCCGTACCGTTTCGCTGATGCGGTAGACCGCATAGGCGGTCATGCGCTGAAAAATGCGTCGCGATTCTTCTACCGCACTGCGGATGACGCCGAGCCCTGGTTCGGTGAGCACGAGGTCGGCTGCCGCACGGGCTGCGTCGGTTGCACCACTCACGGCAATGCCTACATCGGCCTGACGCAGGGCGGGTGCATCGTTGACGCCATCGCCGGTCATGCCGACCAGATGGCCGCCGGATTGCAAAGTCTTCACGATGCGGAACTTGTGTTCCGGGAAGACTTCGGCATAGCCGTCATGGGACAGCAGAGCGTGTGCATCCGGCCCGTGCTGGTCCGGGAAGGCTTGGCTTGCCGTCACGAAATCATCGCCCATGCCGAGCTTTCGTCCGATCTGGCGTGCAATGGCGATGTGGTCTCCGGTCACCATGCGCACCTGGATGCCCAGTTTGCGCAGGGCAGAGAGTGTGTCGGCACTGTCGGGGCGAGGGGGGTCGAACAAAGGCAGGAGGCCCAGCAGGATGCGCTGTCCCTGCGAGTCGGCCATGCCTACTGCCAGAGCGCGGTAGCCGCCTTCTGCCAGCTGTTCCACAAGGGCACTGACCCGGGCATGCACCGCATCGTCCGCACCACACCAGGCCACGATGGCCTGAGGGGCTCCCTTGGCCACGGTGAGGGGATGCCCGTCGAGGGTGACACGTGCTTCGGTGAGCTTGCGCACCGGATCGAAGGGGTGGAAGTCGATGGGGGTGACTGTATGGTTCTGCAGCGTGTGGGCTGCAGCTGTGAGGATGGCCGAATCTATGGCGTCGGTACTGGCAGGAGCACTGGCCAGTCCGGCCACCAGCAGCACCTGATCTGCCGAAGCGCCCGATACGAGCTGAGGAGTGGCCACCGTGAGCCTGTTCTGGGTCAGGGTGCCGGTCTTGTCCGAGCACAGTATATCCATGCCGGCGAGTTCCTCGATCGCTGCGAGCCGCGATACGATGGCTCCCAGCCGACTCAGGACGGAGGCGCCCACGGCCATCGTCACCGACAGCACCGCAGGCAACGCGACCGGAATGGCTGCTACGGTCAGGATGAGTGCGAATTTGAGCGAGTCGAGCATGGGTTCATGACGCCACCATGCCACGGCCAGCACAATGGCCACGAGCACCAGCGTGCCGACAATGAGGGCATTGCCGATTTTCAGCACAGCCTGCTGGAAATGCGAGGGAGCACCGGCGGTTTCGACCAGTGCGGCCGTCCTGCCGAAATAGGTACTCATGCCGGTGGCCGTGACCCGCGCTGTCATCTGCCCCATGCGGACGATGGAGCCGGAGTAAGCCGTTTCGCCCACGCCTTTGTCGACCGGCAGCGATTCCCCCGTGAGGGTCGATTGATCGATCGACAGGGTATTGCCCGAGAGCAGAACGAGATCTGCCGGCACGATGTCGCCCAGCTCCACATGCACGATGTCGCCAGGAACCAGCTCGCTTGCCGGCACATCGAGCCAGTGGCCGTCTCGCAGCACGCGGGCCTGCGCTGCCAGTTTCTTTCTGAGCAGGGCAATGGCGTCATCGGCTTTGTGCTCCTGCCAGAAGGCCACGCCGGCATTGACTACCAGCATCAGCGCAATGATGGCAAAGTCGGACCAGTCCCCCGCAATGGCCGACAGGATCGCAGCCGCCTCGATCATCCAGGGAATGGGGCCCCAGACATACGAAAACAGCTTGACCCACACACTCTGGCGCTTTTCGGCCAGTGCATTGGGACCGTGTTCGGAGAGCAGGCGGGCCGCCTCGACCGAACTCAGGCCGCCGGGCGGTGTGGATGAGGGGGATGCAGGATCAGAAGTGGACGGCATGGCGTGGGGTGCTCCGGGCGACTGGACATGGCATGCAGACAAGAAGATGCCGGTTCTGTGGGAGGCCTCTCTTTTCTTTGCGCGGAGCCGGCAAAAGGCCTGTGACTGCCTTCACCTTACTATGGCGCAGCACCGGGTGGACTCCCTGATACAAGCGGATACCGACATGTCATTCAGACGACAGCAGGCGTTCTGTTTCGGGTGTGACACTCCTCCCCAGCGGGGCTGTCGGGCATGGCGGAGCGCTCGCATCACGCGGAGGCTGCCGCCGCCGCTGGCGGTGTCTGCAGGGCCTTGCTCGGCCCCAGTTGGGCGGCGTGTGCCAAAAAGCGGGCAAAATACTCTTTTGTCCGCCAGTCGAGTGCTCCTGTTTTGCAGTTCGCGCCCACGGTGGACATGTACTGATTTCTGGAATGCAACCGTCATGATCCGTTTCCCCCTCTTTGGTGATTCCGACAAGGCCGAATCCCGCGAGCCTTCCGCAGTGCCGGCTGCCGATCAGGCCGCTGGCAAGCCCGTGTCTGCCACGCATCCCCTCGACGCCCTGACCGGGGGAGTGTTTTCTGCCCCCACGTCCGGTGATCGTGCAGCGCGCGTGCGCGCCTGGATGGCCACCGATCCCGATCCCGCCGACATGCAGCAGGTCTACAAGGAGCTGAGCGCGCGCGACAAGGGTGCTGCCAAGGCCTTGCGCGAAAAGCTCGATGAGATCAAGCGCAGCAAGGGTCAGGAGCAGCTCGGAGTCGAGTGGGCAGCCAAGGCCGAGGCGCTGCTCGATGCACGTCGACTCAACATTGCAGACGCCATGGCCTGGCAGCGCGATGCGGCCAAGGCCGGTGCTCCTCTCAGCAAGGAGCCGCTCGCATCCCTCAAGCAGCGTCTGGCCGAGCGCGTCAAGGGCATCGAGGATCTGCAGACCCGTACCCAGATCCAGCGCGAAGCCGCCGTGCTGCTCGCCCAGCGCGTGGAAGTGCTCTCCACCAAGAGCTGGCAGGATGCCGATGCCGCCCAGGCCGCCCTGCAGGCCGACGTGGCCCATTGGCAGACCCAGGTGCAGGAACTGCAGCAGGATGCCAACTGGTCGAGCGTCGATCCGCGTTTTGCCACCCAGCTCGACAGCTCCACGCAGCAGCTCCAGCTGGTCGTGCAGGCTTTCGACGAGGCACTGGCACAGACCCGTGCTGCGGTGGCCGACGCCGCACAGCCCCTTCCGGCCGTGCCCGTCTGGGCCGACGAGCTGCGCGCGCTGCGCGGAGAAAGCGTGGAGCCTGCTGCGGAAACGCTCAGTGCCGAAGACCAGGCCGCTGCCGCCGAAAAGACGGCAGCGCAGGCCAAGCGCCGTGAAGAGGCACAGGCTGCCGTGCTGGCAGCCATCGCTCGCCTCGAACAGGAACTCAAGGGCGGACACAGCAAGGCTGGCGTGACTGCTGCACAGACCCTGCGCCAGGCCCTCAAGGAGCATCGCAAGCTGCTGGGCGCCGAGGTCGAAGGCAAGGCCCATGCGGCACTCGCTTCGGCTGGCGAGCTCGAAGGCTGGCAGCGCTGGCGTGCCGACCAGATCCGGCAGGAGCTGGTGCAGAAGGCCGAAGCGCTCATCGAACGCGCATCCCCCCCTGCACCGCGAGAGGCCCCGGAAAGTGCGGCCCCCGCCCCTGTGGCCGAGGCCGATTCTGCTGCCGCAGTGCAGGCACAGGCTCCGACGGGCGAGGCTGCTCCTGAGGCGCCGGTGGCTGAATCCATGCCCGACGCGGCAGCAGCGGCTCCGGGGGAGGCAGTCGCCGCTGCCGCGGAATCTGCTCCTGCGCAGGAGCCTCCTGCAAGTGCCGGCACTGCAGAGCCAGCCGAAGCCCCTGCCGCAGGGCCCGCACAACCACCTGTGGCGCCGTCCGGCGACGCTTCCGCAGTGGCACAGACTGCCACTCCGGCGGAAGGCTCGCAGGCCGAGGCTCCGCGTGCCCTGCCCGTGAGCAAGCTCACTCCCCGCAAGCTGCAGGAAACCCTGCGCCAGCTGCGTGAACAGTGGAAACAGACCGATCAGGGTGGCACACCCAATCACGCCCTCTGGAAGCGGTTTGATACGGCATGCAACGACGCCTACCGCATCGTCGAGGCCTGGCTGTCCACCATGAAGGAACACGCTGCCGAGCACAAGGCTGCCCGCGTGCGTCTGATCGATGAGCTGCGCCAGTGGGGCGACAGGCTCACCGCGCAGGCAGAACAGGGTGCTGCCGACTGGAAGACCGCCCACCGCGAACTGCTGGCTTTTTCCCGCCGTTGGCGCGAGGCTGGGCATCTGAGCGAAAAGGTGTTTGCCGACCTGCAGCCTCGCTGGAAAGCCGCAGTGGCCCAGGCCAGTGCGCCGCTCGAAGCTGCCCAGAAGGCCAGCATTGCACTGCGCCAGGCCATGATCGAGGAAGCCGGCAAGCTCGGCGAGGCCGCGAGTCTGCGCATCGATGCCGTCAAGGCGCTGCAGCAGCGCTGGCAGCAGGAAGCGCAGAACGTGCCGCTCGATCGCAAGCACGAGCAGAAGCTCTGGGATGCCTTCCGCAAGCCCATCGACGAGGCTTTCCAGCGCAAGAGCCAGCAGCGCGAACAGGTGCAGGCTGCCCTGAGTGCCCACGACCAGCAGGTGCTGGACGCATCGCGTGCCCTCGAAGCCGCCAACGCATCTGGCGATGCCCAGGCCATTCTGCAAGCCGTGCAGGCACTGGAAGACGCCATGCGCCAGTCGGCAACCTCGCCACAGACGGCCGAGGGAGCTGCTGCGGCTGCCCCGCATGCAGAGGCAGCCACTGAGGCTGCTGCACCCGAAGCAGCTGCTGCCGAAGAAGGTGCACCCCGCGCTCCTGCGGCCAGTGCCGTTCAGCACCGTCCGGCCATTGCCGTGCGGGGAGATGATCGGCCTCAGGCTCGCGGTGCAGCGGGAGCGGGCAGCTCTGCCGCTGCTGCAGGGCAGGAGCGCCGGGGTCCAGCAGGCCGGGGAGCCCGTCCTGGGGATCGAGGTGGCCGTTTCGGAGATCGCCCCGAACGCGCCCCGCGTGGCCCGCGCCTTGGAGATACCGCCTTCCGAGCCCAGCGTGATGCCATGGATCATGCGCAGGCAGCCCTGCGCAAGCTCAGCGAGCAGGCGCATGGCGCCACGCTCACCCATCTGCTCGGTGCCTGGGAACAGCGCCAGGCGGATGCGCTTCCTCCGGCCAGCGAGTTGGGCAAGCGCGTCACCGGCGCTCTGCGCAACCAGTGGGTCGCTGCGCTGTCTGCCGCTCCTCACGGCGAGGCTGCCACAGCCCTGTTGCGTCTGGAAATGGCAGCCGAAGTGCCTACGCCGGCCGATCAGCTCGACGCACGCCGTGCCCTGCAGCTGCAGCTGCTCACGCGGCGCAACGATCCGAGCCCCCGGGAAACCTGGGGAGCCGATGTGGCCACAGTGCTGGGCAGTGGCTACGACGCTGCCCAGGCGCGGCGTCTGCAGCAGGCGCTCAAGGTGTTGATGCGCAAATCCTGACGCGGGCAAAGGCGCAGCCCACCCTCCACGCCGGTTCTTTGCAGCTGCCGCAAGGTGGCTGCAGCCGGAGGGGGGCGAGCCGCGTCCTTCCTGTTTCCACTACCTCGCGGGCCGATGACATCGGTCCGTTTTTTTTGCGTGTGGCACACGGTACTGCAGCCCATATCCGGCCTGTCGATTTAAGAGCCGCTTCAGATGCAAAGACCATGATCGCGTCATGCCCTTTGAGGCGTGACGACATGTGCAGGACAGTTCCCAGCGGCCCACCCGTCTTGGCTGAATCGGTCTGGATCTTCCTGATCTCTGCAGTGCGCGCATGCCCCCGGGGCCTCATGTCTTTATCGATCAGGAGGTTTTCCATGCATGCGCGTTCATTTTCGTGGTCGCTGGTTCTGGCGGGGCTGGCGGCACTTTCCGGCGTCTCCCCGGCCTTTGCGGCAGACACCAGTCCCGCACAGCAGCTGCAGCGCTGGCAGCAGGCCGCCGGTGGGGTGGGAGTCGCCGCGCGCGGGCAACAGTTCTATGCCAGCCGCCACGGTGCGGAATGGAGCTGTGCCTCGTGCCATGGCACGACTCCCCGGGGCATGGGCAAGCATGCTTCCACCGGCAAGAGCATCGAGCCCCTGGCTCCTGCGGCCAACCCGCGTCGCTTCACCGAAACCGCCAAGGTGGACAAATGGTTCCGCCGCAATTGCAACGATGTGCTGCATCGCGAATGCACGCCTCGCGAGAAGGCCGACTTTCTGGCTTACGTCACCACGATCCGCTGAAGCGGGCTGATGTCCCTTCTTTCTGAATTTTCCTACGGAGCATCGCCATGCGTTTGATCGCACGAATTCGTTCATGGACTCCCGGCCGCTGGGCCCTTCTGGCCATTCCCATGCTGGTGGCTGTCGCTTCGGGACTGATCGTACTGGCCACCAGCGCCCATGCGGACGACGACGAGCATGCAGAGGGAAGTCACTTCTCCTCGCGCCACGAAGGCCGGGAGGAACACCATGGACACGAAGGCCGTCCGGCTGCCGCGTCCCGCGTGGCCGCCATGCCCCCCGCCTACCGGCAGGAATGTGCCGCCTGCCACATGGCCTACGATCCCCGCATGCTGCCGGCCAGTTCCTGGAATGCCATCATGGGCTCCCTGTCCCGCCACTACGGCACCGATGCTTCCGTGGATGCGGCCACTGCACGCACCATCAGCCAGTACCTGCAGAAGGAAGCCGGCCAGGGACGCCGCACGGACACGGAGCGTCCTCCGCAGGACCGCATCACGCGCAGCCGCTGGTTTGTCCACAAGCACCACGAAATCGCTGCCAGCACATTCAAGCGGGCTTCCATCCGCAGTCCAGCCAACTGCATGGCCTGCCACCGCGGTGCCGACAAGGGCGACTACGACGAGGACCGCGTGCGCATTCCACGCTGAGGCCGCGCGGTATTGCATCCCGCATCCCGTCGCATCTTCCGGAGTTTTTTCATGTCCCTGTTGCATTTCCCGCCCGGCCCCCATTCTGCCGGGCAAAGGGAGCGCACCCCTGCTGCTGCCCTTCATCCCGGCCCGGGACGTCTCGTCAAGGACGCCCCGACCCGCGTGGCCCATGCCGGCATGGCCCTGTCCTTTCTCGTGGCCTATCTGACGGCCGAAGGGGAGGCCTGGCGCCTTTGGCATGTGATCGCGGGCTACGTGCTGCTGCTGGCGCTTGCCTTCAGACTGGCATGGGCCGTGGTCGGGCCGCCATCGGCCCGCTTCACGGCTTGGTGGCTGCGCCTTCGGGCGGGCTGGCAATGGCTGGCAGCCCATCGCCATCGGGTGGTATGGCAGGAATGGCGTCGCCAGCCCGCCGCACGACTCCGCCAGGCACTGGCCCAGCTGTCCCAGATGGTCATCCCCACCTTGCTCGTGCTCAGTCTGGCAGCAGGGCTCAGCGGCTGGTTCGTCGAGTTCGATTGGGCGAGCGAATCCATGGCCGAGTGGCATGATGCGCTGGGCAACGCCTTGCTCGTGGTCGTGCTGCTGCATCTGGCCCTGCTGCTGACCCGAAGCTTCTGGCAGCGCCAGAATCTGATGATAGTCATGTGGTCGGGCCGCCTGCCCGGCAGAGGCCCTGATCTCGTCCCCTCCCATCGCAGTGGACTGGCCTGGGCACTCGCCCTGAGCCTGATCGCCTTTGCCGCATGGTACTGGTGGCAGGCACAGGCGAGCCTGCTGTGAATCCCGGCAGAATGATGTCCCCAACGCACCTCAAGGAGAACACAGATGCGTATCCTGCTCGCAGAAGACGATGACCTGCTCGGCGCCGCCATCCGAGCTGGCCTGCAGCAGCAGGGCTTCCAGGTGGACTGGGTCCGCGACGGACAGGCTGCATTGCGCGAGGCTTTGGCCTCGGACTACGAAGCCCTGGTGCTCGACCTGGGCCTGCCGCGGCTCGACGGCATGGAGGTGCTGCATGCGCTGCGGGAGCGGCGCCAGACCCTGCCCATCCTCGTGCTCACTGCCCGCGATGCCGTCCGGTCCCGCATCGACGGGCTCGACGGCGGTGCCGATGACTACGTCGTCAAGCCCGTGGATCTGCACGAGCTTGCCGCCCGTCTCCGCGCACTGGTGCGCCGTGCCCATGGATTGCCCCATACCGTGCTTCGGGTCGGCGACCTCATGCTCGACCCCGTGGCGCACCAGGTCACCCAGCAGGGGCAAATCATCGATCTTTCCCAGCGCGAATTCGATCTGCTCCATGCCCTCATGCGCAACCGTGGACGGGTCATGAGTCGCACCCAGCTCGAACAGCAGATCTATCCCTGGGGCAGTGAAGTTGCCAGCAATGCGGTCGAGGTCCACATCTACCATCTGCGTCGCAAATGCGGCAGCGATCTCATCGACACCGTGCGTGGCGTGGGCTATCTCATTCCCGCCGAGGCGGCATGAGCGCTCCCGCCGTCTCTCCTCCGTCCGATGGGGCGTCTGCCCAGGCACCGGGGCACCAGCCCCGGCTCTACAGCATGCAGGGGCGCCTGCTGGCCCTCCTGCTGGGCATCCTGTCCGTCATCTGGATCCTGGTCAGCCTCGGCACCTACCAGCACAACAAGCAGGAAGTCGGCCATCTGCTCGACATGCACCTCGCACAGACGGCCAATCTGCTGGCGGCACAGCCCGTGGATGACATCCGCGACGAGGAAATCGAATGGCGCCCCCTTGGGGACGAGGAGACAGCCGACCACCATCGCTACCGGGTGCCCGTGATCTTTCAGGTCTGGCAGGGGGAACAGTTGCTCGTGCGTTCGGCACAGGCTCCCGATACCCCCCTCGTGCCGCCCGCCCAGACCACCGGTTTTTCCACGGTAGGGGAGGGGCATCATGGCTGGCGTGCATATGCCCTTCCGGGGCGGGAGCACGATGTGCGCATCATCGTGGCCGAACGCATCGAGGCGCGCCAGCAGATCGTCCGTGCCAGCGTCGAAACCCTCATGGTCTCCCTGATAGTGGCCTATCCGCTGCTGGCCCTCGTGCTCTGGTGGGGCTTGCGCCGCGCCATGCGCCCCCTGACGCAGATCGGGCGCCAGATTGCCGGCCGCACCCCGCAGGACCACAGCCCGCTGGCCATCGACCGCATGCCGCGCGAGGTCGCTCCTCTGGTGCAGGCCCTCAATGAACTGTTCGGCCGCATCGGCGAGATGCTGCAGCAGGAGCGCCGCTTCACCGCCGATGCCGCACACGAGCTGCGCACGCCCATTGCGGCCATTCGCATGATGGCCCAAGTGGCAGAAGGGGCCCGCACCGAACCCGAACGTGCCACGGCTCTCGCAGGCGTGCTGCAGGGCTGCGACCGTGCTACCCGCCTCGTGGAGCAGCTGCTTCAGCTTGCCAGGCTCGAATCGGACCGGCGTGCCGAAGCCGCCGTGGAAAAAGGGAGCTGCGGTGCACACCCTGACGTTCCCCAGACGGTCGACGTGCTGCCTGCCATGCGACAGGTCGTGGCGGATCTGACCGCCACCTGGGCCGTGCCCCATCATCAGACCATTGCATGGGAGGCGCCTCCCGCGCTCTACGCCACCCTGACACCGGCGCTGGCCGCCGTCCTGCTGCGCAACCTGCTCGACAACGCCCTGCGCTACAGCCCGGACGGTGCCCAGGTGCAGGTCACGCTCTGCCAGCAGGGGGCCGACGCCCTGAGCTGCACCGTCGAGGACAGCGGTCCCGGCATGCGCGATGAAGACATGCAGCAGCTCGGCAAGCGGTTTTTCCGTGTGCTCGGCAACCAGGCCACCGGCAGTGGGCTGGGCTGGTCCATCGTCCAGCGCATCGCTGCCCTGTACGGCTACATGCCTTGTGTGTCGCGCAGCGAGCGGCTGGGGGGGCTGAAAGTGACCTTCGCTCCGCGCGACCGCCGTGCACCCTGATGTCTCGTGCCGGGGGAAGGCTCCGGCACGCATGCACGGAAAATCCAGCAGGCAACAAAAAACCGCCTTGCGGCGGTTTGTTTGCAGGTGCATGCCGATCATCGACCGGATGCTGTCTTGTGTGCTGGTGCCCAGGAGAGGACTCGAACCTCCACGATGTTACTCGCTAGTACCTGAAACTAGTGCGTCTACCAATTCCGCCACCTGGGCCAGCTGTGGATGCGCGATTGTAGCAGGGCCTGTGCCGTTTTCAATGACCTGCAAGCGGATCATCGATACTTTTCTGCTTTTATGGCATCACCACAAAAAAGCCACCTTTCGGCGGCTATGATGATTCTTTGCAGTCGCTGGTGCCCAGGAGAGGACTCGAACCTCCACGATGTTACTCGCTAGTACCTGAAACTAGTGCGTCTACCAATTCCGCCACCTGGGCAGCAACTGAAAGAAGCTGCTATTCTAGCAGTCAAATATGAAAAAAACAAACATGGAACGAAAAATCGAACAGGAAATCATCGGTGTGGTGCAGGGGCATCGCGACGGACATGGTTTCCTCATCCCTGACGACGGGGGCGTGGATATCTATCTGCCGCCGAATGAAATGCGGGCTGTGCTTCACAAGGATCGCATCAAGGCGCGCGTGGCGCGCTACGACCGCAAGGGGCGCCCCGAAGGCAAGGTGCTCGAAATTCTCGAACGCAGCACCCAGCCACTCATCGGTCGCCTGCTCCAGGAAAACGGAGTCTGGCTCGTCGCCCCCGAGGACAAGCGCTATGGCCAGGATGTGCTCATCCCCCGTGACGCCATCGGCGCGGCCAGTGCCGGGCAGGTGGTGGTGGTCGAACTCACCGAGCCTCCGGCGCTCTATGGCCAGCCCGTCGGACGGGTGGCCGAAGTGCTGGGCGAGGTGGACGACCCTGGCATGGAAATCGAGATCGCCGTGCGCAAGTACGGTGTGCCCCACGTGTTCTCCGATGCCTGTCTGCAGGTTGCCAAGGCGCTGCCGGCCACCGTGCAGCTCCGCGACTGTCAGGGCCGCGTCGATCTCACCGATGTGCCGCTCGTCACCATCGACGGCGAGGACGCACGCGATTTTGTGGATGCGGTCTACTTTGAGCCCGCCACACTGGGGGGGCGCGGCAAGTCTGCCCGCAAGGGCTGGCGCCTGCTGGTGGCCATTGCCGACGTGAGCCATTACGTGCACACCGGCAATGCCATCGACATCGATGCCTACGAACGTGCCACCAGTGTTTATTTCCCGCGCCGCGTCATTCCCATGCTGCCCGAGAAGCTCTCCAACGGCCTGTGTTCCCTGAACCCCGAGGTGGATCGCCTGTGCATGGTCTGTGACATGCTGATCACCTCCGAGGGCGAACTGCACGCCTACCAGTTCTATCCGGCCGTCATGCACAGCCATGCCCGTTTCACCTACACGCAGGTGGCGGCCATTCTCTCCAACACCCGCGGCATCGAGGCGCGTCGGTTCGCCGAGCGCGTCGACGACCTGCTCAACCTGCACGGTGCATACCAGTCTCTGCTGCACGCACGCGAGGCCCGCGGAGCCATCGATCTCGAGACTGTCGAAACCCAGATCGTCTGCGACGAGAACGGTCGCATCGAGAAGATCGTCCCCCGGGTGCGCAACGAGGCCCACAAGCTCATCGAAGAGGCCATGCTGGCGGCCAACGTCTGTGCATCCGATTTCATCGCTCGCAGCAAGCGCCCCTGTCTGTACCGTGTGCACGAGGGGCCCACCCCCGAAAAAGTCGAGGTGCTGCGCAACTACCTGCGCACCATGGGCGTGGCCATGAGCGTGAGCGATGAACCAGAAACCCATGAGTTCGCGGCCATTGCCGAGGCGACGAAGGATCGTCCCGACGCCGAGCAGATTCACACCATGCTGCTGCGGAGCATGCAGCAGGCGATCTACACCCCCATCAACAGTGGGCACTTCGGGCTGGCCTACGATGCCTACACCCACTTCACCAGCCCGATTCGACGTTACCCCGATCTGCTGGTGCACCGTGTCATCAAGTCCATCCTGCGCAACGAGCGCTATGAGCTTCCCGCGCTGCCCACTCCTGGCGAAGCACAGGAAAAACTCGCCCGCCGGCTCGAAAAGACTGCAGCAGCACGTGTCAAGGCTCCCGGCATCAAGCCGCGCAAGAAAACGGCCGAAGTGCAGGCCTGGGAGGCTGCGGGTCTGCATTGCAGTGCCAATGAACGCCGCGCCGACGAGGCAAGCCGTGATGTCGAGGCGTGGCTCAAGTGCAAGTACATGCGCCAGTTCCTGGGCGAGGAATTCAGCGGCACGGTCAGCGCGGTGACGGGATTCGGTCTGTTCGTCACGCTCGATTCCATGTATGTCGAGGGCTTGGTGCACATCACCGAACTCGGAAGCGACTATTTCAGATTCGACGAGGCACGTCAGGAGCTGCGCGGCGAGCGCACCGGCGTGCGGTTCTCGCTCGGTGCACGAGTCCAGGTTCAGGTCATCCGGGTCGATCTCGATGGGCGTCGCATCGACTTCCGGCTCGTGCATGCCGGGGAAGCGCTCGACGATGCCGATGCACCTGCGCGCAAGTCGGCACGGCGAGGCACAGGCAGGGCAGGCACACGTCCCGCGAAGCAGGTGCAGCCAGCAGAGACGGCAGCCGATGTCTTGCCGGATGTGCCCCATGGCGTCGAGGAGGAAGTCTGGAACCCCGCTTCGAGCCGCCGGCGCAAGGCGACCGATGCAGGTTCGGCGCGGGACGACACCGCAGCAGGCAAGCGTGCGAAGCCCGGAGCCAAGTCCGCCGTAGCCCAGCGCAAGTCCGCAGCGCGCAAGAAGTCTTCCGCAGGCAAGCCGGCACGCGGCGCCCAGAGCTCCCGCAGGGGCTGAACGCTGTCTGCGCTTCACGCCCCGACGTGCAATCGGGGAATGTGACGGGCTACCGCACCTGCCGTCAGAGTCTCGGACAAGGCCCAGCCATCGGCCACGCTGCCATGGGCCTGTACCCCCAGGCTGCTGGCACGGCATGCGGCGGACAGTGCGCACGCCGGTGTCGAATGCGTATCGACCGATGAGGTCAGCTGTGCCCAATATCCGGCAATGCACCCTGCCAGAACATCCCCTGTGCCTGCAGTCGACAGGCGGGCATTGCCAGCCAGGTGCACCAGAGGCAGATGGCGGTGCAGGAGGGGCATGCACAGATGGGCATTGCTGCGCATCGGAACACTGGTGGGCTCTGGCGAGACCGCAGGGGCCCACACCACGGTCCCGGACCCCTTGAGCACCACCACGGCCTGCAGCCGTTCGCCGAGCTGCTGCGCGGCTCCCAGTCGATCCGCCTGGACGGCGGCCGTATTCGATTTCAGCAGGCGAGCTGCTTCCGTAGGGTGGGGGGTCAGGATCGTGACCTGATCGCGTTCCAGGCGACTGCGCACTGCCTCCTGCAGGACATCCGAACCAGCCACGGCATTGAGTCCATCGGCATCCAGCACGAGGCGGGGAGCTGTCAGGCACACCGTCTCTGTCCAGGCGGCCACGGCTTCTCCGCCGCCGCATCCCAGCACCACTGTGGACGTGGTCCAGGGACATGCTGATGCGACACCTGCACCCGGGGTCTCGCCTATCGAACGGATCATCAATTCCGGTTGCAGCGACAGGGCTGCATCCGTGGCCCGGCGGTCAGAGGTCAGAAGTCCGACATACACCCTGCCGGCTCCCGCATGAAGGGCGGCGCTGCCCGCCAGCAGGGCTGCTCCCGTCATGCCACGGGCTCCTCCTGCCACGCATACATCCCCAAAACTGCCCTTGTGGCTGGCATAGGGGGGCAGCAGGGCGGCGGACGCGCTGGATGAATGACTCTTTCCATTCAGGCAGGCTCCCTGCAGATAGGCCACGGCGTGCGCATCGGCAGGGCCTTGCCGGCAGATGCCCAGTCCGTCCCACCACACCTGTCCGCAGGCATCGCGCCCATGCCCCGTGAAGAATCCCGGCTTGAGCGTCAGCATCGTCAGGGTATGCTGGGCATGCACTGCATGGGTGCCCTGTGCCGCATCGTCGAGCCATGTGCCCGTATCCGGGTGCAGACCTGTGGGAACATCGATGGCCAGGACCGGGCAAGGAGCATGCTGCAAACCGAGGATGCTGTCGAGCATCCGTCCCGCAGGTGGGCGCTGTGCGCCTATTCCCAGCAGGGCGTCGATGCAGAGATCCCCGGGCGTCAGCGCAGGGGCGGCATCCACAAAGGCAACGCCTGCAGCACGGGCATCCTCCCATGCGCCACGTGCGTCGCTGGGCAGCCGGTCGGGTTCTGCCAGCAGGGTGATCTGGACATTCTTGCCAGCCTGACGCAGGCAGGCAGCAGCCTGCAGACCATCGCCGCCGTTATTGCCGGGGCCGCACGCGATCCATATCCTCTGGGCATGAGGGGCAATCGCCAACGCCACGCGTGCCACGGCCATGCCGGCGCGGCGCATCAGCGTGCGCGGGGGGACCGTGGCCAGTCCCTGGGCCTCGATCGTGCGGGTGCCGGCCACATCATGCAGAGGCAGCTGCTGCAGGGCATCACCGGCTGTCACGCGCAGGGGAGGGGGGAAACAGGGCTCGCTGGACATGGGTTTCCTTGTCTGTGGTGCATGCTATAATTCACAGGCTTTGCTGCAGCTTTGAATGCACTTTAGTGGTGCAGTGCTTGGCAAAGTCAATCGCAAATCCGCTGATCCGGGTGCTGGCCGATCCCATGGACATGGGGGCCAGACGCAGCGGAATTTTAGACCTAACCTCTGGAGTCAAATCATGTCCATTACCATGCGCGAAATGCTGGAAGCCGGTGTCCACTTCGGCCACCAAACCCGTTTCTGGAACCCCAAGATGGCCCCCTTCATCTTCGGTTCCCGCAACAAGATTCATATCGTCAACCTCGAAAAGACCCTGCCGATGTTCGAGGAAGCGATGAAGTTCGCTCGTCAGCTGTCTGCCAACGGCGGCACCATTCTGATGGTCGGTACCAAGCGCGCAGCCCGCGAGATCGTGGCCGAGGAAGCCACCCGTGCTGGCATGCCCTATGTGAACCAGCGTTGGCTCGGCGGCATGCTGACCAACTTCAAGACCGTCAAGACCTCCATCAAGCGCCTGAAGGACATGAAGGCGCAGCAGGAAGCCGGGCTGGAAAGCATGAGCAAGAAGGAACAGCTCATGTTCGCCCGCGAGCTCGAAAAGCTCGAAAAGGACATCGGTGGCATTCAGGACATGAACAGCCTGCCTGACGCCATTTTCGTGATCGACGTCGGCTACCACAAGATCGCCGTGGCCGAAGCGCAGAAGCTTGGCATTCCCCTCATCGGTGTGGTCGATACCAACCACAACCCCGTGGGCATCGACTATGTCATCCCCGGCAACGATGACTCCGCCAAGGCCGTGGCTCTGTATGCGCGCGGCATGGCAGACGCCGTGCTCGAAGGGCGCGAAAATGCCGTGAATGAGGTGGTTCAGGCCGTCTCCGAAGGCGAAGACGAATTCGTGGAAGTGGATGCCACCCAGGCCTGATCGTACAGACCCTGGTCATTCACGGAAAAGGGGCATGCATGCCCCTTTTTCACAAGTGTCACATGATTGAATAACCCAACGAACAACGGAGAAACACATGGCAGCAATTACCGCAAGCATGGTCGCCGAACTGCGTGGCAAGACCGATGCCCCGATGATGGAATGCAAGAAGGCGCTGACCGAAGCAGAAGGCGACATGGCCAAGGCCGAGGAAATCCTGCGCATCAAGCTGGGTACCAAGGCAGGCAAGGCCGCTTCCCGCATCACGGCCGAAGGCGTGGTCGCCGCCTATCGCGATGACCAGTGCGGCGCCATCGTCGAAGTCAACTGCGAAACCGACTTCGTCACCAAGAACGACAGCTTCCTGGCACTGGCCCAGGCAGCGGCCGAGCTGGTGGCCAAGCACAATCCCCAGTCCATCGAGGAACTGGGTGCCCTGGCCTACGAACAGGACGGCTTCGGTCCCACGCTCGAAGACGTGCGCAAGGGCCTGATCGGCAAGATCGGCGAGAACATGTCCTTCCGCCGCTTCAAGCGCTTCACCGGCGATGCCAAGCTGGCTTCCTACCTGCACGGTACGCGCATCGGCGTCGTGGTCGAATACGAAGGGGATGACCAGGCTGCCAAGGACGTTGCCATGCACGTAGCCGCCATGAAGCCTGTTGCCCTGTCCAGCAGCGAGGTGCCCGCCGACCTCATCGAGAAGGAACGCACCGTGGCTGCTGCCAAGGCTGCCGAATCCGGCAAGCCGGCCGAGATCGTGACCAAGATGGTCGAAGGCTCCGTCCAGAAGTACCTCAAGGAAGTCGCGCTGTTCAGCCAGCCGTTCGTCAAGAACGACAAGCAGAGCGTCGAACAGATGCTCAAGGAAAAGCAGACGACCGTGAAGGGCTTCACCCTCTATGTGGTGGGCGAAGGCATCGAGAAGAAGGTGGACGACTTCGCAGCCGAAGTGGCTGCCCAGGTCGCTGCTGCCAAGCAGGGTTGATCCTGCCCAAGGGCCTCGGTGACAGAGCGATGACGCATCGTTCTGCACCGTGGCTTTTTTTTCGCTCCCTCACCCGTCATCTCTCATCTCCCAAGGAGAATCTTCCATGAGTACTGCCCAACCTGCCGTTCAACGAGTCCTGCTCAAACTCTCTGGGGAGGCTCTGATGGGAGACGATGCCTACGGCATCAACCGCGAGACGATCGTGCGCATGGCGCGCGAAATCGCGGAAGTGACCGAGCTGGGGGTGCAGGTGGCCGTCGTGATCGGCGGGGGCAACATCTTCCGTGGCATGGCAGGCGGTGCCGTCGGCATGGATCGTGCCACGGCGGACTACATGGGCATGCTCGCCACCGTGATGAACGCGCTGGCTCTGGCCGACACCATGAACCATGTGGGGCTGACGGCGCGGGTCATGTCCGCCATCTCCATCGATCAGGTCGTGGAGCCCTATGTGCGTCCCAAGGCGCTGCAATATCTGGAGGAAGGCAAGGTCGTGGTGTTCGGTGCCGGTACCGGCAACCCCTTCTTCACCACCGATACGGCGGCTGCCCTGCGAGGGGCCGAGATCGGGGCCCAGGTGGTGCTCAAGGCCACCAAGGTCGACGGTGTCTACACCGCAGATCCCAAGAAGGATCCCTCCGCCACGCGCTATGACCGCCTGACCTTCGATGAAGCCATGGCGCGCAATCTCGGCATCATGGATGCCACGGCATTTGCCCTGTGCCGCGACCAGAAGCTGCCCATCCGCGTCTTTTCCATCTTCAAGGAAGGCGCGCTCAAGCGGGTGGTCACTGGCGAGGACGAGGGCACTCTCGTTTATATTTGACCCTTTCATTCCTCATTCGCTGATCTTTCGATTCTGGAGAGCACCATGTCGCTTGCCGACGTCAAGAAGAACATGCAGGCCAAGATGGAACAATCCATCAACGCCTTCAAGCACAACCTCACCAAGATCCGCACGGGACGTGCCAATCCGGCCATTCTCGATACCGTGCAGGTCGAGTACTATGGATCCATGGTGCCGCTCAGTCAGGTGGCCAACGTGGCTTCCATTGACGCACGCACCCTGAGCGTCCAGCCGTGGGAAAAGAACATGGGCCCCAAGATCGAGAAGGCGATCCGCGAGAGCGATCTGGGACTCAATCCTTCCAGTCTGGGCGATTTGATTCGTGTTCCCATGCCGCCGATGAGCGAGGAACGCCGCAAGGAGATGACCAAGCTCGTGCGCCATGAAGGCGAGCAGGCCAAGATTGCCATCCGCAATCTGCGCCGCGATGCCAACGAGGCGGTCAAGAAGCTGGTCAAGGACAAGGAAATTTCCGAGGATGACCAGAAGCGTTCCGAAGCGGACGTGCAGAAGGCCACCGACAAGGAAATCGCCACCATCGATCAGCTCGTGGCCTCCAAGGAACAGGACATCATGGCCGTGTGATGCCGTGGGTCCGAGGAAGGCGTGCCTCGTGGAGGCTTCCGACATGGACCCCATGAGGCGTTTCCCTTCCTTGTGACTCTATGTGCAGATGAAAGCAAAATCTCAGAACACCTCTCCCATCGTGCCCCACCATGTGGCCATTGTCATGGACGGCAATGGCCGCTGGGCGTCCAAGCGGTTCATGCCCCGGCTCATCGGCCATCGGCAGGGGGTGGAGTCGCTCAAGCGATGCGTGCGCGCCTGCGACAAGCGGGGCGTCAAGGTGCTGACGGTATTTGCCTTCTCTTCCGAGAACTGGAATCGTCCGGATGACGAGGTTTCCGGACTCATGGAGCTGCTGGCCAAGGCACTGGCGCGTGAGCTTCCTGCCATGCATGACGAAGGCGTGCGTCTGCATTTCATAGGAGCCCGTCAGGCTCTTTCGCCGAAAGTGCAGCAGATCCTGACGGACGCCGAGACCAAGACGGCTGCCAACCCGGGCGTCATTCTCAATGTCTGCTTCAATTATGGTGGGCGCTGGGACATTGCACAGGCGGCCGCTGCGCTCGCAAGCCGTGGGGAGCCGATCACCGAGCTTTCCCTGCACGAATCTTTGGCACTGAGCCATGTGCCCGATCCTGATCTGTTGATCCGCACTGGCGGCGAGTATCGGATCAGCAATTTCCTGCTCTGGCAGTCCGCCTACACCGAACTCTATTTCACCGATTGTCTGTGGCCTGACTTCGATGAGGCGGCCCTGGATCGTGCTCTGGAGGATTACGCCCAGCGGGAGCGCAGGTTCGGCAAGACCTCTGCACAGGTCAAGCAGGGACATTCCTGATGCTCGGTCCCCGCATTCTGACTGCGATCGTTCTGGTTGCCGTGCTGCTAGGGGCTCTGTTGGCCCCGGTGACATGGCCCTTCACTGCCCTGATGGGGCTGATCATCCTGCTCGCAGCTTGGGAATGGTCCCGTCTGTCGGGCTATTCCACTCCCCTGACGTATGCCTGGGCTGCTGTGGCATGCGCAGGCTGCGTGGCCATGTCATGGGGGGGATGGCCTGTTGCGCACTCTGGAGTCGCACCGATATTTCTTTTCGTGATGGGGGGAGTCTGGATCGTGGCTGGAGCAGGGCTTCTGCGTGCGGGGGTGCCTTCCTGGAGCCGAATTCCCAGAGGGTTGCGCATGCTGGGGGGGCTGTGTGCACTGTGGGCCGCCTGGCTGGCGGCCGTGGCGCTGTTCGCACGCTTTGGGGCGTGGTATCTGGTGTCCGTGCTGGCGCTGGCGTGGATGGCCGACATTGCAGCCTATTTTGCAGGGCGGGCCTTCGGACGCCGCAAGCTGGCTCCGACCATCAGCCCGGGCAAGAGCTGGGCCGGTGTGGTGGGGGGGCAGCTGGGGGTGTTGGCCATGGTGGCTCTCGTCGTGGGGTATTTTCCCCGCGGCAATTTTTATTCCGACCTGATGCACCATGCCGGGTGGCTGGGCGGCGCGCTCCTTGTGATGGCGCTGGCTGCCATGAGCGTAGTGGGTGATCTGGTCGAATCGCTGATGAAACGCAGCATGGGGATGAAGGACAGCAGCCACTTGCTGCCGGGGCACGGTGGCGTGCTCGACCGCATCGATGCGCTTTTGCCCATACTGCCCCTGTCCATGGCGTTGGTTCAGGGGCTGCAGTTCTGACACTGGAAGGAAATTGACATGGTGGCGACACAAGCTCCCCGTCAGCGTGTGACGGTATTGGGGGCCACCGGGTCCATCGGGACCAGTACCCTCGACGTATTGGCACGACACCCGGATCGCTTCGAGGTGCTGGCGCTGACTGCATCCACACAGGTCGATCGCATGGTCGAGCTGTGTCGTGTGCACCGGCCCCGCTATGCGGTCATGGCTTCGGTCGAGCATGCCGTGCAGCTGCGCGAGGCATGTCGCCATGGCAACCTCTCCACAGAGGTGCTGGAGGGACCGGCAGGCCTCGTGGCCATGGCCGAGCATCCCGATGCCGATGCAGTCATGGCCGCCATTGTGGGAGCGGCCGGGCTGGCTCCCTGTCTGGCGGCAGCGCGCGCAGGCAAGCGGCTGCTGCTGGCCAACAAGGAGGCGCTCGTGGTGGGAGGCCGGGTCTTTCTGCAGGCTGTCCAGGATGGCGGGGCCACCCTGCTGCCGATCGACAGCGAGCACTCGGCCATTTTTCAGTCGTTGCCGGAAGACCGGGCGACCTGGCAGGCCAGAGTCGACAAGATCATCCTTACTGCTTCGGGGGGGCCGTTCCGTACCGCCGATCCGTCTATCCTGCATGAGGTCACGCCCGATCAGGCCTGCGCGCATCCCAACTGGCAGATGGGGCGCAAGATCTCGGTCGATTCCGCCACCATGATGAACAAGGCGCTCGAAGTCATCGAAGCGCACTATCTTTTCGGCATGTCCCCGGAACAGATGGACGTGGTGATCCATCCGCAGAGCATCGTGCACTCCATGGTGCAATACCGCGACCATTCCATCGTGGCACAGCTCGGTACACCGGACATGCGCGTGCCCATTGCCTATGGTCTGGGGTGGCCGGAACGCATCGAGAGCGGGGCAGCGGCCCTGGACTTTGCCCATCTGCCTGCCATGACCTTCGAGTCTGTGCGCTCGCATGGGCATCCCGAGCGTTTTCCGGGGCTGGCGCTCGTCTGGGATGTGCTGCGTGCCCCGACCGGCAGCACGGCAGTGCTCAATGCGGCCAATGAAGTGGCAGTGGCCGCCTTCCTTGAAGGTCATATCCGTTTCACGGACATCGTGGCCGTCAATGCGGCTACCTTGGATGCGGTGCATTTCGCTCCCCCCCAGGGGCTGGACGACCTGATGGCCATCGACGCGCAGGCCCGTGCCCATGCCCGTGAGGAGGTCAAGCGGAGAGGTGCATGCTGCTGACGGTGGCTGCCTTTCTGGTGGCTCTGGGGCTCCTCATTGCCATCCATGAATTCGGCCACTATCAGGTCGCCCGGTGGTGCGGCGTCAAGATTCTCCGCTTCTCCATCGGTTTCGGAAAACCGCTGCTGCGCTGGACTTCCCACAGCACTGGCACGGAGTTCGTGCTGAGCATTCTGCCCCTGGGTGGCTATGTCCGCATGCTCGATGAGCGGGAGGGAGAAGTCCCGGCGGCCGAACGCCATCTGGCCTTCAATACCCAGCCGGTCTACAAACGCTTTCTGATCGTGGCAGCGGGGCCGGTTGCCAATCTGCTGCTGGCCATCGTGCTCTATGCTGCGGCTGCATGGCAGGGAATGCCACAGCTGCAGCCTGTCATCGCGGCACCGCCACAGGGCAGTGTGGCAGCTCGGGCAGGACTGCACGGGGGCGACGTGGTCGTGGCACTGCAGCGGGCGTCCGGAACCGGGGAGTCCATGACAGTGGCATCCCTGGATGCCCTGCGCTGGCATCTGGTGCGTGCTGCACTCGCCCATGAGGATGTGGTGCTGACCGTTCATCCTTCGGGAAGCGGAAGGACCGAGCAGATTCCCCTTCGGCTGCGGGATGCCGCACTGGAAGATGCCGGCGGAGCCATTGAGCAGCGCCTGGGCATTGGCGCCCCCTGGATTCCTGCAGTGGTGGGTGAGGTGCTGCCAGATTCGCCTGCGCAGAGGGGCGGCCTGCGCATGGGCGATCGGGTGGAAGCCGTGGATGGTGTGCCGGTGCCGGATGCCATTCAGCTGCGTCAGCGCATCCGTGCGCATGTCAGCCCACAGGCGCAGCATTGGCGTGTCCTGCGAGGGGGCAGCGCACTGGATCTGAATGTGCTGCCTGAGGTGCAGACCCAGGGAGGCGTGTCCTTCGGACGCATCGGTGCCGTGCTGGGCAGCCTTCCAGCCACTACCATCGTGCGCCTCGGATTTCTCGATGGGCTGGAGGAGGGCGTGCAGCGCACATGGGAAATCGCCTCCATGAGCCTGCAGACCATGGGGCGCATGGTGCTGGGACAGGCCTCGCTCAAGAACCTCAGTGGTCCGCTCTCGATTGCCGACTATGCAGGGCGTTCGGCACAGGCTGGATGGACCAGTTACCTGCTCTTCGTGGCCCTCATCAGCGTCAGTCTGGGGGTATTGAATTTGTTGCCAATTCCCGTTTTGGACGGTGGGCACCTGATGTATTATCTCTGGGAATTCCTGACCGGCAAGCCCGTCTCAGCCCCCTGGATGGAGCGGTTCCAACGGGTGGGAATGGCGTTTCTTGGTGGTCTGATGCTGATCGCCCTGTTCAACGACGTCGCGCGCATGCTGGGATCCTGATTCCGGCGTGCTGTGCAGACGTCCATTTCTTTGTGATTTATGAAACGTAGTTTCCAAACCCCATTCCGCCGCACGGCGATTGCCGGTGTCGTCGGTATGGCCTTCTGGATGAATGCAGCCTGGGCAGTCACCCCCTTTGTGGTCAAGGACATCAAGGTGCAGGGCCTGCAGAAGGTGGACGCCGGAACCGTGTTTGCCACGCTTCCGGTCAAGGTCGGCGAACAGTACGATGACGACAAGGGGGCTGCAGCCATCCGTGCCCTCTACGGCCTGGGCCTGTTCAACGATGTACGCATCGACACGCAGGGAGACAATCTGGTCGTGGTGGTGCAGGAGCGTCCGACCATCGATCAGGTGGACATCACCGGTGCGCACCAGTTCGAGAAGAAGCAGATCCTCTCCGGCCTTGGCAACACGGGCATCTCGTCGGGGCGCCCCTATGACAAGTCCCTGGAAGATGCCGCCGTCCAGGAGCTCAAGCGCCAGTATCAGGCCAAGGGGTATTACGACACCGACATCGTGGTGACGACCACCCCGGTCGGACGCAATCGCGTCAATGTCAACTACACCATCAGCGAAGGAGTGCCCGCCCGCATCCGCAGCATCCATATTGTCGGCAATCATGCCTTTGGCGAGTCCACTCTGCTGGGCCAGATGTCGCAGGATACCGGCGGGTGGATGTCCTGGTACACCAAGTCCAATCGCTACACGGACACCAAGCTCAACGCCGATCTGGATGCCCTGCGCCAGTACTACCTCAACCGTGGATACATGGAGTTCCAGGTCAACTCCTCCCAGGCGGCTCTGTCGGCCGACAAGAAGGGCATCGACATCACGGTCAACGTCACCGAAGGGCCGCGCTATGTGGTTTCAGGGGTGTCGCTGTCTGGCAATTACCTCGAGAAGGAAGACGAGTTCAAGTCCCTGGTGAAGATCAAGCCGGGTGCGCCCTACAAGCAAAGCGACGTCGATGACACAGTCAAGGCCATGACCGAGCATTTTGGCACCTATGGGTACGCCTTTGCCAAAATCACGCCCCAGCCCGTGATCAACCGCGACAAGCAGGAAGTGGCGCTGGTGCTTGCCTCCAATCCGGACCAGCGCGCGTATGTGCGCCGCATCAACATCAGCGGCAACACCAAGACGCGCGACGAAGTCATCCGCCGCGAATTCCGTCAATACGAGTCTTCCTGGTACAACGCCGACAAGCTGCGTCTGTCCAAGGAGCGCATCGACCGCCTCGGTTACTTTACCGACGTGGCCATCGATACACAGCCCGTTCCAGGTACGCCTGACCAGGCCGACCTCAATGTGGCCGTCAAGGAGCGCCCCACCGGCTCCATCCAGCTGGGGGCAGGATATTCGACGAGCGACAAGGTGTCGGTCACTTTCGGCATCAGCCAGGAAAACATCTTCGGCTCCGGGCAGTCGCTCTCGCTGGATGTCAATACCAGCAAGTACAACCGTACGCTGTCCATCAGTTCGACCGACCCCTATTTCACCAACGATGGGGTGTCCCGCACTTTCAACCTCACCTACAGCCGCACCACGCCCTACAGCTCTCAGGGTTCGAATGTGTTCGACTACTACCTGCAGCGCATCTCGGGCAGTGTCAACTTCGGTATCCCGGTGACCGAGAACGACACCATCTATGTGGGCGGCGGACTGGAACACTACAAGATCGACCAGAAAAGTCTGGCCCTTCCGGCGGAATACCAGGACTTCATCGATTCCAACAAGGGCAAGTCGAGCGCCTATGGGGTGCCGCTGACCATTGGATGGTCCAAGGACAAGCGTGACAGTGCCCTGGCTCCTACCAGCGGAACCTATCAGCGTTTGTGGGGCGCCATCAGCCCTGCGGGTGATCTGCGCTATGCCCTGGCTACCTACAACTTCCAGTATTTCTATCCGTTGAGCAAGCAGTACACCTTTGCCTTCAATACGGATCTGGGATACGGCAAGGGGATCGGAGGCAAGGCCTTCCCGGTATTCAAGAATTTCTATGAAGGGGGCCTGGGCTCGGTGCGAGGCTTCGAGCAAAGCGCCATCGGTCCCTATGCCACGGCCAGCGACGGTACCACCTATGCTGTGGGCGGCAATCGCAAGTTCAACGTCAACCTCGAGCTGGTGACTCCCTTCCCGGGCGCTGGCAACGACAAGACCTTGCGCCTGTTCGGCTTCCTCGATGCAGGCAATGTCTATTCCGAAGTGGCCCAGTTCAACACCGACCCCAATGTCAAGAAGGTACGCGTCTCTGCAGGCATCGGTATCCGCTGGATCTCCCCGATGGGGCCGCTGAGTATCGCGTTCGGACGCCCTCTCAAGAAGTATTCGGGTGACAAGACCCAGCCAGTGCAATTCCAGATCGGGACCTCGTTCTAATGAAAGCTCGCACATCTCTCCTCTCTTCGATTCTTTCGGCAGCTCTCGTGGCCGGCGGCATGCTGTCGGGGACCAGCGTACAGGCGCAGGAAGCGGCCCCCGCTTCGGCTGTGGCAGGCGCCAGAATTGGCTTTGTCAACACCGATCGGCTGTTCAGCGAATCCAAGGCAGCCCAGGATGCCCAGAGTCGCTTGAAGCAGGAATTTGCTTCGCGCGAAAAGACCTTGGCCAATCTGGGGCAGCACGTCAAGCAGGCGTTTGATCAGTTCGAGAAGCAGGCGCCCAAGCTCAGTGATGCCGAGCGCATCGACCGGCAGAAGCAGCTGGTGGAGATGGATTCCGATTTCCAGCAGAAACGACGTGAATTCCAGGAAGATCTGAACAACCGCAAGAACGAGGAACTGCAGAAGCTTCTCGACAGGGCCAATCGGGTGGTCATCCAGATTGCCAAGGCGGAGCATTACGACGTGATCCTGCAGGAAGCGGTGTATGTGGATCGCCGTCTGGATATCACCGATAAGGTCATTGCCGGTCTGAACGCCACTTCCGGCAATTGAGTCCGGAAACGGGCAGGGCAGGCCACCTCTGCGCCTGCCCGGGGTTTCCATTTCCTTGTTTCTCGCCATCAAGCAGACAGGAGCAGGAGGCGATGCCCACCCAGGGGCATGTTTCCACTGGACTGCTCCCCCCCAGCGGCCCCGGCCTGCATCCATGTCGCAAGGCGCATGGCAGGCAGGGCCTTTGTTTTTTCAGGAGAAGGCAGACATGTCGGTACGTCTTGGGCAGATTGTCGAGGCCATGCGCGAGCACGGTGGGGTATTGCATGGCGACGCCGCACGGATGATCGCGCGTCTTGCGCCGATCGACTCCGCTACGCCGGACAGCATCACTTTCCTTTCCGATCCGAAGCTGTCCGCTGCGCTGGAAACCACGGAGGCAGGATGCGTGATCGTGGCGCCTGCCATGGAGGCGCATGCCCTTGAGAAAGGGCTTTGCTGTCTCGTGGTTCCTCAGCCTTATGTGTGGTGGGCCTATCTGAGCCAGTGGTGGCGTGCCACACACCATCCTGTTCCCGAGTATCACATCCATCCTTCTGCCGTTGTGGAAGAGGGGGCGGAGGTGGATCCGACCGCTATCATCGGGCCTTTGTGCGTGGTCGAGCGGGGGGCGCGCATCGGGGCATACACCTGGCTCAAGTCGCGGGTCACCGTGAGCGCAGGTTGCCGGATCGGAGTGCACTGCATTCTTCATCCTGGTGTGGTGATCGGTGCCGATGGGTTCGGATTTGCCCACGAGAAGGGCGACTGGATCAAGATCGAGCAGCTCGGAGCCGTGCGCATCGGGGATCATGTGGAGATCGGTGCCAATACCTGCATCGACCGGGGAGCCATCGAAGATACCGTCATTGGCGATGGCGTCAAGCTCGACAACCTGATCATGATTGCCCACAACGTCCAGGTGGGGGAGCGCACGGCCATGGCGGCCTGCACGGGCATTGCCGGCAGTGCCCATATCGGTGCGCACTGCACCATCGGCGGTGCGGTGAACATTGCTGGACACCTGACCATAGCCGATGGGGTGCATGTGTCCGCCACTTCCATGGTGACCCATTCGCTTCTCAAGCCGGGAGCCTATACCGGCTTCTTCCCCATCGACGATAATGCGACATGGGAAAAGAATGCGGCCACTGTGCGCCAGCTCTACAAGCTGCGCGAGCGCATCCGCTCCCTCGAACGACAACTCTCTACTCTGACTGCCTCAAAATGACTGCCCCCGTGATCGACATCCACCAGATTCTCAAGCGCCTGCCTCACCGTTATCCGTTCCTTCTGGTGGATCGCGTGGTGGAGGTCGATGCCGGCAAGCGGATCAAGGCCCTCAAGAATGTCACGATCAACGAGCCGTTCTTCGTGGGTCATTTCCCGCACCGGCCTGTCATGCCGGGAGTGCTGATTCTGGAAGCGCTCGCGCAGACCTCCGCACTGCTGCTGCTGCCCCCGGACAGTAACCGCATCGATCCGGATGTGGTGTACTACTTCGTCGGTATCGACAATGCGCGATTCAAGCGCCCGGTCGAGCCCGGGGATCAGCTCGTGATGGAAACCACGTCGGAGCGCGCGCGCGGCGGTATCTACAAGTTTCATGCAGTCGGCTCTGTCGATGGCGAGGTGGTGTGCGAGGCCGATCTGATGTGCACCGTGCGCCGCGTCGAGATCTGACGGGAGGGGGCGCTGCATGGCCATCGTTCATCCTACCGCGCTGGTGGATTCCGGGGCCGAGCTGGCTTCGGATGTCGAGATTGGGCCCTATGTCGTCGTGGGAGCCCAGGTCCGCATCGGCCGGGGCACCCGGGTGGGAGCCCATTGCGTTCTGTCCGGACATACGACCATCGGGGAGGACAATGTCTTCCACCCCTTCAGTTCCATAGGCGGCGTACCGCAGGACAAGAAGTATGCGGGGGAACCGACCCGCCTGGAGATCGGTGACCGCAACATGGTGCGTGAATACTGCACCTTCAACACCGGTACAGCCCAGGACAGCGGCTGTACGCGCATCGGCAACGACAACTGGATCATGGCCTATGTGCATGTCGCGCATGACGTGCAGCTGGGCAACCATGCCACGCTGGCCAACAATGCCACGCTGGCAGGGCATGTGCGTCTGGGTGACTGGGTGACCGTGGGGGGATTGAGCGGTGTGCACCAATTCGTCAAGATCGGTGCATATGCCTTCATCGGGTTTTCGTCGGCCATCAGCCAGGATGTGCCGCCGTTCATCATGGCGGACGGCAATCCCTCTTCGGCGCGTGGCTTCAATATCGAGGGCCTGCGTCGCCGGGGATTCGGGCCAGCGCGCATGGCTGCAGTCAAGCGCATGTATCGCCTGCTGTATCGCGAGGGACTGACCCTCGATGATGCCAAGATCCGCATGGCGAATCTGCTGGAGGAGTATCCCGAGGCGCAGGAGGACGTGCAGCTCATGCTGGGGTTCCTGGCGGAATCCACGCGCGGCATCGTGCGCTGAGAGTCAACGCAGTGAGCGTACCGCCGGTACTGGATGTCGTCATCCCCTGCTTCAATGCGGAGTCCACTCTGGATCGTGCCGTCGAGAGCGCCCTCGGGCAGCCCGGCGTGCGCAGCGTCTGGCTGGTGGACGATGCTTCCACCGATGGCACTGCTGATCGCATGGCGGATTGGGCCCGCTGCGAGCCTGCGCGCGTTCGACTCTGGAAGCAGCCCTGCAATCGCGGGGTGGCTGCAGCCCGCAATGTGGGGGCATGGCAGTCCGATGCAGACTGTCTGGCATTTCTGGATGCAGATGATGCGTATGAGGCCCATGCCCTGGATGCTGCCTTGATGGCGCTGCACCTGCATGCACACATTGGCATGGTCCGTCTCCGGCTCACCCCTGTGGATTTTCCTGAGGTGTATGTACAGCATGCACAATTCGCCCATGCCTGGCAGGTGCTGTCCATGACGGTCGGGGGCAATATCGTCTGTCGGCGTTCCCTGTTTCTGGCGGCTGGGGGATTCCCGGAGCATGCCCTGTTCCGCCGACTGGGCGGTGAGGATGCAGCGCTCGGCATTGCGTTCACGCGGTCTTCCGTGGTCGGTACCCTGTGGGAGGGACCCGGTGTACGGCATTATTTCCATGCCGGCATCCATGCGGAGCGGCTGTTGCGCCAGCACCTGTGGGGGGATTCGGATGATCGCATCCAGCCCGCCGACAGGGAGCAAGCGGAACAGGTGACTCTGGACATCTGTGCACGCCTGTCCTCTCTTCAGGCTGTGCTCGATGCGCCTCGCAAGGGCATCTGTCCCTTGACGGTCGAATATGCTCCTTCTGGCGGGCAGGGGCTGCAGCCATGACTACTTTCAGCATCCCGCAGGCCCTGCGCATGGCGCTGGTGGCTGGAGAGGCCTCGGGCGATCTTCTGGCCAGCCTGTTGCTGCAGGGGGCAAAGGCGCAATGGCCCGCGCTGACCAGCTTTGGCATCGGCGGCGCCAGAATGCGGACCGAGGGATTCGAGGTCTGGTGGCCGAGCGATGCGCTGGCCGTGCACGGCTACAGCTTCGAAGTGCTGCGCCGCGTGGCAGGCATCTGGCGCATCCGCAACCGGCTTCGGGAGCGGCTGTTGGCAGATCGGCCCGATGTGTTCGTCGGGGTCGATGCCCCGGACTTCAATCTCGGGCTCGAGAAGTCGCTGCGTGCACGTGGAGTGCGCACGGTGCATTTCGTCTGTCCGTCCATCTGGGCCTGGCGCCCGGAGCGGGTGCATAGCCTGCGCGAGGCAGCCGACCACGTTCTGTGCATTTTCCCGTTCGAGCCTGCGCTTCTGGCGCAGGAGGGCATCCCGGCGACCTATGTGGGGCATCCGCTGGCCGGAGTCCTGCCGCTGGAGCCTGATCGTGCGGCGGCACGGACCCTGCTGGGGTTGCCTCAGGATGCGGAGGTGCTGGCCCTGTTGCCGGGCAGTCGCAATTCCGAGGTGCATTATCTGGGGGATCGCTTCGTGCAGGCCGCACAGCGGCTGCGAGCCATGCGCCCAGCTCTGAGGGCCGTGTTGCCGGCCGTGCCTGCACAACGGGAACGGCTGCAGGATCTGGTGCGCGCAGCAGACGCAGAGGACTGGCTGCAGGTGCTGGATGGACAGTCGCACGAGGCGCTGACCGCCTGTGACGTCACCCTGATTGCCAGTGGTACGGCCACGCTGGAAGCCGCCCTGCTCAAGCGCCCCATGGTCATTGCCTACGCCATGCATCCCCTATCGGCGCGTCTGATGCGGCGCAAGCAGCTGCAGCCCTGGGTTGGATTGCCCAACATTCTGTGCCGCGACTTCGTGGTTCCAGAACTGCTGCAGGATGCGGCCACCCCCGATGCCCTGGCCGATGCGCTGGGGCGATGGCTCGATGATCCGGGCCGGGTAGCAGCCCTTCAGCATCGATTCCTTGACCTCCATCTTCTCCTGCGGCGCGATACGTCCGCACTTGCCACCCATGCGATCGCCGAACTTGTTGCACGCTGAACAGGCCACCCTGCCATGGGATGTGCCAGGCCTCATGGCCGGAGTCGACGAAGCCGGACGCGGCCCTCTCGCAGGGCCCGTCGTGGCGGCTGCGGTCATTCTGAATGCGCATGCGCCGATCGAGGGGCTTGCCGACTCCAAGAAGCTCAGTGCCGCACGGCGCGAGTTGCTCTATGACGAGATTCTCCACAAGGCGTTGTGCTGCAGCATTGCCCAGGCCAGCGTCGAGGAGATCGATACCCTCAACATCCTGCAGGCCACCATGCTGGCCATGCGCCGTGCTGTGGAGGGGCTGCGTCTGCTGCCTGCCAAGGTGCTGGTGGATGGCAACCGTCTGCCAGTGCTCAAGGTGCGGGCGGAAGCCATTGTCAAGGGCGATGCGAAGGTGCCAGCCATTTCGGCTGCTTCCATCCTCGCCAAGGTCACTCGCGACCGCATGTGCCAGGAGCTGGAAGCGGCCTATCCCGGATATGGATTCGCTCGGCACAAGGGCTACGGCACGGCTGTGCATCTCCGTGCCCTGCAGACGCTCGGGGCCACGCCCGCTCACAGGCGCAGCTTTGCCCCTGTGGCTCAGGTGCTGGTCGTTCCTCCTTTGCTCGAAGTCAGGAAGGCCTCATGACCACCGACAGTCGCCTTGTGCACATCAGTTCTGCCCACAATCCCCTGTTGGCCGAATTGCGCCGTCTGTCCCAGGACAATGGCGCCTATCGGCGTTCCGGAAAAGTCTGGATCGAGGGGGATCATCTCTGCCGTGCTGCCCTGGAACGGGGCGTGCGACCGGAATGGGCTGTGTTTTCCGCATCGGGGCATGCACGGGCTCCCGCTTCCTGGTCGGCAGCCGCAGAGCGGGTCGCCATTCTGGACGATGCCCTGTTTGCGCGGATCAGCGGGCTGGAATCTCCGGCATGGATGGGGTTCGTGGTGCGGCTCGGGGATCTGCGCCATCCCCTGCGGCTGCAGCAGAACACGGTGGTGCTCGACCGCATTCAGGATGCCGGCAATGTCGGCTCCATTCTGCGGACTGCGGGGGCCATGGGCTTCCGCCAGGTGCTGGCGCTCAAGGGTACGGCGGCCCTGTGGTCTGCCAAGGTGCTGCGCGCCGGCATGGGCGCGCATTTCGGCCTGCAGCTGCACGAGGGACTGGATGCGGCGGATGTGCTGGCGCTCGAAGTGCCCCTGCTCGTCACCCATCTGCAGGGTGACCGCTGGGTGCACGACACCCTGTTGCCTTCGCCCTGCGCGTGGGTGATGGGGCATGAAGGGCAGGGCGTGCAACCCGCCTTGGTCGAGCGGGCCGACCTGCTGCTGCGCATTGTGCAGCCTGGGGGAGAGGAGTCTCTCAATGTGGCCGCTGCCGCTGCCATATGCCTGCATGCCAGCGTGGCCGGCACCGGGAGGCCCTGATCCCGAAAGGGGTAGGGTGAAAGTGCCTCGGCTATAATGGGGCGCTTCACAGCACACCCGGCGCTTGCCGCGATTTCCGAGTTCACATGCTTTTTTGGTGCTGAGACCATGCACCCCGCAAGGGCATGGTGGTTCTTGGGTGACGCAGGCAGCCCGTTGTCTTCATTCAACGATTCCTTCCTCCCCCCATACGGAGAACCACGTGCTCTTGTCCCAACAGGCGCCTTTCCCCACTGCCATCCTGGCTCTGGCTGATGGCACTACATTTGTCGGTCAATCCATTGGTGCCCCCGGCAGCACCATCGGCGAAGTCGTTTTCAACACCTCCCTCACCGGCTATCAGGAAATCCTGACCGATCCCAGCTACAGCGGCCAGATCGTTACCCTGACCTATCCGCACATCGGCAACTACGGCACCAATTCCGAGGACATCGAGTCCGCACAGGTCGCTGCCGCCGGGCTCATCATCAAGAACCTGCCCCTGCTCGCCTCCAACTTCCGCAGCACTGCCACTTTGCAGCAATACCTGCAGCAGGCGGGCACCGTGGCCATTGCCGGCATCGATACCCGACGCCTCACGCGGCATCTGCGCACCCATGGGGCACAGAATGGCTGCATTCTGGCACTGAACCACAGTCAGGCGCCGTCACAGACCGAGCGCGAACAGGCCATTGCAGCAGCCCAGGCGGCGCCCCACATGGCAGGGCTCGATCTTGCCAAGGTCGTGACCTGCAAGGCTGTCTACGAATGGACGCAGACCGAGTGGCATCTGGGCAAGGGGCACGGCACCCAGCAGGCTCCTGAGTTCCACGTCGTGGCCTACGATTTCGGCGTCAAGTACAACATCCTGCGCATGCTCGCCGAGCGTGGCTGCCGCATCACCGTGGTGCCGGCCCAGACACCCGCTGCCGACGTGCTGGCGCTGCATCCGGACGGAGTGTTCCTGAGCAACGGCCCCGGCGATCCCGAGCCCTGCACCTATGCCATCGAGGCCATCACGCGCATCATCGACAGCGGCGTACCCACCTTCGGCATCTGTCTGGGGCATCAGCTCATGGCGCTCGCCAGCGGCGCGAAGACCTTCAAGATGAAGTTTGGCCACCATGGGGCCAACCATCCCGTCAAGAACCTGGACAACGGGCGCGTCAGCATCACCAGCCAGAACCACGGTTTCGCCGTGGACGAAAAGACCCTGCCTGCTACCCTGCGCCCGACCCACGTCAGCCTGTTCGACAATACCCTGCAGGGCCTTGAGCGCACCGATCGGCCGGCCTTCTGCTTCCAGGGCCACCCCGAGGCCTCTCCGGGCCCGCACGACATTGCCTACCTGTTCGACAAGTTCACCGGTCTGATGCGCGAGCACAAGACCGTGGCGGCCTGAGGCGCGGGCCATGAAGCTCTTCAGCTTTCCTCTGGCAGCGCTCGAAAGGGCGGTCAACAAGCGGATCCTGACCCTGGACGGTGCAGATCGCGACTGGTTCTCCGCGCGCTGGCAGCAGAAGCCGTACAAGAAACACTTTCTCGAAAAGAAGGCCATGCCTCTGGTGATCTTCATCGCCAAGGGCAAGAACTGGACCGACGAGGAATTCCAGGCCGAGCTGGCCGACTGGAACGAGACCTTCCATCCTGCCGAGGTGCAGGTGCTGCGCCCCATGATCGAAGGCGATGGTCTCATCCAGCTCATGCAGAAAAAGGTCCCGCCGGATCGCATCCAGGCGCTGCATGCCAAGCTCGACCAGTTCCTGGCAGCACCTCCCCAGGCCGATTAACCGCATTCCATTTCACCGCATCATGCCCAAGCGTTCAGACATCAAAAGCATTCTCATCATCGGCGCCGGCCCGATCATCATCGGGCAGGCGTGCGAGTTCGACTATTCCGGCGTTCAGGCCTGCAAGGCCCTGCGCGAGGAAGGCTACAAGGTCATCCTGATCAACAGCAACCCTGCCACGATCATGACCGATCCGGACACGGCCGACGTCACCTACATCGAGCCCATCACCTGGAAGACTGTCGAGAAGATCATCGCGCGCGAGCGGCCCGACGCCATCCTTCCCACCATGGGAGGGCAGACCGCCCTGAACTGTGCCCTTGATCTGTGGCGCAACGGCGTGCTCAACAAGTACAAGGTCGAGCTCATAGGCGCTACCCCCGAAGCCATCGACAAGGCCGAAGACCGTCTCAAGTTCAAGGAAGCCATGACCCGCATCGGGCTCGGCTCCGCGCGTTCCGGCATTGCCTACAACCTGCAGCAGGCCTGGGAGGTGCAGCAGAAGGTCGGTTTCCCGGTCGTGATTCGTCCCAGCTTCACTCTGGGCGGCACCGGTGGCGGCATCGCCTACAACGCCGAGGAGTTCGAGACCATCTGCAAGCGCGGTCTGGAAGCCTCTCCCACCAGCGAGCTGCTGATCGAGGAATCGCTCGTGGGCTGGAAAGAGTTCGAGATGGAAGTCGTCCGCGACAAGAAGGACAACTGCATTATCGTCTGCTCGATCGAGAACCTCGACCCCATGGGCGTGCACACCGGTGACAGCATCACCGTGGCACCCGCACAGACCCTCACCGACAAGGAATACCAGATCATGCGCGACGCATCGCTGGCCGTCCTGCGCGAGATCGGTGTGGACACGGGCGGCTCCAACGTGCAGTTCTCGATCAATCCCCAGGATGGGCGCATGATCGTGATCGAGATGAATCCGCGTGTATCGCGTTCGTCTGCACTCGCCTCCAAGGCCACTGGCTTCCCGATCGCCAAGATCGCTGCCAAGCTGGCCGTAGGCTACACGCTCGACGAGCTGCGCAACGAGATCACAGGCGGCGCCACCCCCGCGAGTTTCGAGCCCTCCATCGACTACGTCGTCACCAAGATTCCCCGGTTCGCCTTCGAGAAATTCCCTGCAGCCGACCGGCACCTCACCACCCAGATGAAGTCCGTGGGTGAGGTGATGGCCATCGGACGCACCTTCCAGGAATCCTTCCAGAAGGCCCTGCGCGGCCTGGAAGTCGGTGTCGACGGCATGAACGAAAAGACCAAGGACCGGGAAACGCTGGAGCGCGAGCTCGGCGAGCCCGGCCCCGAACGGATCTGGTACGTGGGCGATGCCTTTGCCGCCGGCTGGAGCCTCGATGAAGTGCACCAGTTCACCCGCATCGACAAGTGGTTCCTGGTGCAGATCGAGGAAATCGTCAAGATCGAGCTGGCCATCGACCGGCTGTGCGACGAAAAGGGGCGTGACGCCCTGGCGAGCGTTGATGCAGCCACCATGCGCATGCTCAAGCAGAAGGGCTTCTCCGATCGCCGTCTTGCCAAGCTCTTCCACACGACGGAGCAGGAGCTGCGCGGCTATCGCCAGGGGCTGGATGTGCATCCCGTGTACAAGCGCGTGGATACCTGTGCGGCCGAATTCGCCACCACCACCGCCTACATGTATTCCACCTATGACGAGGAATGCGAGGCAGCCCCCAGCGACAAGAAGAAAATCATGGTGCTCGGCGGTGGTCCCAACCGCATCGGGCAGGGCATCGAGTTCGACTACTGCTGCGTGCACGCCGCACTGGCCATGCGCGAAGATGGCTTCGAAACCATCATGGTCAACTGCAACCCCGAAACCGTCTCCACCGACTTCGACACCTCCGACCGTCTGTACTTCGAACCCCTCACGCTGGAGGATGTGCTGGAGATCGTGGCGGTCGAGAAGCCCACGGGCGTGATCGTGCAGTACGGCGGCCAGACACCGCTCAAGCTGGCGCTCGGGCTGGAAAAGGCTGGAGTGCCCATCATCGGTACCAGTCCCGACAGCATTGATGCCGCCGAGGATCGCGAGCGCTTCCAGCACCTGCTGCAGAAGCTCGACCTGCGCCAGCCGCCCAACGCCACGGCACGGACCGAGGCAGAAGCCCTCGACAAGGCCATCGAGCTGGGATATCCCCTCGTGGTGCGCCCCAGCTATGTGCTCGGTGGTCGTGCCATGGAGATCGTGCACGAGCAGCGCGACCTCGAACGCTACATGCGCGAGGCCGTCAAGGTCAGCAACGATTCGCCCGTGCTCCTCGACCGCTTCCTGTCCGACGCCATCGAGTGCGACGTGGACTGCATCCGCGACACCGTGGGGCGCACCTTCATCGGTGGCGTGATGGAGCACATCGAGCAGGCCGGGGTGCACAGCGGCGATTCCGCCTGCTCGCTGCCTCCCTACTACCTGAGCAAGGACACCGTGGCCGAGATCAAGCGCCAGACGCGCGAGATGGCCCATGCCCTCAACGTGGTCGGCCTCATGAACGTCCAGTTCGCCATTCAGGAGAAGGTGATCGACGGCGTCAAGAAAGACGTGATCTATGTGCTGGAAGTCAACCCTCGTGCCAGCCGTACCGTGCCCTTCGTCAGCAAGGCCACCGGCGTGCAGATGGCCAAGGTGGCAGCGCGCTGCATGGCTGGAGACACCCTGGATCAGCAGGGCATCGGTGCCGAGGTCGATCCGCCGTACTTCAGTGTCAAGGAAGCCGTCTTCCCCTTTGTCAAGTTCCCGGGCGTGGACACCATTCTCGGTCCCGAGATGAAGTCCACCGGCGAGGTCATGGGCGTCGGCAAGACCTTTGGCGAGGCCTATCTCAAGGCCCAGCTGGGCGCAGGCGAGCATCTGCCGACGTCCGGCAAGGTGTTCCTCACCGTGAAGAACAGCGACAAGCCCACGGCCATCGCCATCGCCCGCAAGCTGGCAGCCATGGGCTTCGAGCTCATCGCCACCCGAGGGACGGCCCAGGCCATCCGCGATGCCGGCATCACATGCGCCACCGTCAACAAGGTGACCGAAGGGCGTCCGCATATCGTCGACATGATCAAGAACAACGAGATCGCCATGGTCATCAATACCGTGGAGGAACGTCGCAATGCGATTGCCGACAGCCGTACCATCCGCACCAGCTCCCTGCAGGCGCGGGTCACGACCTTCACCACCATTGCGGGTGCCGAGGCCGTGGTGGAAGGCATGCAGTACATCGACCACCTCGGTGTGATCTCGGTTCAGGAAATGCACCGCATGCTGCACGCTTGACGCAAGCGGCAGATGGTTCATAATTCCTGAACATGCCGCCGGGCTCAGTGCCCGGCGGTTTCGCTTTTTTGGACAGCTTCCCATCCGGTTGGAGACCACGGGATCAGGGAGGCTTTTTTCTCGCTTCATCTTTTCTTGGACGTCGCACGTCCCTCTTTTCCCCATGAGCACGACCATTCCCCTCACCATCAAGGGCGCTGAAAAACTCAAGGCCGAGCTGCATCGCCTCAAGACCAAGGACCGCCCGGATGTCATCGCCGCGATCGCCGAAGCGCGTTCGCACGGAGACCTGAGCGAAAACGCCGAATACGATGCCGCCAAGGACCGTCAGGGTTTCATCGAGGGGCGCATCAAGGAAATCGAGGGCAAGCTTGCAGCCGCCAAGGTCATTGATCCCTCCACGCTCGATGCCGGTGGCAAGGTGGTGTTCGGCGCCACCATCGAACTGGAAGAAGAAGAGACGGGCGACAAGGTGCGCTATCAGATCGTGGGCGAGGACGAGGCTGACATCAAACAGGGCCTGCTCAACGTCGGCAGCCCCATCGCCCGTGCCCTGATCGGCAAGGAAGAGGGCGACAGTGTGGAGGTGCAGGCTCCCGGTGGCGTGCGCTATTACGAAATCGTCTCGGTCATGTACCTGTGAGCATGCGCGGCACGTCCCTGGTGGAGCGCTTCTCCTGGTTCGTTGCGGGCTTCTGGTGGAGCAGCCTGGCGGTAACGGGGTTCATCGTCGTGCCCCAGCTGTTCGCCCATCTGCCCACCTCTCTCATGGCAGGCAACATGGCGGCGCGCCTGTTCGCCATCCAGACAGGGATTTCCGTACTCTGCGCGCTCTGGCTGCTGATGCTGACCAGGGCGCACACCTCCGGCCGGGCTGCTGCGGTGGCCTGTCAGTCGCTGGTGTGGATACTGGGTGGCATGCTGCTGTCTCTCGTGTCCCAGTTTGTGGTGTCGCCCCATATCGTCGCACGGGACCATCTGGCCCTGTGGCACAGTATCGGCAGCACCATGTATCTCGTGCAATGGCTGTGTGCCGGCATCGTCTGCTGGCGTCTCAGTGCACCTCAGGAGTGACCCACATGCCCGACAATTCCGCTTCTTCCATCGTTGAACTGCCGCTCGATGACTGGTCGGCTGCGCACAGCGATTCTCAATGGACGGCGGCACTCGAAGCCGGCAAGGTTCTGTTCTTCCCCCATCTGGCCTTCCATGTCGACGCATCCGAACAGGCCCTGTTTCGGCCTGATATTCTCTCTCCCAAGTCGCGCAACATCAGCCTGGATGCCGAGGGGCACCTCAAGGGAGCCCAGGGGCCTGAGGCCGACCAGCAGGCTCTGGCGGCCATGGTAGGGCGTTTTCGCCATCAGGCCAGGCAGCTGGTGGATACCCTGCTCCCCGAATATGCACAGTTTCTTCGCATCGCTCCCACCAGTTTCCGGCCAAGGCAGGTCGAGACCCGTGCGCAGTCCTGGAGGGCCGACGACCAGCGCATGCATGTCGATGCCTTCCCCTCCCGCCCCAACTATGGCGAACGCATTCTGCGCATCTTTGCCAATGTCAATCCCGCCGGGGTGCCGCGCGTATGGCGCGTCGGAGAATCGTTCGAGACGGTGGCGCGCCAATTCTGGCCACGGCTCGCTCCCTATCGCCTCTGGCAGGCACGCGTGCTGAATGCCCTGCACGTCACCAAGTCGCTGCGCAGCGAGTACGACCACCTGATGCTGCAGATGCACGATGCCATGAAGCGCGATCTGGACTACCAGAAATCCGGAACCCAGGTCACCATTCCTTTTCCTGCAGGCAGCGTATGGGTGTGCTTTTCAGACCAGGCCACGCATGCGGTGATGTCCGGGCAGTACATGATGGAACAGACCATGTATCTGCCGCCGGGCCGGGAATGTGATCCTGCCAGCAGTCCTCTGGCCATCCTCACTCGCATGATGGGGCGCCCTCTGCAGGGCGTGGGAGCTGGCGTGGCCCGCTGAGGCAGGGGCAGTAGCGAGCGCTGTGCACGCCGCTGTCTTTTGCCCTCTTTCCGGCTCTGGTGGAGAGCCGGAACCACGAGGGGCCTGTGCTACTCGGTCCAGTTCTCCTGAATCCAGGGGGCGGGTTCAATGTGCCTGAAACGGCGGTTGCGCTTGCCCGCAGCAGCATCGGGAGGATTGCATTCGCCGTGGAAGATGATGATCCGTGCATGCGCAGGCACGATCGGTGCCTTCCAGTAGTTGGCAGGCCAGGTGGGAATGCAGCTGTACTTGAAGCTCGGACACCATTCCCTGGGCCAGTAGTGCAGCTTGCCCTGACGATGCAGAAACTTGGACAGGAAGCTTTGCTCGTTGCGGTAGTGCTTCTGCACCTCGTCCATGTGCGTGCGGAAATACTCCAGCACATCGGCATGTGCGCCGATCCGGAAGCGGTACACCGAGGAGTTGCCGGTGATGCGATAGGACGGCAGGGCCTTGGGATAGTCCCGGATGATATAGAAATCGCCGGGCAACTCGAAAAAGGCATCCAGACTGCCGACGATCACCACATCCAGATCGAGGAACAGCCCCGTTCCCTGCAGATCATGCAGATCGGCGCTGAAGGTGGTGAGCTTTTTCCAGGCACCATCCCGCTGTCCGGGTTTGAGATGCAGGTTGAGGGGAGGAATCGGGAGGCAGCGCACCTCGGGGCGGATGCCTTCCCCGTTGTCCGTCAGGCACACGAACGAGAAGTCTCCGCTCAGGTGGCGCCGCACCATGGCATAGAGCCGATTGACATATTCGGGGCCATACTTGGTGCCCCATTTCATGCACAGGATGACGCGCTGATCCATTGCCGCAGCCATGGTCAGTCTGCCTGGCGCTTCTTGGGAGACACCTGGCGGGATTTTGCCCGCTTGATCTTGCCGCCGGATGTGAGGCGTTCGTTGCCCAGCACGCGCAGAGTACGTACCTCGGGACGCTGACCGCCACGCTTGCTGTACTTCAGCACCTTGACATTCTTGGGGCCGGGTTTGCGGTTGTCATCGTGCACATGCTCCTTGGCGGGCATGGGGCGCCACAGGACGAGCAGCTTGCCGATGTGCTGGATCGGCGCCGCGTTCAGCGTGTCTGCCAGTTCCTGGAACATCTGCTCGCGCGCGGCACGGTCGTCGCCGAGCACGCGCACCTTGATCAGGCCATGGGCGTTGAGTGCGGCATCCGTTTCCTTGATGACGGCCTCGGTCAGGCCATCATTGCCGATCATGACAACGGGTGAAAGGTGGTGAGCTTCAGCGCGATGCGCCTTGCGCTCCAGGGGAGTCAATACAATCTGAGGCATGGCGGTATTATCCCCAAAAGCACACGATCGCGCGGAGCCGGTTCTCTATTTATGAAAGTCAAAACCAAAAGCAAGAAGGTCAACAAGGCATGGCTCAACGACCACGTCAATGATCCCTACGTCAAGCTCGCCCAGCGGGAAGGCTATCGCGCACGCGCAGCCTACAAGCTCAAGGAGATCGACGAGGCCCTGCATCTGATCCATCCGGGAGATCTCGTGGTGGATCTGGGCTCGGCTCCGGGCGCATGGAGCCAGTACGTGCGGCGCAGGCTTTCGCCCGAAGGAGCGGCTGTGGGAGCCCTGAACGGTCGCATCGTCGCGCTCGACATGCTTCCCATGCAGCCCATCGAGGGAGTCGAGTTCCTGCAGGGTGATTTCCGGGAAGAGGAAGTGCTCACTGCACTGGAGCGCACCCTGCAAGGGCGCAGAGCGGATGTGGTGGTGTCCGACATGGCGCCCAATCTCTCTGGCGTGGAGTCGGCCGATGCGGCACGGGTGGCCCATCTCATCGAACTGGCCATCGAGTTTTCCCAGGCCCATCTCAAGCCGGAAGGCGCCCTCGTGACCAAGGTGTTCCATGGCAGTGGATACAGCCAGCTGGTCAAGCTCTTCAAGCAGCATTTCGAGGTGGTCAAGCCCATCAAGCCCAAGGCCTCGCGCGACCGGTCGAGCGAGACCTTTCTGGTGGGGTTGCGCCTCAAGTCCTAGCCGCTGCAGGGGCAATGGGCATCCCTCCTGAGACAGGGTTGTCGGTTTTCTGTTCTTTTCCGTTCCGCTGCAGGGGAATACGGGATACGTCTGCGCCTTGAAAGTCCTAAAATGACGCGCATATGGCATGAATAATGCTCTGCGCTGATGGTGTGGACGGTTTTGCGAACTGGAGTGTGGTTTGAACAAACAATGGTTTTCCAAGATAGCTGTGTGGATGGTGGTGGCCCTCGTGCTCTTCACCGTCTTCAAGCAGTTCGACGTGCGCGGTCCCGCTGGGGCGAGCACGGTGGGCTACTCCGACTTCATCTCGGACGTTCACAATCGCAAGATCAAGAGCGCCACCATCCAGGAAGGATCGGGCGGCTCGACCGACATCGTGGCTGTCACCACCGATGACCGCCGGGTGCGCACCACGGCCACGTATCTCGATCGTGGGCTGGTGGGAGACTTGCTCAATTACGGCGTCAAGTTCGACGTGAAGCAGAAAGAGGAAGGCTCCCTCCTGGGCAGCCTGCTCATCAGCTGGGGCCCCATGCTGCTCCTCATCGGTGTCTGGATCTATTTCATGCGTCAGATGCAGGGTGGAGGCAAGGGAGGCGCGTTCAGCTTCGGCAAGTCCAAGGCACGCATGCTGGACGAGAACAACAACACCGTGACCTTTGCCGACGTGGCCGGGTGCGACGAGGCCAAGGAAGAAGTCAAGGAAGTCGTGGACTTCCTCAAGGATCCCCAGAAATTCCAGAAGCTTGGTGGACGCATTCCGCGCGGGCTGCTCCTGGTCGGACCTCCGGGAACAGGCAAGACGCTGCTGGCCAAGTCGATCGCGGGCGAGGCCAAGGTGCCCTTCTTCAGCATCTCCGGTTCGGACTTCGTGGAAATGTTCGTGGGCGTAGGTGCGGCCCGGGTGCGTGACATGTTCGAGAACGCCAAGAAGAACGCTCCCTGCATCATCTTCATCGATGAGATCGATGCTGTGGGCCGCCAGCGTGGTGCAGGTCTGGGCGGTGGCAACGATGAGCGCGAACAGACCCTCAACCAGATGCTGGTCGAGATGGATGGCTTCGAAACCAATCTCGGCGTCATTGTCGTGGCAGCCACCAACCGACCGGACATCCTGGATGCAGCCCTGCTGCGTCCCGGGCGCTTCGACCGGCAGGTCTATGTCACGTTGCCTGATATCCGGGGCCGTGAGCAGATTCTGAGCGTGCACATGCGCAAGATTCCCGTGGGGCAGGATGTCGATCCCGCCATCATTGCACGAGGCACGCCGGGCATGAGTGGTGCCGATCTGGCCAATCTGTGCAACGAGGCTGCCCTGATGGCGGCACGTCGCAATGCGCGCGTGGTCGAGATGCAGGATTTCGAAAAGGCCAAGGACAAGATCATCATGGGCCCCGAGCGCAAGACCATGGTCATGCCCGAGGAAGAACGTCGCAACACGGCCTATCACGAATCTGGCCATGCGCTCATCGGGCGCCTGCTGCCCAAGTGTGATCCTGTGCACAAGGTCACCATCATTCCGCGGGGTCGTGCCCTCGGGGTGACCATGAGCCTGCCGGAGCAGGACCGCTACAGCTATGACCGCGAATACATGCTCAACCAGATCAGCATGCTGTTCGGTGGACGCATTGCCGAAGAGGTCTTCATGCACCAGATGACCACGGGAGCCAGCAATGATTTCGAGCGCGCCACCCAGCTGGCACGCGACATGGTCATGCGGTATGGCATGAGCGAGAAACTGGGCCCCATGGTGTATGCGGAAAACGAAGGCGAAGTTTTCCTGGGACGCAGCGTCACCAAGACCACGCACATGAGCGAAGAGACCATGCGGCTGGTGGACGAGGAGGTCCGGCGCATCATCGACGAGCAGTACGATCTCGCACGCAGGTTGATCGAGGAGCACAGCGACAAGATGCATGCCATGGCCAAGGCCTTGCTGGAATGGGAAACCATCGACAGCGAGCAGCTCGATGCCATCATGGAAGGACGTGAGCCGAAACCTGCCAAGGACTGGGCCCCTCGGGTGCCGCCACGTGATGGAGGCTCCAGCAGCAGCGGTGGTTCTGCTCCTGCATTGCCGTCCACTCCTGCGGCCGAGGCCAAGCCCACGCCGACACCTCATCCCACCCTGCGGCAATGAGATCGGGGGCTTGTGCCCCCTGAGTGAAAAAGGAGCCTGTCATGGCTCCTTTTTCATATGTGTGCCCGACTGCCGCTGATGGTTGCCATCCGCGCCATGTGCGTGAACAGCCATGCGGTTCCCTGCGAGGCAGCCTATTTACAATAGGCAGATTGCGCTCGTGTCATCGGGTTTTCTTTTTTCTCTTTCCCTGGCTTCAACATGGCTTCCCTCAGCATCTGGCAGGCCGGTGCCTTCCGCCTGGATCTGCGCGTTCCGCGCATCATGGGCATCGTCAATGTCACGCCCGACTCCTTTTCGGATGGGGGGCATCATGCCGATACCGTCAGTGCGCTCCGCCACGCCGAAAGGCTGGTGCATGAGGGTGCTGCCATTCTCGATATCGGTGGGGAGTCCACGCGCCCCGGTGCAGAACCTGTGCCTCTGGAGCTGGAGCTGGAGCGGGTGCTGCCCGTGGTGCGTCATGCCGTGGAGCTCAAGGTCCCGATTTCGGTCGATACCTATAAGCCCGAAGTCATGCAGGCAGCGCTTGATCTCGGCGCCAGCATCATCAACGACATCTGGGCTCTGCGCTGGCGCATGGGGCCGGATGGGCTGGATGGAGAGCAGGTAGTGGCCCGACACGGGAGCTGTGGCGTATGCCTCATGCACATGCATCGCGATCCCCTGACGATGCAGATGGAACCCATGCAGGGCTCGGCTGCGGAGGTGGTGCACGAAGTGGGGCGCTTTTTGCAGCAGCGCACCCATGTGCTGCAGAGTCTCGGCGTTGCACGGGAGCGCATTGCGCTGGATCCTGGCATAGGATTCGGCAAGACGGTGCCACAGAATTTTTCTCTGCTGGCCTACCAGCCGCTGCTGGAGATCACCGGACAGCCGCTGCTGGCGGGATGGTCGCGCAAATCCAGCCTGGGGGCTGTGCTGGAAGCACTTCCTCCGGGGATCACGGATGTGGACTATCGCAGCGACCTGCTGTCGCATGAACGCAGTCTGGCCAGCGTGACTGCCGCCGTGCTGGCAGTCGATCGGGGGGCGCGCGTGGTGCGTGTGCACGACGTGGCAGCAACCCAGCAGGCCCTGGCCGTATGGCAGGCGATGCACGCCGTGGCGGCACCGCTTTCCTGATTTTCTGTGCTTTCTGGAGCTGCGGAAGGCAGAGGCGTATTCCGCGACTTCGGGCAGGACAGCATCGTTTTTTCATCACTGGCAATTACGGCATACACATGGCAGGCACACGCACATATTTCGGTACGGATGGCATTCGAGGCACGGTGGGACAGGCGCCGCTGACGCCTGATTTTGTGTTGCGTCTGGCCAATGCGGTAGGGCGCGTCTTGCGGCAGGAGGCCGGGACTTCTGCCACGCCTCCCAAGGTCCTGATAGGCAAGGACACGCGCATTTCCGGTTACATGCTCGAAAGTGCGCTGGAGTCCGGCTTCAATTCGGCCGGAGTGGATGTGATGCTGCTGGGACCTGTTCCCACGCCCGCCGTGGCCTATCTGACCCGCGCACAGCGTGCTTCGCTCGGGGTAGTGATCAGCGCAAGCCACAATCCCTATGAAGACAATGGCATCAAGTTCTTCAGCAAGCAAGGAGCCAAGCTGCCCGATGCGTGGGAGGAAGCTGTCGAACGAGAGCTGGAGCAGCCTCTGGTCTGCGTGCCTTCGGGACGGCTGGGCAAGGCGATGCGCCTCGACGATGCAGCGGGGCGCTACATTGAATTCTGCAAGAGCACCTTTGCCCATGACCTCACTCTGTCCGGGCTGAAGATCGTGGTGGATGCCGCCAATGGGGCTGCGTATCAGATCGCACCCAAGGTCTTTCACGAGCTTGGGGCTGATGTGGTGCCCATCGGTTGTCATCCGGATGGGCTCAACATCAATGCGGGAGTCGGTGCCACCCATCCTGAGACCCTCATGGCCGCCGTGCGGGAGCATGGGGCCGATTACGGCATTGCCCTCGACGGGGATGCCGACCGGCTGCAGATGGTGGATGCCCAGGGCAGGCTCTTCAACGGAGATGAGCTGGTCTATCTGCTGGCCATCGACCGTCTGGCCCAATCGCATGCCGTATCCGGTGTGGTGGGGACGCTCATGACCAACATGGCCATCGAGAAAGCCCTGCAGCACAAGGGTATCGAACTGGTGCGGGCCAAGGTGGGAGACCGCTATGTGCTTGAGGAGCTGCTCCAGAAGGGCTGGCTGATCGGCGGAGAGAGTTCAGGACACATCCTCGTGCTGGACCGCCATTCCACGGGGGACGGCATCATCAGCGCCCTGCAGGTGCTGCAGGCGGTGGCACGCAGCGGCAGAACACTGGCCGATCTTCTGGAAGGGGTGACGCTCTATCCCCAGACCATGATCAATGTCCGCATGGCGCCTGGGACACCCTGGCAGGAAGACACTGGTCTGCAGAAGGCGATTGCCGATGCCCGCGAGGAGCTCGGTTCCGAAGGGCGCGTACTCATCCGAGCCAGCGGCACCGAACCCGTGCTGCGCGTCATGGTCGAAGCCAGAAGCGCCGAGCAGGCCCACGCCTGTGCCCAGGCCATTGCAGCACGTGTGCCGGTGCAGGCCACGTAAGCCTATTTCTGCTCAGGTGGGTGTGTCCTCGGTCATGAAATCGTGCACGTGGACACCGAAATGTCCCTTGGCGCGGTCGGCGAGGAAGGTCCTGAGCATGTGCTCGACCGTACGGAACGACAGTTCCTCCCACGGAATTTCTTCTTCGGAAAACAGCCGTGCTTCCATGGTCTCGTGTCCGGGATCGAAGCGGTCATGGCGCAGGGTGCACAGGTAGAACATGTGCACTTGTCCCACTTCAGGGACATTCATGACGCCGAACAAAGGCCCCATATCGAATTCGGCCCCGGATTCTTCCATGGTTTCCCGGGCTGCGCCCTGCGAAGTGGTTTCATGGAGCTCCATGAATCCCGCAGGCAGCGTCCATTTGCCCCGGCGAGGCTCGATGTTGCGTTTGCACAGCAGGATGCGGTCCTGCCATACCGGCAGGGTTCCCACCACGACCAAGGGATTGATGTAATGAATGGTGCCGCAGGAGGGACATACTGCACGCTTGCGGTTGTCGCCCTCGGGCTCCCTCAGTTCGGTGGCGTGGCCGCAGTAGCGGCAGAAGTGCACGGCGGTGCGGGGTGGCTGGTGAATGGGGGTGAACACGATCAGAAAACCTCGACCTGCAGCGGTGGAAGTCCATCCACATGCCCTTCGAGCCTGTCGCCAGGCACTACTGCACCGACGCCCTTGGGAGTCCCGGTGAAGATCAGGTCGCCAGGCTGCAGGGTCCATGCCTTGCTCAGGTGCTCGATGGTTTCTGCGATGTTCCAGATGAGTTGACCGATATGGCCTTGCTGCCGCAGCTCGCCGTTGACCTTGAGCCAGATATCGGCGGATTCGATGGGGATGCTCATCTCTGCGGCGGGGACGATGGCAGACAGGGGAGCAGAGGCGTCGAACCCCTTGCCGATGGACCATGGACGGCCCTGTTTTTTCATATCGTTCTGCAGATCCCGACGTGTCATGTCGAGCCCTACGGCGTACCCGAAGATATGGCGATGCGCCTCGGCGGCCGGAATGTCTCGGCCTCCGATTCCGATGGCCACCACCAGTTCGATTTCATGGTGAAAGTCATGGGTCAGGCTGGGATAGGGCAGACGGATGGATTGTTCTGGTGCAGCTGCCACGACCGCATCGGCAGGCTTCATGAAGAAAAAGGGAGCCTCGCGGCCGGTGAAACCCATCTCCTTCGCGTGATCTTCGTAGTTCCGCCCTACGCAGTAGATGCGGTGCACGGGGTAGACCTGAGAGGAGCCCACTATGGGAATCACGGGCACAGGCAGCGCCGGAAACACGGTCGATACGGAAGACATGGCAAAACCTTCACACAAGGATGCAAACGATGGGAATTTAACACGTCGCACAGAGGTGAGTGGCTTGCCACGAGACAAGGGTTTCTGCATTACAGTGCCATGCATGAATTCCGATTCCTCTCCCTTTCTGTTGCCGGACTGGCCTGCTCCGCCCTGGGTACGGGCGCTGTGCACTACGCGTGCAGGAGGATGTTCGCACCCCCCCTATGAGGGCCTCAATCTGGGGCTGCACGTAGGGGACGAGCCTGCCGATGTGCGTGCCAATCGACGGGCCTTGGCACGGGCCATGGGGGCGGAACCGGTTTTTGTCGAGCAGGTTCACGGCACTGGAGTTCAGGAACTGCATGCGGCCGATGCAGGAGCAGAGTGTGCCTATCGAGTCGATGCCACCTATACCTATGCCATGGGAGTGGGATGCGCGATGATGGTTGCAGACTGTCTGCCCGTCCTGCTGGCACACCGCAGTCTGCCCCTCGTGGGGGCTGCGCATGCGGGGTGGCGAGGGCTGGCCGGAGGGGTGGTGGAGCACTTGCTCGATGCCATGCGCAGTCAGGCGCGCACCCACTGGCCCGAATGCGCAACAGAGGCCTTGGATGCAGGCTGGATGGCCTGGCTGGGGCCCTGCATCGGTCCGGAATCGTTCGAGGTGGGCGATGAGGTGCGTCAGGCCTTCCTGGAAACCAGTCCCGGAGCTGTGGAGCATTTCCGTCCCGGTGCCGTGGAAGGGAAATGGTGGGGCGATCTGGCGGGGCTGGCGCGGCAGCGGCTGCGGCGGCAGGGGATCAATGCGGTGCATGGCAACGACAGCTCCGAATGCTGGTCCACGACCGCACACCCAGAGCGCTGGTATTCCTACCGCCGGCAGAATCCCACCGGACGGTTCGCAGCCCTCGTCTGGCTTGATGCACAGGCCTGGGATGCAGCGCACCCGCAGGCGGTCTGACATTCGCAAGATCCTTGTCGATCGTGCGTGGCGGGGGTGTGTACGCTCACTCACGAGCAGGCTGGACTCGGTACAAATGCGCATGTCTGGCCTGTCGTCAAAATGGCATCATGGTGTGGCATAGTGGAACAGATCCGGTTTCCAGAAAGTGTGCAGCAGCCATTCCTGTGAGATTTCTGCCTTGATCGCCTCCCGACGGTTCTCCCGAACCGTTGAGTGTTTTGCCGGTGAGTTGCACATTCTCCAGAGCGCAGTTGCACACAAGTCTTCTGTAAGCCTCCTGTGTTGTGATGACACAGACCCATGATTCGCCTGTCATAACGGAGAAACGAGGAGCATCGCAGTGACGACAACACCCAACGGCAACCCCTGGCAAGCCTTTGTCCAGCCCATGCAGGACATGTGGCAGCAGACCCTGAACCAGTTCACCCAGGCCATGCCTTCCCAGCAGGGTGCTCCCATGCTGGATCAGGCCATGCGGCAGTTTGCAGAATTCATCCCCTCCATGCCCGATGCCAAGCCCGTCACTTTCGATGCCGAGCGTCTGCAGGGGCTTCAGCAGCAATATCTGCAGGAGATCTATGCCCTGTGGCTGCAGGGCATGGTGCCTCCCGTGATCACGGGGGACCGCCGATTTTCCAGCGCCGAATGGCAGAAACAGCCTTCGGCAGGATTCGCTGCAGCCCTGCACCTGACCAACACCCGGCTGCTGATGGGGCTGGTCGATGCCATGCAGTGCGACGCCAAGACCAGAGGGCGTGTCGAGTTTGCTGTGGAGCAGTGGGCGGCAGCCACGGCACCCAGCAATTTCCTGGCCTTCAACCCCGATGCGCAGAAAAAAGCCATCGAGACAGGAGGCGAGAGCATTGCCAAGGGGATGCAGAACATTCTGCACGACCTGCGTCAGGGCTATGTGTCCATGACGGATGAGAGCAAGTTCCACGTGGGAGTCAATCTCTGCACCTCCGAGGGAGCCGTGGTGTTCGAAAACGAGTTTTTTCAGCTCATCGAATACAAGCCCTCCACAGAGAAAGTGCATGAACGCCCCTTCCTCTTCGTGCCGCCCTGCATCAACAAGTTCTACATCCTGGACCTGCAGCCGGACAATTCCATGGTGCGCTATGTAGTGGATCAGGGACACCACACCTTCATGGTGAGCTGGCGCAATCCCGACATGAGCATGGCTCAGGCCACCTGGGATGACTATGTGGAAAAGGGCGTGCTCAAGGCCATTGACACGGTGCTGGCTCTCACCGGAACCAGCAACCTGAACGTGCTTGGTTTCTGTGTCGGCGGAACCCTGCTCACCACGGCACTGGCTGTGCTTGCGGCACGGCAGCAGGGCAACCGGGTGCACAGTGTGACGTTGCTGACTACGTTGATCGACTTCACGCACACAGGGGTACTCGATATTTTCATCGACGAGGGATTCGTGCGCATGCGCGAACTCCAGTTCCAGAATGGGGGACTGATGCCCGCCAACGAGCTGGCCACTACGTTCAGTTTTCTCCGCCCCAACGATCTGGTCTGGAATTACGTAGTGGGCAATTACCTCAAGGGCGAAACACCTCCGCCCTTTGACCTGCTTTACTGGAATTGCGATTCCACCAGTCTGCCGGGACCCATGTACGCCTGGTACCTGCGCAACACCTACCTGGAAAACCGGCTCATCCAGCCCGGTGCTGCCACAGTGTGCGGTGAGAAGGTGGATCTGCGCAAGATCAAGCAGCCTGTCTACATCTATGGTTCGCGCGAAGACCACATCGTCCCCATTGAAGGAGCTTATGCATCGACGCAGGTGCTTCCCGGCAAGAAGCGCTTCGTCATGGGGGCCTCGGGCCATATCGCCGGGGTCATCAATCCACCCCACAAGAAGAAGCGCAGCTACTGGACCCTGGATTCCACCACCTTCCCTGCCGACAGTGCACAGTGGATCGCCGAGGCCGAAGAACATCCGGGAAGCTGGTGGCCGGACTGGTCCGAATGGCTGGCCGGTCATGGCGGACGCATGAAGGCAGCTCCCGAGAGCTATGGCTCCGAGACCTATCCCGTGATCGAACCTGCGCCGGGGCGCTATGTCAAGACCCGGGTCCCCATGATTTGATGCGGGGGCATTTTCATTCGATCCCTAAAAACAGGAGAACGCCAAGGAGTTGTTTTTCGACCGGGGCAGGGCGGGCAAAGCTCATAGATGGTGATCCGTCTGCCTGTCGCCTGCCCCACCACACCGGCGCTGCCGGTGCATGACTATATCCAATGAGGAGACAAACATGAGCAAGAAAGTGGCATACGTAACTGGAGGCATGGGGGGCATAGGCACCGCCATTTGCCAGCGCCTGAACCGGGACGGCTTTACCGTCGTTGTGGGATGCGGCCCTACCCGTGACTATCAATCCTGGCTGGATCAGCAGAAGGAGCAGGGATATACCTTCCATGCCTCGGTGGGCAATGTGGCTGACTGGGATTCCACCGTTCATGCCTTTGCCAAGGCCAAGGATGAGCATGGCCCGATCGATGTGCTGGTCAACAATGCGGGCATCACCCGTGACCGCATGTTCATGAAGATGTCTCCCGAAGACTGGCGTGCGGTGATCGAGACCAATCTCAACTCCATGTTCAATGTGACCAAGCAGGTCGTTGGCGACATGGCTGAAAGAGGCTGGGGACGCATCATCAACATTTCTTCCGTCAATGGAGCCAAGGGCCAGGCTGGGCAGACCAACTATTCTGCTGCCAAGGCTGGCATGCACGGCTTCAGCATGGCTCTGGCACAGGAACTGGCCGGCAAGGGCGTGACCGTCAATACCGTCAGTCCCGGTTACATCGCCACCGACATGGTCAAGGCCATCCGGGAAGAAGTGTTGGCCAAGATCGTGGCCACGATTCCCGTCAAGCGCCTCGGCGAACCCACCGAGATTGCTTCCATCGTGGCATGGCTTGCGGGAGAGGAGTCTGGCTTCACCACAGGCGCTGAATTTTCCTGCAATGGGGGATTGCACATGAGCTGACACCCCGCAGGGGCAAGCTCCCGATCCTGCTTCGGCAGGATTTTTTGTTTCAGCGGTGCATTTACTGCATTGCAACAACGGTCACAGCTTGTTGTCGACGTGCATAATGGCGCCGACAACCGTGCCTGTGCCGCACGATGAAGCAATCGGACCTCGACGACTCGTTCCTGAGCCTGTTGACGATGCCAGAAAAAGGCTGTCTGGGTGGAAACACATTCCGCTCCGACGCCTGTTCAGGGGATCGTGAGCAGGCTCTCGCGCATCTGTCGCACAGACAAGAGGTGCAGGTCGGCACAGCACTGCATGCATTGAAACTTCCATGAAAAAGGACAGAAAGTCATGTTGACCGCAGAAGAACTGGAGCAGAGGACGCATGCCGTCCGAAAGGTGAAGTGGTACAAGATCCTGTACGTGCAGGTGATCATCGCCATCCTGATCGGTATTGCGCTGGGGTATTTCTACCCGCAGGCGGGCGAGGCCATGAAGCCGTTCGGGGATGCCTTCATCAAGCTCGTCAAGATGATCATTGCACCCGTCATCTTCCTGACGGTCGTCACCGGCATCTCCGGCATGAGCAACATGCGCACCGTGGGGCGCGTGGCTGGCAAGGCCATGATCTATTTCCTGACCTTCTCTACCCTGGCGCTGGTCATCGGTCTGGTGGTGGCCAATACCCTGCAGCCGGGAGCGGGGCTCAACATCGATCCCAAGACACTGGATGCATCCAAGGTCGCCACCTACGTGGCCAAGGCACATCAGTCCAGCATCGTGGGCTTCCTGATGAACATCATTCCCAACACCGTGGTCAGCCCGCTGGTGGAAGGGGATATCCTGCAGGTGCTGTTCATTGCCATCCTGTTCGGCATTTCGCTGGCACTGGTCGGAGAGCGTGGCAAACCGATCTACCACCTCTTCAATGACCTGTCGGTTCCGGTGTTTAAGCTGGTGGCCATTCTGATGAAGGCAGCTCCCGTGGGGGCCTTTGGCGCCATGGCCTTCACGATCGGCAAATATGGCATTGGTTCGGTCAAGAACCTGGCCTTCCTGGTCGTGACCTTCTATTTCACGTCCATTCTGTTCGTGGTGATCGTGCTTGGCCTGGTGGGCCGCTACAACGGGTTCTCGATCTTCAAGCTGGTGCGCTACATCAAGGATGAACTGCTGCTCGTGCTCGGAACCAGTTCCTCGGAAGCGGCGCTGCCGAACCTCATGCACAAGATGGAAAAGGCTGGCTGCTCCAAGCCCGTGGTCGGGCTGGTCGTGCCCACCGGATATTCCTTCAACCTGGATGGCACGAACATTTACATGACGTTGGCGGCCCTGTTCATCGCACAGGCCCTCAATATCCATCTCACGCTCGAACATCAGCTCCTGCTCCTCGTGGTGGCGATGATCAGCTCCAAGGGGGCGGCAGGGGTGACCGGGGCTGGCTTCATCACCCTGGCGGCAACGCTTGCCGTAGTGCCGGAACTGCCGGTAGCCGGCATGGTGCTCATTCTGGGGGTCGACCGCTTCATGTCGGAATGCCGGGCACTGACCAATTTCGTCGGCAATGCCTGCGCCACCATCGTGGTGGCGCGCTGGGAAAAACAGCTCGATGCCGATCAGCTGCATCGCATGCTCGACAATCCCCAGCTGGTCGAAGAACCGATGCTGACCGGACCGCGTGCAGACGACTGAGGGCGCTGCCTTGGCGGCTCCCTGCATCTCTACAGAGAAAATGCATGGGAGCTGCGACGAGGTGAAAAAAACGGCTTTGCCTTGATAAGAGGGCAAGATTGCCGCTATAATTTCTAGCTCGATTCCTCAATAGCTCAGTTGGTAGAGCGCCGGACTGTTAATCCGTAGGTCCCTGGTTCGAGCCCAGGTTGAGGAGCCAAGTTTGCTTGGCTTCGTGATCATATGAAGCCATGATGCAGAATCAAGCCTGTCTCCAAGACAAGGCACATGTTATTCCTCAATAGCTCAGTTGGTAGAGCGCCGGACTGTTAATCCGTAGGTCCCTGGTTCGAGCCCAGGTTGAGGAGCCATTTCAAGCCCCCAGGTCCTTCCGGCCCGGGGGCTTTTGTTTTGTGCCGTGCCCACAAAAGTTTCGGAAATGTGGCGCATGGCTTCGGCTGTATCAGGTCAGGGGAGGTGGTTATGCAGGTGTCGGAACGTGCCTTTCGCTATGTCCGTGTGTTGAGTATTGCGGGGTCTGACAGCGGAGGGGGGGCAGGTATTCAGGCGGATCTCAAGACACTTTCTGCGCTGGGAGTGTTCGGCATGACGGCGATCACGGCGGTGACGGCTCAGAATACCCGCGGTGTGACGGCGATCGAAGGAATCTCTCCCGAGGTGGTTCGAGCGCAGGTGGAAGCTGTGGTGACGGACATCGGGGTGAATGCGGTCAAGATCGGGATGCTGCATGACCGTGCCATCATGCGCATTGTGGCGGAGGAGCTTCATCGGTTCAGGCTCGTGCCTGTGGTGCTCGATCCCGTCATGGTGGCCAGCAGTGGCGCTGCGCTGATGGCGCCCGAGGCGCGTTCGTATATGGTGCGTGAGCTTTTTCCGCTGGTCACACTGGTCACCCCCAATCTGGATGAAGCAGGATTGCTCGTGGGGCGCTCTCTGCAGTCGGTGGAGGATATGTGTATGGCCGCCCGGGAGCTGCAAGCCATGGGAGCCCGTGCCGTGCTGCTCAAGGGGGGGCATCTGCAGGGCGATCACGTGGTGGATGTGTGGTGCGATGAAAGCGGCCGCTGCATCCAGATGTCGGATCCCCGCATCGATACCGCCAATACCCACGGAACGGGATGTACGCTGTCTTCTGCCATTGCGGGCTATCTGGCGCTCGGGCTGGAGATGGGGGATGCCCTGCACGAAGCCAGACTCTATGTCCGGCGCGCACTGCAGGCCGGGGCTCTTGTGCAGACGGGGTCAGCAGACAATGGCCCACTCAATCATGGCTTTGCTCCGACGGCCACACGTCTGCAGCGGCGGTAGGATGGAGGCAGGGCTGTCATGCGAGAACGTGGGGCAGGATTTCTTGCCTTGCCACATCGATGCATGGATGCGTTGCGGCGCTGTTGATTTCAGCGAGTAGTCAGCGCGAGTTTGAGCGCCAGTCCAGCCAGAACGGCGCCGGCTCCACGCTGGAGCCAAGAATGCAGGCGGGGGGATGTCTGCAGCTTCCTTCCCAGAGAGCCGGCAAGCAGGGCCAGAGAGGAGAAGGTGATTCCAGCCGCCACGATGAACAGTCCGCCGAGGGCCAGGGTCTGCAGAGCCAGATGCCCTTGGGCTGGCGAGCAGAACTGGGGCAGAAAGGCCAGAAAGAACAGTACCACCTTGGGATTGGTGAGATTCATCACCAATCCCCGTCGCCACGCCTGCAAGGGCGTGAGTCCTGGTGTGCTGTCGAGAGCGGTGCCATTTCCGGAAAGGGCAGGGGTATTCCAGGCGCCCCAGGCCAGGTAGAGCAGGTAGGCAGCACCCACGAACTTGAGGGCCGTGAACGCCAGAGGAGATGCCGCAAAGAGAGCTGCAACTCCCAGGGCCACGGCTGCGGTATGCACGACCAATCCAGAGCACAGCCCCAGTACCACCCAGAGTCCGGCACGGGGCCCTCGCAGTGCCGACAGTGTCAGTACAAAGAGGTTGTCGGGACCTGGAGCGAGCGCAAGCAGCACTGACAGCCCAAAAAAGCTGAAAACGACCTGTTGGCTGAGCATGAGAGGGCTGAGGTGGGACCGGTGAAGGAATATGGCGCAGAAAGGAGCGCAGGTGGCGGTTCCTGTTCGGCATCCGGCGTGCAAACGGTGAGGTGCACCGCTGCGGTTGCTGCTGATACAGGCAAAGGGCTCAGCATCAGGCCTTTTTGTTCTTTCTGGCGCTCTTGCGGTGCAGATTCTTGAAGAGGATGGTCGGGAAACTGGCAGGCAGCAGTTCCGGATAGTCGCGGATGTAGTGCAGCCCTCGGCTTTCATGGCGGTTCAGTGCGCTCTTGACGATGAGATCGGCACAGTCGACCAGATTGCGCAGCTCCAGCAGGTCTCGGCTGACCTTGAAGTTGGCGTAGTAGTCGTCAATCTCATCCTTGAGCAGCTTGATGCGATGCTGTGCGCGTTCGAGCCGACGTGTGGTGCGGACAATGCCCACGTAGTTCCACATCATGAGGCGGAGCTCATCCCAGTTGTGGGCAATGACAACCTGTTCATCGGCATCCTCGACCTGGCTTTCATCCCACTGGGGCAGGGGCAGGGGGCTGGAGGCAGGCATCTGCATGATGGCCTCGGCGCAGCTCTTGCCCAGCACTACGCATTCGAGAAGCGAGTTGCTTGCCAGGCGATTGGCGCCATGCAGGCCTGTGTAGGTGGTTTCGCCGACAGCGTAGAGATGGTGCAGGTCCGTGTGCCCCTGCAGGTCGGTCACCACCCCGCCGCAGGTGTAGTGGGCTGCCGGCACGACGGGGATCGGGTCCTTGGTGATGTCGATGCCGAGTTCCAGGCAGCGATGGTAGATGGTAGGGAAGTGTTCCTTGAGAAACTCGGCTCCCAGGTGTGTGGCATCGAGCCAGACATAGTCAAGGCCATGCTTTTTCAGTTCGAAATCGATGGCACGTGCCACGATGTCACGAGGAGCCAGTTCCGCGCGCGGATCATGCTCGGGCATGAATCGTTGTGCATGGATGTTGCCGTCGGCATCCTTGAGGGGAAGCTTGAGCAGCCCCCCCTCGCCGCGCAGGGCCTCGGTGATCAGGAAGCTGCGTTCCTGTGGGTGGTACAGGCAGGTGGGGTGAAACTGGATGAACTCCATGTTGCCGATGCGACAGCCTGCCCGCCAGGCCATGGCGATGCCATCTCCGGTCGAGGTTTCCGGATTGGTGGTGTAGCGATAGACCTTGCCCACGCCGCCGCTGGCCAGCACGACTGCGCGTGCGGGCATGGTCAGTACCTTGCCTGCGTCGATGTCGAGGACATAGACACCATGGCAGCTCTTGATCGGCGATGCGCCCGCTTCACCGAGGTGCTTGTCGGTGATGAGATCGATGGCCATCCAGCGTTCGTGGAGCGTGATGTTGGGGTGCTGGCGTACCTTGGCCAGCAAGGCCTGGTGGATGGCGCGTCCCGTGGCATCGGCTGCATGGGCAATGCGGCGAACGGCATGGCCGCCTTCCCGGGTGAGATGGAGTCCCAGCGGCCCCTGCTCGTCGTGCGTGAAGGGCACCCCCTGCTCGACCAGCCAAGCGAGTGCATCAGCGCTGTTTTCGGCGATGAAGCGCGCGGTATCCTCATCCACGATCCCGGCACCCGCTTCCTGGGTGTCATGGATGTGACTCTCCACACTGTCGTCAGGACCGACGACGCCCACGATACCTCCCTGCGCCCAAGCGGTGGCGGCTTCCTCGACCTTGCGTTTGGCCAGCATGACGACAGGAACAGAGCGCGCCAGATGCAGGGCAACGGCCAGGCCTCCCAGACCTGCGCCCACAATGACGACAGGAAGGCCTTGCGAGGAGGCAGAAGGCGAGATGGAGGCGGAAGAAGGGAAGGAAGTATCGGACATGATGGGCAACGATGGAGAGGAGGCGACAGGAGCCTCGTCAGAAAAGAAAAAGCTGCCGGATGAGGTGGTCAGGGGCAGTCAGACAGGAGAATCGGCGCAAAAGGCACATCAGGGTGCCATTCCGGGATCGTCCGTGGCTTCCGACGACGTGGGGTGGACACGGTAATCCTCATTGGCCCAGGCGCCCAGGTCGATCTGCTTGCAGCGCTTGCTGCAGAAGGGACGATAGGGATTGGAGGGTGCATAGAGGCTGGGGCCTCCGCACTGTGGGCAGGTGACGGTGCGTCCTGTGGGTGCATCATGTGCTGCAGCACAGGGAGATTCAGACGAAGACATGATCGGCTATGACTGGCGAGAAACTGCTCACGCGCACAACGTGAGCTGGAAATCGGTATCCTCCGGACTGGCCAGAGGTTCAGCCGTGCCATTGTGCGCCATGATGCGCACGGAAAGCACCAGCCGGTTGGCACTGATTTCGGGAAAGAGGTGCGCATCTGCGTGCAGGCGCACGCGCAGGAACTGGAAGGGTTTGCCTTGAGGCAGGTTCTGCTGGAATATGCCCTTGATCGCAGTGACTCTCTGGCTGTAGCCGGTTCCGCGCATCAGCGACAGCAGTAGCTTGACGCTTTCGGCAAGCGGCAGAAGCTGTGCAATCCATTCCTGCAGATTCTGCTGGCGTTCCAGCGGAGGAAAATGCTGCCAGGCAAAATAGTCGGGGAGATCGAATTCACAGGTACCTCCCGGTATGCTCAGACGGCTCCGGATGGCGGTGAGCCAATCGTTTTCGGACAGGGCCTGTCCCAGTTTGCCATTGAGACGCTGCAGGTCGGCATAGCAGTTCTCGACGCTCTGCACGGTCTGTTCGAGCATGCTCTCCGCCACTGCGGGGTTGCCCCTGTAGGCATTGAGCTGCTGCTTTTGACGATCGAGGTCACGCAGCGTATCGGACTTCAGGTCAGACCGTGTCGCCACGTCGAGCAGTTCGAAAAGGGTGGTCAATGCCAAGTGATGGTCGAGCGCCGATTCCCGTTCAGAGAGTTCCCTGAATCGATCGAACAGACGCTCCAATCGCAGGTAAGTGCGAATGCGCTCATGGAGGGGGTATTCGTACACAATCACGCGGCGATTCCTTTGCCGCTCATGATAAGGCCGAATGCAGTCCGAAATGGCGTGCGAGGAGATGGGCTTGTGCCTTGAGTTCCCTGAGACCGATGCCCTGCCCGTTGCGCACCAGGGTGTCGGCTACACGTCGTCGTTGTGTTCTGCTGGCCTGCTGACGGATGATCGCCTCGACGGTGTCGCGTGGAAGGCCATTACGGGCCATGACGCGCGCAATCTGGGTGGGTTCGTCACAGTCAACCACCACGACATGGTCGAAGCGTCTGCGCCAGTGTCCATGCTCGGCAAGCAGGGGAATGTCATAGAGGACCACACGGGCACCGCCGCGCATGGCCGTCTGGGCCTGTCTGCCCATTTCCTGTTGCACCAGGGGGTGGATGATGGCTTCAAGACGCAGGCGGGCCTGAGGTTCTCGGAATACCAGATCGCGCATGGCATTCCGGTTCAAGGCCTGCTCGGGAGTCACGAATGAAGGTCCGAATTCTGCGCGGATGGCTGGGATGGCACTTCCACCGGGAGCAGTGGCTGCGCGTGAGATCCCATCGGCATCGATCACAACCGCTCCTGCTTCCTTCAGGAGCTGGCCGACCGTGCTCTTGCCACTGCCGATGCCTCCGGTGAGGCCCACATGCCACACAGGAGGTGCGGCATGGATAGGGGGGACGGGGAGGTGGGGGTCGGACATGGCTGCCGGAGGTGAAGGATGAGCGAGCAGCTGCTCAGGGAGCGAGTCCGATCAGCTGCAGGATGCGTGGGGCTCCCCACAGCCACACGGCATAGCCTCCGAGAGCGAGAAAGGGGCCGAACGGCACATAGCCTCCTTCCCGCAGCCGACTGTTGATCTTGAGCGCAATGCCTATGACAGCCCCCACGACCGATGCCAGCAGAATGATGGGAATCAAGGCCTGTGCGCCCAGCCAGGCCCCCAGTGCCGCAAAGAGCTTGAAATCGCCGAACCCCATGCCTTCCTTGCCTGTGGCCAGCTTGAAGCCCCAATACACGAGCCACAGGGAGACATAGCCCAGTGCTGCACCCCATACGGCAGCCTGCAGGGAGATGCCAGTCCAGCCCATGGCACTTGCGAGCAATCCTCCCCACAGCAAAGGCAGGGTGATGTCGTCTGGCAGATAGGTGGTGTCCCAGTCGATCAAGGTCAGGCACAGCAGGGCCGCCGCAAAAGCGAACCACACCAGAGTCGATATCTGAAGGCCATAGCGCGCGAAACACAGCCATGCCAATACCGCTGTGGCAATCTCGACCAATGGATAGCGCACGCTGATGAGCGCGTGGCAGGACGAGCATTTGCCGCGCAGGACGATCCAGCTCAGCACCGGGATGTTCTCGTACCAGCGGATCACGTGCCCACAGCTCTGGCAGCGGGACGCTGGAACCATGAGGTTGAATCGTTCGGGGGCAGAAAGCTCCTCAGGGGAACGGCCCTCTTGCTGGGCTGCATATTCCGCATGCTCCTGTGCCCATCCCGCTTCCATCATCTTGGGAAGGCGATAGATCACCACGTTGAGGAAGCTGCCGATCAACAGTCCGAAGAGGGCGGCAAGGCTTCCATAAAGCCAGGATTCATCGGGCATCATCACACCACCTGTCCCAGCTTGAAGATCGGCAGATACATGGCCACGACGATCCCGCCGATCACGGTTCCCAGCACCACAATGATGATGGGCTCCATGAGGCTGGAGATGCCGGCCACCATGTCATCGACCTCGGCTTCGTAGAAGTCGGCAGCCTTGCCCAGCATCTGGTCGATGGAGCCGGACTCTTCGCCAATGGTGGTCATCTGCAACACCATCACGGGAAAGAGCTTCTGCGAAGTCATGGCAAAGGACAGGCTGGTGCCCTGTGCCACATCCTGCTGGATGCGCTTGGTGGCATCGGCGAATACGCTGTTGCCGGCTGAGCCAGCCACCGAATCGAGCGACTCGACCAGGGGAACGCCTGCAGCAAACATGGTGGACATGGTGCGGGTCCAGCGGGCAATGATGGATTTCTCGATCAGAGGCCCGAAGATGGGCATGCGCAGCAGCAGACGGTCCATGAACTTCTGCATTTTCTCGTTGCGTCTCCATGCCTGCATGAAGAAATAGATTCCTCCGCCCAGTACGCCGAAGATCAGCCACCAGAACTTGACGAAGAACTCGCTCATGGAGATCACCATGAGTGTCGGTGCCGGGAGATCCGCGCCAAAAGAGGTGAAGACCTGCTTGAATGACGGAATGACGAAGATCATGATGATGGTTACCACCACGAAGGCCACCACCAGCACCGCGATGGGATACATGAGAGCGGATTTGATCTTGGACTTGATCCCTTCCGTCTTCTCCATGTAGGTGGCCAGACGATCCAGCAGGCCTTCGAGAATACCCGCCTGTTCGCCAGCCTCGACCAGGTTGCAGTAAAGCGCGTCGAAATACATCGGGTATTTGCGGAAGGCCTGGTTCAGCGCTGTCCCGGTTTCGACATCTGCCCGGATGGCGTTGAGCAGCTTGGTCATGTTGGGGTTTTCGCTGCCCCGGCTCACAATGTCGAAGGACTGCAGCAGGGGAACGCCTGCCTTCATCATCGTGGCCAGCTGCCGCGTGAACAGGGCAATGTCCTTGGGCTTGATCTTCTTGCCGGAACGCGCCTTGCGCTTTTTCATCTTCAGGATGCGCATGCCCTGACGTTGCAGGGTACTGCGCACCACTGCCTCGCTGGCGGCACGCATTTCTCCGCGTACGGGTTTGCCCTGGCGGTCGAGTCCTTCCCAGTCGAAAACGAAAGTCTTTACTTCTGCCGGTTTCTTGCCGGGGCGTGCACCCGAGCTGCCTGCCCTGCGTGATGCTCGACCATCGGATTTGGGTGCTGCTGTTGCCATGGGGCTCCCTGAATGTCGTGTTGTTTATGTCTGGATTGGAAATGAAAATCAGTCGTTGGTGACGGCCATCACCTCGTCGAGCGACGTGATGCCTTGCATGACTTTTTGCAGGGCTGATTGTCGCAGGGAGCGCACGCCTTCCTTTTCGGCTTGCTTGGCAATTTCGAGGGCACTGCCGTCCGCGAGGATGATTTTCTCGATCTCTTCGCTGATCGGCATCACCTGATAGATGCCTACCCGTCCCTTATAGCCGTTGTTGCAGGCATCACAGCCTACCGCCTGATAGGGCTTCCAGTCGCCTTCGAGCTGGTCCTCGGTGAAGCCAGCTTCCAGCAGGTTCTTGCGTGGAAGCTCGATCGGCTGCTTGCACTTCATGCACAGCCGCCGTGCCAGACGCTGTGCGGTGATCAGAATCACACTGGAGGCGATGTTGAATGGCGCAACACCCATGTTGCGCAGCCGGGTCAGGGTGGTGGGGGCGTCATTGGTGTGCAGGGTGGACAGAACCAAGTGGCCAGTCTGAGCCGCCTTGATGGCAATGTCGGCCGTTTCGAGGTCACGGATTTCACCCACCATGATGATGTCCGGATCCTGGCGCAGGAAGGATTTAAGAGCCACCGAAAAAGTCAGGCCAGCCTTTTCGTTGACGTTGACCTGATTGACCCCCGGCATGTTGATTTCGGAAGGGTCTTCCGCCGTAGCGATGTTCACGCCCGGTTGATTGAGCAGGTTGAGGCAGGTATAGAGGGACACGGTCTTGCCTGAACCAGTGGGGCCTGTCACCAGAATCATGCCGTAGGGGCGCTTGATGGCATGCAGCAGACGCCCCTTTTCGGTGGCGTCGTATCCCAGTGCATCAATGCCCATCTTGGCACTGTTGGGGTCCAGAATACGGATCACTACCTTTTCGCCGAACAGGGTGGGCAGGGTGCTCACCCGGAAATCGATCACTTTCTGGGGGCCGAAGCGGATCTTCATCCGGCCGTCCTGGGGAATGCGCTTCTCGGAGATGTCGAGCTTGGCCATCACCTTGATCCGGGAAGACAGTCGATCCTTGATCGCCGGCGGCGGAGAAGACACTTCCTGCAGTTCCCCGTCGATGCGGAAACGTACACGGTAGGTGTGTTCGTAGGGCTCAAAGTGCAGGTCGGATGCACGCATGTTCACGGCATCGAGCAGCATCTTGTGGAAGAACTTGACCACCGGCGCGTCATCGACGTCCACCGTACTGATTTCGTCCTTGTTGCCATCGGCGGCTTCTTCTTCGCTGATGTCATCGAAGTTGAAGTCGGTGCCCTGTACCAGCTGATTGAGATTGTCCGATACCGACTGCATCATCTCCGTCAGCATGGCGACGAGGGCGGGGTATTCCACCACGATCCAGTCCACGGGGAATTCGCTGGCGAACTTGGTTTTCTTGATGGTGACCAGATCGGTGGGATCGGGTGTGGCGACCAGAATCCTGCCGTTTCTCTTGGCAAGAGGCAGAATCTTGCATTCCGCACACAGCTTGTTGTCGAGCAGATCCATGCGCAGCTTGGATTTGTCGACGGAACGAATGTCGAGCAGGGGAAGCGCAAAGGTCTGCGCCAGAATGTAGGCCGTATCTGCCGCCGAAATGTGGTTGGCGGCAATCAGCTCTGCCAGAAAGGGGGTCTTGTTCTGTCGTGCGCGCTCTGCCAGTTCCTCTGCCGTGGATTCCTCCAGTCTGCCCCGCTGGATCAGGACGCGGGCAATACCCGGCAGGGCACTGGCCGGCATCGACTCCTTGAGGGTGGATTCTGAAACGGACATAGGGTCTCGGAAGAGGGAACGAGGGGGAGTGGGTTGCAGTCATGCGAAGAAGGAGGCCGCCATGGCCCCCTGGTTCTTGCATGAAAGGATCGGTCCCTAGTCTAGCGGGTTCACAGGCGAGATGCCCTCATGATGTAGGATTTCTGTGTTAACAATCTGACAAATGTGCCATGACCACCGATTGCCATTCTTCCTTGCAGCTGGAAATTCTGTTGATCCGTCATGGAGAAACGGATGCCAATCGCGCATTGCGATTTCAGGGGCATTCCGACGTGCCGCTCAATGTGAACGGCAAGGAGCAGGCACGGCTGCTGGGGCGCGCGTTGGATGCACAGGGAGCCTGGGCGCGGACGGTAGCGGTCTACAGCAGTGACCTGCAGCGTGCCAGGGAGACAGCCAGACTGGCTGTACAAGGACATGGCTCGTGGCGTGTGCAGCCTTGTGCAGAGCTTCGGGAGCAATGCTTCGGAGTCTTCGAGGGATTGACTTTCGCAGAAGCAGTCGAGCAGCATGCAGCAGAGGCCAGGCAGTGGAGGAAATTCGATCCTGACTATGTGCCCCCCGGAGGGGAGAGTACACGGCAATTCCATGGACGGATCATGCAAGAGCTGATGCGCATTGTCCGCTTGCATGCCGGGATGCGACCCCAGTCCTTGTCATCGGGGAATGACATTCCCATACAGGTGCCGGCCATCATGCTCATTGTCCATGGGGGCGTCGTCGACATCGTATGGCGAGAACTGCAGGGACTTGCGCTGTCAGGGCCCCGTGTATCGCTGATTCCCAATGTGGGCATCAATCATGTCGGCTGGGATGGCCGGAAATTGTGCGCCGGAGAATGGGCTGATGCACGCCATGTGGAGACACTTGCGACACAAGCCCTCTATGATCCGCAGAAATGGGCCCTGAACGAATAGGGGCAGCCATGACAGCAACTGCAGAGCTTGCGATAATTCAGTCCTGTTCTGAATACTGCAGTGCACATGAATAGGCAGGAGCATGATCCTGGCATGCGCCTTGCACACCACGTGGGGATGGATCTGTCGATGGCATTGATGATTACGGATGAATGCATCAATTGTGATGTCTGTGAGCCGGAGTGTCCGAATTCCGCAATTCATCTCGGTGAAGAAATCTATGAGATAGATCCGGATCGCTGTACCGAATGCGTGGGGCATTTCGATGAGCCCCAATGCGTGCAGGTCTGCCCTGTTGCCTGCATTCCCCTGAACCCTGCCCGCATGGAAACCCACGAACAGCTGCTCCTGAAATACCAGCGGCTGCAGGCCGAGGCAGAGGTTTCTCCCCATCCCTGAGCTGAGCGCAAGGCAATTCGGGGAAATGCCTGCAGGAACTGCTCAGGACGGAACTCAGTCCCGGGTGTGGATGATCTTTGTCGCCTTGTCGTTTTCGCCGGCAATCAGATTGGGAATGCCCTTGAAACTATGCGAAATGGCCTGATCCACCGCGATGCGGTCATCGAGAGGAGGTTTCCTGAGTACCCAGTGCACCACTTCCGACTTCACGCCGGGGTGTCCAATGCCTATGCGCAGGCGCCAGTAGTCAGGCGTACCCAGCTGTGCATGGATGTCTCGAAGACCATTGTGTCCGGCATGTCCGCCGCCATGCTTGAGCTTGATCTGTCCTGGCGAGAGGTCCAGCTCGTCATGCACGACCAGAACATGGTCAGCAGGAATCTTGTAGAAACGGCACAGTGCTCCCACGGCTTGGCCTGAGCGGTTCATGAAGGTCTGTGGCTTCATCAACCAGATCTGGTGCCCCTGCACAGTGCCACGTCCAACATGCGCGAAGAAGCCCTTCTCGGGTTGCAGGCGGATATTCCAGGCGTCGCACGCCTCGTCAATCCACCAGAAGCCGGCATTGTGACGGGTTTCTTCATATTCGGGGCCTGGGTTGCCGAGACCTACGATGAGCTGAATCATGTGACTATCCAGAAAAATGCGGAATGTCTGCGAAAGCACGGTGTGCCCGCAGGACATGCAGATACATGGCCACGAAAAAGAGCCACCCGGAGGTGGCTCTCACATCTTGGCAGCGGCCGGGGATTATTCGGCAGCAGGAGCAGCAGGTGCTGCATCGGCGGCGGGAGCGGCTGCTTCTGCTTCGTCTTCTGCGTTGGCCTTGGGGGCGGTGGCAGTCACGAGCACCAGGTCTTCATCGCCATGGAGGACGGCGGTCACGCCGTTCGGCAGGGTGATGGAGCTGAGGTGGATGGATTCACCCACGGCCAGCTTGCTCAGATCCACGGCGATGAACTCGGGCAGGTCGGCGGGCAGGCAGCTGATTTCCAGCTCAGTGGTGACGTGGTTGATCAGGCACTGTGCTTCCTTGATGGCGGGCGATTCCTCGACACCGGTGAAGTGCAGCGGCACCTTGATGTGCAGCTTCTGCGTGGCGGACACGCGCTGGAAATCCACATGCAGCACGAGCTGCTTGTAGGGGTGATACTGCACATCGCGCAGCAGCACGCGGCTGGTCTGGTCTCCGACCTGAAGCTCCAGCAGGGAAGCGTGGAAGGCTTCCTTCTTGAGAGCGTGCCACAGGGCATTGTGATCCAGCTCGATCATCTGGGGGGCAGCTTCGCCACCATAGACGATACCGGGGGTTTTGCCAGCATTGCGCAGGCGGCGGCTCGCACCCGTACCTTGCTTGGCGCGCTCAAAAGCGACGACTTTCATGGATTTTCTCCGAGAGTGGGTATGGCCGCGACCAGCGCATACCCGGTTTTATGAAGGCCCTGCACCGTCAGAGGACAGGGCCGATGGTTCAGAAAGAGCGCAGCTCTTCCTGGAACATGCTCATGACCGATTCGCCGGTGGCGATGCGGTGAATGGCTTCTGCGATGAGGGGCGCCACGGAAAGCTGACGAATCTTGGTGCAGCTCTGTGCAATGGGCGACAGCGGAATGGTGTTGGTGACAACCACTTCATCGAGTGCAGCGCCCTTGGAGATGCGCTCGATGGCAGGACCGCTGAAGACCGGATGCGTACAGTACGCATAGACGTGGTTGGCACCGCGTTCCTTGAGGACTTCGGCTGCCTTGACCAGGGTGCCAGCGGTGTCGATCATGTCGTCCATGACGATGCAATTGCGGCCTTCGATGTCACCGATGATGTTCATGACTTCGCTGACATTGGCCTTGGGACGACGCTTGTCGATGATGGCAAGGTCGCATCCCAGCTGCTTGGCCAGGGCACGCGCCCGCACCACGCCGCCCACATCGGGCGAAACCACGATCAGGTTGTCGTAGTTCTTCTGTTTCAGATCGCCGAGCAGGACCGGCGAGGCATAGATATTGTCCACCGGGATGTCGAAGAAGCCCTGGATCTGGTCTGCATGCAGATCCATGGTGAGTACCCGATGCACCCCTACGGTCTGCAGCAGGTTGGCAACCACCTTGGCAGAGATCGGCACGCGGGTCGATCGTGGACGACGATCCTGACGGGCATAGCCGAAATAGGGGATGACAGCCTGAATGCGCTCGGCCGAGGCACGCTTGAGTGCATCGACCATGATGAGCAGCTCCATCAGGTTTTCGTTGGTGGGCGCGCAGGTGGGCTGGACGAGATAGACGTCGCGGCCGCGGACGTTCTGCTTGACTTCGACGGTCACTTCGCCGTCGGAGAAACGTCCTACCTGAATGTCGCCGAGAGTGGAGCCCAGGGATTTGGCAATTTCTTCGGCAAGGCTGGGGTTGGCGTTGCCGGTGAAGACCAGAAAATCGGAATCAGAATTGTGCATGACAGTCCCGGCTGTGCATGAGATCACCGCGATCTGAGAATGAGATGGGTGACAGCAGGAATGCGAAAAGGAATGAATGACGAAACGGCAGGATGGCAGGGGAGGAAGGATTCGAACCCTCGCATGCCGGAATCAAAATCCGGTGCCTTAACCAACTTGGCTACTCCCCTACACGGGCCAGCTGCTAGAAGCAACCAGCCGTATCGCGTTTCGTTAAGCCGTGCATTGTAGCAGAGGATGGACGGCTAGATTGCTGCAGATTCTGATTTTCCAGTTTTTTTGAGGAACCCGCTGTAGGGCGGCAGGCGCATCAAAATCTTGCGGCAACCATGCAAACACTGCGCTCCCTGAACCTGTCATGCGCGGCTGCAGACCGAGGTCTGCGAGACAATCCAGTGCAGCTTGAATCTCGGGACACAGTGCGCTGGCTACAGGTTGCAGGTCGTTGTGTCCGTAAGTATACGGAGAAGTGCTTGCAACGAAGTCCTGCAGTGTAGCAGGAATTGTGTTGCGTACAAGGTCGGGGGCAGAAAAAATTTTGCCCGTGGGGGCGCCGCTTTCTGGTTTGATGATCAGGAAGCGTGCAGGAGGGAGTGCAATGGGGGTGAGACGCTCGCCTATGCCTTCCACCCATGCGTCATGTCCCAGAATGAAAAAAGGGACATCCGCTCCCAGTTGCAGCGCAAGAGTGAGTAGCTGCTGCGTATCCAGTTTCAGGTTCCAGAGGGTGTTGAGTGCGATGAGGGTGGTGGCGGCGTCAGAGGAACCGCCTCCCATGCCTGCTTCCGATGGAATGGATTTATGCAGGACGATGTCGGCTCCCATGGAGCAGCCGGTGGCCTGCTGGAGCGTATGTGCAGCCCGCACGCAGAGGTCATCGGCCGGGAGTGGAGAGGTGGTGCCGGTATCACGGCGCGTGATGGTGGCATCCTTGCGCAGGGTGAAATCGAGGGTGTCCTGCCAGTCGATGCGCATGAAGACGGACTGCAGGGTGTGATAGCCGTCTGGTCTGCGCCCGGTGACATGCAGGAACAGGTTGAGCTTGGCAGGAGCGGAAAGGCCGACGAGGGAACGGGAGCTCATGGGGTGGGTTGTGCCTGGTCGAGGATGACATGCAGGTGGGCGGTGGGCAGGGGCTGCTGGCGAAGAGCGGACAGGCGCCCCTCTCGTGCACGGCTGAGATCGGGGATCCAGCCCTGCACGGGGGTGGATTGGCCATGGAGCCAGTCGAACAGGGCAGCAATGGGGATGTTTGTTCCTGTCATGTCTGTCACGAGCGTGTCGAGGCTGGCATAGGAGCGGGTGTGACCGCCCTGTTCGAGCAGGGCCTGCTGGGCTGTCCAGCTGATGCGCCCGACGGTGTTGCCGAGCGGGGAGGTCAGGCTGAGGGAACCCTGCTCGGGTGTGCCCTGGAGCTCGAAGCCTGCAATGAAGGATTGGGGGGGATCCTGGTCGACTTTCAGTGCGATGCGTCCATGCCAGTGATTGGCCGCGGACAGGACCTCAGATGCGTTTCCGGCATGGGGCAAGGAGGGGCGTGAAACTGCACAGCCGCTCAGGGCGAGTGCAACCAGACTGACGGCGCAGAGCAGTCGTCCGGCTCGATGGTGAGGCGAAAGCATGGTGGACATGGCGAGAGAAATCGACTGTGCTGCCGGGAGCAGGAAACCCTGCATTCAGGGGATTCTGTGTCCGGTCAGGCGCTCGATGGTTTCAAGGAGGATGGCATTGTGTGCATCCATCTTGAGGCCTTCGCTCCAGATGGCGCGTGCAGCATCGGGTTTGCCAAGACGCCAGAGCACTTCTCCGAGGTGGGCCGCGATTTCAGGCTGGGGTTCGGCCAGAAAAGCCTTGTCGAGCCATTGACGTGCTTCTTCCAGATGGCCCAGTCGATACTGGGCCCAGCCCATGCTGTCGAGAATGGCGCCGTTTTCGGGATCGAGCCTGAGGGCCTTGGCGATGAGATCATGGCCTTCCTGCACGCGCAGATTGCGCTGTACCAGAGAGTAGCCGAGGGCGTTGTAGGCGGCAGCCGATTCGGGTTTGAGTGCGATGACGCGGCGCAGGTCTGCTTCTGCGGTCGGGAGCCGATTTTGAGCCTCGCGAATCATGCCACGGGCATAGAGCAGCTCGGGATTGTCGGGGTCACTCGACAAGGCTTGGTCGAGTGTCTGCTCGGCCTGGGCATACTGCTTGGTTTTTTCCTGGATCTGGGAGATGAACAGGGCACGCAGGGCGCTGTCTGCTGCCGTCTTGTGGGGCAGTTCCTGAGCAAGCTGCAGAGCGGGTCCGTATTTCTGCTGTCTCGACAGGGCTTCGGCGCGCTGGATCATGGCCGCTGTGCGTGCACGCGGAGAGGGAATGCGTGCGATCCATTGGGCTGCAGCGGTGGAGTCGTTGCGCATGTCGGCAATCTCGGCAAGCAGCAGGTAGGCCTGGATGTCGCTTTCGGCCAGGGTGAGGCTTTGGGACAGGCGTGTGGGAGCAGGGCCCTCGGATTCGATGAGCGCAGATTCCATTGGCTTGCGGACTTGCAGGTATTTCTGCAGCGCCGCATCTGCGGCATTCCAGTGCTGGAGCTGGAACTGCAGGGCTCCCTGCAGCAGCCATACGGTGGGGTCATCAGGGTGCTGGGAGATCAGACGGTCCAGTTGGGTGACGGCGTCGTTGTAGCGACGCTGTTCCACCAGGACCTTGGCGTAGCTGATGCGCAGATCGGGGCTGGCATCGGGGCGTGCCACTTCATGCCGGATCATGTTTTCCGCTGCAGTGGCCACCTTTGGCATAGAAATGCGGCTGTTGCGCATCAGATCCAGCGCGACGAGGGAGGGGAGTTCGCGGTTGGGAACGGCGGCTCCGAGAGAGCCGCCATATACCGGGGCGGTCACCGCCTGCTGCAGGGTGGACAGGCATTCTGGATACTGACGCGCGGCCAGCTGCATGCGTGCCAGTGCGAGATTGCTTACAAAGGCAGTCTGCGCAACGCGCTGGTGCGGCTGGAGAATGGGGGCCACGATGTCCAGCGCACGCGCGGGATTCCTGGCCTGGGAGTAGAGCAGGGGCAGGGCATGAATCAGCTCCTGCCGCTTGTCTTCTGGGGCAAGCGTGAGGGCAGTCTGGAGAGGGGCTGCCGTGTCTTCCAGTCGGCCCATGAGCAGATAGATCTGCATGCGGTAGCTTTCGGCCTCGAAGTCGCTGGGGGCGGCAGCCTTCCATTCGGCTACGGTCCGGAGTGCGATATCGGGCGCACGGGCCTGCAGGGCCATGTCTGTGGCACGCGCATACAGACGGGGGTCGCCGGTACGCCGGGCGGCATCCATCAGGTAGGCGTAGGCATGCGCCGGCTGACGGTGCTGCGCATTGAGTTCCCCCACCAGTACGTCATAGGCGGCCGTGGAATTGGCGATGATGGCCTGGGTGGTGGCATCCAGCACCAGGGGGGGGCGTTCTGCTGCGGGCTTGGCTGTGCGGGCGTGTCGGTGTGGGGCAGAAGGAGCGTGTATCGGTGTGGCGTGCAGGGAAGGGGATGCGCACAGCAAGGCGGCTGTGAGGGACAGCCCAAGGGGGAGGGAGGAACGAAGAGACATGGGCAAAAAGACAAGAGTGCGCGGAGGTCAAAAGCGGCGCGCTGGCTGTGTCCCATAATAAGGGAAGTTGATTGCGCTGACGGGGCCCTGGGCATGTGGGGTGTAAGAAGCTGTTCCTTTCCTCTTGAGGGAGGGCTGCACGGCACCAGTTGGGAGGGCAACGCGGCAGAAAGCATCCAGGCATGTACTCGTCTGGGGACATGGGCCTGCAGCGGAAGTGCGGAAATGGCGACTGGGGGCTGCATTCCCGGTATCCCGTTTCCTGTCATGCACGTTCAGAAAGGGATCGCCGTATGCCGGAATTGCCGGAAGTCGAGGTGACGCGTCGCAGTTTGCTGGGGCATCTGCCGGGGAGCAGGATATTGGCTGTGCGCATGGGCAAGCCGCTGCGCTGGCCGCTGGGCGTGGCTCCCGAGGGGCTGGTGGGGCGCCAGGTGCAGGATGTGCGCCGGCGGGGAAAGTACCTGCTGCTCGATCTGGACCAGGGCGTGCTGGTGGTGCATCTGGGCATGTCGGGGCGACTGCGCATGGATGATCGCGCAGACATGCCTCCATGGGGACCTCATGATCATTTTGAACTCGATACTACGCAGGGAGTGCTGAGGCTCAATGATCCCCGCCGTTTTGGCGCCGTGGTATATGCCGAAAGCGCGCAAGCCCCTGTGGTGCAGAAGCTGCTGGGGCATCTGGGCATGGAGCCGCTGGGTGATGCGTGTACACCCGAAAGCCTGGGGAATGCCCTGGGACAGCGACGGACCGCCATCAAGCAGGTGCTGCTCTCGGGAGATGTGGTGGTCGGGGTGGGCAACATCTATGCCTCGGAGGCTTTGTTCAGAGCCCGTATTCATCCAGAGCAGCATGCGGATCGGCTGACAAGGCCCCAGGTCCGACGTCTATGGGAAGCCATACGTGACGTGCTGCAGCATGCCATTGAGGCAGGGGGGTCTACGCTGCGGGATTTTGCGAGTCCGGAGGGCAGGAATGGGCACTTCCAGCTGGAGGCCATGGTGTATGGACGGGAGGGTGAGCCCTGTCGTGTGTGCGGTACACCCATTCGCATGGTGAGGCAGGGGCAGCGCTCCACCTACTTCTGTGCGCTATGTCAGCGCCGAAGATGAAGAAAAATTATGTTACGTTTTCTGTATGATTCCACGAAATCCCCCTATTTCTATGGATTGACTTCATGCTAAGCGACAAGATCGAAGGACATACCGAGTGGCGCAAGGAAATCGATCGACGGCTCGATCAGCTGCTGCGCTGGCTGGAGGCACACGAACTGTCGACGGCTGAGGCCCAGGCCCAGCTCATGCGCCTGCAGCAGCAGAACCGCAGCGACAAGCTGATGGTGGCTTTCGTGGCGGAATTCTCGCGCGGCAAGTCGGAGTTGATCAACGCCATCTTTTTTGCTGGATACGGCAAGCGCATCATGCCGGCTCGTGCCGGGCGCACGACCATGTGCCCGACGGAGCTGGGATATGACGGAACGGACAGGGCCTGCTTGCGGCTGCTTCCCATCCACACCCGGCTCGAAGCCAAGCCCCTCCTGGAGTGGCGGCTGATTCCCGAAGAGTGGACGCAGGTTGATCTGGATGTGCATGATCCAGACCAGCTCATCGAGTCTCTGCACAAGGTGGCAGACACCATTCAGGTGACTGTGGAGGATGCGCGTGCGCTGGGTTTCTGGAGCGATGGGGCCAAGGACAATCCCATGCAGGCGGCAGATGGCAGCGTGGAGGTGCCCAAGTGGCGCCATGCACTCATCAATTTCGATCATCCGCTGCTTCGGCAGGGTCTGGTGATTCTGGATACGCCAGGGCTCAATGCAATCGGGGCGGAACCCGAACTCACGATGAGCCTGATTCCCCAGGCGCAGACAGTGGTGTTCATCCTGGGGGCGGACACGGGCGTCACGGCGTCCGATCTGGATATCTGGCGCGAGTATCTGGCGGGAGAAGGGGGCGATGATGCCTCGCGCTTTGTGGTGCTCAACAAAATCGACACGCTGTGGGATGACACGCTCAGTTCGGATTCGCAGGTGGACGAGCAGATCGAGGCACAGCGCCGGCAGTCTGCGCAGATTCTCGGAGTCTGGGAAGACCGCGTGATGACCGTCTCCGCCAAGAAGGGGCTGCAGGCCAAGGTGTCGGGGGATGCAGACATGCTGGCCCGCAGCCGCCTGCCGGAGCTGGAACAGGTGCTCGGCGAGCGCATCGTGCATCAGCGCCAGGCCATTCTGCAGGCCCGCATGGCGGCGGGAATGAGGGCCATCGAGCGTCAGCAGGAGCAGGCCTTTGCCATGCAGCGTCAGGAGCTCGATGACCAGGTGGCAGAGCTCCATGGCCTGATGGGCAAGACCGAGGCTGCCATTGACCATCAGCGCAAGCGCATTGCGGGCGAGCAGGAAGGCTTTGACATGTCGGTGGGCAGGGCCCACGCGCTGCGCGCCGTGCACCGCAAGATTCTTCAGGAAATCTTCGATCTGCTGGGCAGCAACCAGCTGCTCAAGGACATGGGGGGACTGAGGAGCGCTCTGCAGGAGTCGGGGTTCATCAAGCTCGGGGTACGCAAGGCCTACGCCACGACTTTCGAGCAGCTGAAGGCACGGGTGATGGAGGCCGATGCCAAGGCCCATGACATGCACGGGCTGTTCCAGAACATGTTCAAGCAGCTGAATGCAGAATTTGCCTTCACGCTGCAGGCCGATCCGCCGCCCCGCATGGACGATTATCTGCGCCAGCTCGCAGAGATCGAGACTGGGCATGCGCACTACCTGGGAATGGGCAATCTCCTGAAGCTGTCACAGCCCGAATTCGTGGATCGGCTGCTGAGGGCACTGGTGTCGCGTCTGCGGATCGTGTTCGAGAAGGCCATGAACGACATTGAGCAGTGGAGCCGATCGGTGGCCAGTCAGATCGATACGCAGCTGCGCGAGCGCCGCCGGAGCTTCAAGCGTCGCATGAAGACGCTGGAGCGGGCAGAGTCTGCGTCCAGCGATCTCGATGGACGGATTCAGGAAATTCAGGATGCGCTGGCGGCCAATCACGCCGCAGAAGCGGAACTGCGCCGGATGATCGAAGAGCTGGCGACATTTCCAGTCCCCACAGCCTGACGACGCACTGCACATGGAGATATCCGACAGCCAGGGAGCGAACGAGCACGCGGAGGTGGAAGTTCTCTTTGCGCGCAGGCTCATCGAGTGGCAGCGGCGCTGCGGGCGGCATGGGCTGCCCTGGCAGGGGGGGCGTGATCCGTATCGGATATGGCTCTCCGAGATCATGCTGCAGCAGACGCAGGTCACGACGGTTCTGGGGTACTACGGGCGGTTTCTTCAGGCATTTCCGGATGTGCAGGCGTTGGCACGTGCCCATGAGGATGAGGTCATGGCGCTCTGGAGCGGGTTGGGCTACTACAGCCGCGCCCGCAATCTGCATCGCTGCGCCCAGGACATCGTGGCGCACCATGGCGGATGCTTTCCCCGTTCGGCGGCTGAGTTGCAGCAGCTGCCGGGCATAGGCCCCTCGACGGCAGCAGCCATTGCGGCTTTTGCGTTCGGGGAGCGGGTATCGATTCTGGATGCCAATGTCCAGCGGGTGCTCTGCAGGGTGCTGGGGATGGCAGATGATCTCTCGCAGGTGGCCGCGCTGCGTCGCCTGGTTGGGCGGGCAGCGGCACTGCTTCCGGCAGCTCCTGTCTGTCCAGCCGACATGCAGGCCTATACCCAGGGGCTGATGGATCTGGGGGCGATGATCTGCACTCCCAGGAATCCTGTATGCACCCAGTGTCCCATGGAGTCTTGCTGTGTGGCCCATGCATTGCACTGCGAAACCGCATATCCGGTGCGTTCGCGTCGCCTGCGCCGTACAGCGGAGACGTGGTGGCTGCTGGTGGCAGAATCGGCAGCCGGCATATGGCTGGAAAAACGCCCGTCCACAGGCATCTGGGCGGGACTGTACTGTCTGCCGGTATTTGCTGCGGAGCAGGACGCCCGCGAGTACGCCAGGGCCCAATGGGGAGTGGCAGCCGAAGGAGCGCTGGAGGCATTTCCTTCTTTCAGGCATGTGCTGACCCACAAGGATTTGTATCTGCAGCCGTTGTGTCTGCAGGTGGATGCTTCTGCCGCGTCAGGGCCATCGGATGCGGAAAGACAGGCCGGCTGGCGCTCGGATTGGCAGTCCCTGGGGCTGCCAGCGCCGGTGCGCAAATGGCTGCAGGAAAGAGAACATCCGGTTCTCTGGACAGAGAGCCGCAAGGATTGATCAGAAATCCTGATCCCTGTGGCGGCGCAGGCAGGTCCACTCGCTGCAGAAATCCTGATAAAGCCGTTCGACGAGATAGACCGAACGGTGCTGTCCTCCGGTGCAGCCTATGGCCACGGTGACGTAGCTGCGGTGGTTTTCCGCCAGTGCAGGCAGCCAGCGCTGCATGAAGTCCCGGATGTTGGCGTGCATGATGCCGACTTCAGGCTGTGCTTCCAGGTAGTCGATGACTGGGGCATCACGGCCCGTCAGCGGGCGCAGCGCCGGCTCGTAATACGGGTTGGGCAGCATGCGCACATCGAACACGAAATCCGCGTCGGTCGGAGTGCCACGCTTGAATCCGAAGGATTCGAACACGAGCGTGATGTGGCTTTGCGGCAGCGCCATGAGGGCACGGATGTGGCTGCGCAGCTGGGCTGCGTGGGTCATCGTGGTGTCGATCACATGGGCGTGGCTGCGGAAATCTGCCAGCAGCTCGCGCTCCAGTGCAACGGCATCGCGCAGATCCTGATCCTGGTTCTTGCCTGCGATGCGTGTGAGGGGGTGCTTGCGACGCGTCTCCGAAAAACGGCGCATGAGCGTGGCGTCACTGGCGTCCAGAAAAAGCACCGATACCTCGACCCCACTGCGCCTCAGGGTGTTGATCTGCAGCGGAATGAGGGGCAGGGAATTGGCGCTGCGGGCATCCACGGCAATGGCCACGAGGCGGCTCTGGTGCTGGCGCTCCACTTCAATGAACGGCAGCAGCAGCTCGGGCGGCAGGTTGTCGACGCAGTAAAAACCGGAATCCTCCATGGCATGCAGTGCCACCGACTTGCCGGAGCCCGACATGCCGCTGATGATCACCAGCCGCATGGGGAGGGCCTCTGGAGAGGGAGAGGGGCTGGCCGGAAGCGAGGAGGGGAGGGGAGAAAGGGGGGGCATGATCGGCTCAGGAAGGGCGTGTCCGGAAAGACGCGCTGCGGCCACGGGAGGTGAAAAGTTCGGTCTGTACCGATTCGTCCCCAGTGGCCTGTCCGGTTTTCAGCATTTCTCGGGCATGGGCCAATGGGGTGGCTGCACCGGGCTCGCCGCCCAGCATGCGGGCCAGTTCGGCAGCACGGCCGGCATCGTCGAGCGGTTCGGTATGACTGACTGTGGCGTGGTCCTGGGGATCGATGGCCTTGGATACACGCAGGTGATGATGGGCAGAAGCTGCTACCTGTGGCAGGTGAGTGACGGCCAGTACCTGGCGATCCTGTCCCAGCTGGCGCATCATGCGGCCCACGGTGTGGGCCACGATGCCACCCACGCCCGCGTCGACCTCGTCAAAGATCAGGGTGGGAGCCTGTCCCAGCTTGCTGGTAGTGACGGCAATGGCCAGCGAGATGCGCGAGAGTTCGCCGCCAGAGGCCACCTTGGCAATGGGGCGAGGACTGCTGCCGCTGTGTCCTGATACCAGAAAATCGATGGTGTCCGTGCCAGTGGCAGAGGGAGGAGCTGGGAGGAAAGAGACTTCGAATCTCCCCCCCTCCATGCCGAGTTCCTGCATGGCGGCCGTGATGGCGACAGCGAGCTGGGCGCCGGCCTTGCGGCGGAGCTGGCTGATGTGCTCGGCTTCCAGGAGATAGGCTTCCCGCGCCTGCGTCACCCGGGTTTCGAGGGCCGCCACATCGATGTCGTCTTCGAGAGCTTGCAGCGCCTGTTTCCAGTCTTGCCAGGTTGAAGGCAGCGATTCCGGTGCGAGACGCAGCCTGCGTGCCAGGCTCAGCCAGCTTCCGAGGCGCTGATCGAGCTGGGCCAGCTGCTCCGGATCCCATTCGACGCGATCGAGATAGCCGCCCAAGCCACGCAGCGTTTCCTGCAACTGGGTCTGGCTGGATTCGAGCAGCTCGATCCATTCCTGGAAACGGGGTTCGATCGAGGCATGGTCGGCCAGAGTCTGGGCCGCGCGGCGCAGGCCATGCTGTACGCCGACTTCCTCGGCGTCGAGGAGGTCGATGGCCTGCCGTGCACTTTCAAGGAGCTGCTGGGCATGCGACAGGCGCTGGTGTTCTGCATTGAGCGTGTCCCATTCGCCTGGCTGGGGGGCAAGCCTGTCGAGCTCGGCCACCTGCCACTGCAGTCGCTCGCGTTCTTCCTCGCGGCGTGCCAGACCTGATTGGGCTGCTTCGAGCTGTGCCTGGAGTGCATGCCACTGTGCCCAGGGAACCTGCAGGGCCTCTGCCGGAATGCGGCCATAGGCGTCGAGCAGCAGGCGGATCGAGGCCGGATGCATCAGGGACTGCCAGGCATGCTGGCCATGAATATCGACCAGCAGACTGCCCAGCTCGCGCAGCTGGGTCGCCGTGGCAGGGGTGCCGTTGATCCAGGCGCGGCTCTTGCCCTGGCTGTCGATGCTGCGCCTGAGCAGCAGGCCCGACTCGGAATCAGGCTCGATGCCATAGGCATCGAGGAGTGGGAGCACAGGTGCGATGGTGTCGAACTGGGCAGTGATGTCTGCGCGGGTACAGCCTTCGCGCACGGCATGTGCATCGGCGCGTGCTCCCATGACGAGCTGCAGAGCGTCGATCAGAATGGACTTGCCTGCCCCGGTCTCGCCTGTGAGCACGGTAAACCCGTCGGCAAGATCCAGGTCCAGCGTCTGCACAATCACAAAATCGCGAAGTGTGATGCGCCGCAGGGCCATGGTCAGTTGCCTCCTTTGTTCCAGTGCAGTTTTTCCCGCAGGGTGTCGAAATAATTCCAGCCGATGGGGTGCAGAAACCGGGCCTGCAGCTCTGAGCGCTGCACCACCACCCGATCTCCGGGCTGCAGGGCAGAAAGCGACTGGGTATCGAAGGTGGCACTGGCCTTGCGTCCAGCCACCAGTTCCAGCGTCACCTTGCAGGAATCCGAGAGCACGATGGGGCGGTTCGACAGGGTATGCGGGGCTATCGGCACCAGCACCCAGCCCGGAATGGAGGGATGCATCAGCGGCCCTCCGGCCGACAGTGCGTAGGCCGTGGAGCCTGTGGAGGTGGCGATGATGAGACCATCCGCACGCTGGTTGCAGACGAAATTGCCATCCACTTCGATGCGAAGTTCCACCATGCCCGAGGTGCTTCCCCGGTTGATGACCACGTCGTTGAAGGCGAGGGCGTCATACACGCAGCTGTTGCCCCGCATCACGTGGCTGTGGATCATGGCGCGGGGATCCTCGGTATAGGCCCCCTGCAGCATGGGCGGCAGCGTGTCGCTCACCCGGTCGATCGGAATGTCGGTGATGAAGCCCAGACGTCCCTGGTTGATGCCGATGAGCGGTACCTGGGCAGGGGCCAGTTCACGGGCAGCACTCAGCATGGTGCCGTCTCCACCCACCACTACAGCCAGATCGCACTGCTGGCCGATCTCCACCATCTCCAGGGTGGGAAACAGCCGATCCAGTCCGGTGATCTCGGCGGAGCGCGATTCGATGGCTACCTGGCATCCCTGCTCCTTCAGGCAGGTAGCGACGCTCATCAGGATGTTGGCGGGTGTCCCCTCGGTCTGTGAAGCCTGCGGCGCCGGGTAGTTGCGCAGGTACTTTCCTATCAGCCCCACATGTTGAAATCTTGGTTTCATGTGTGCATTAGATCATTAAAATGTGACGCCATGCTTGATGACCGCGCCAAGTTGCTGCTCCGGACCCTGGTGGACCGTTACATTGCCGACGGGCAGCCCGTAGGGTCGCGTGCGCTTTCGCAGATGCCCGGACTGGAGCTGTCTTCAGCAACCATCCGCAACATCATGGCGGACCTGGAAGATCTGGGGCTTCTGGCGAGTCCTCATACCTCGGCAGGCCGCATTCCCACTGCGCGTGGCTACCGCATGGTGGTCGATGCCATGCTCACCGCCGAACCGGCTGGTCTGTTCAGGCAGATTCCCACCAGCCTCACGCTCGAACCAGAGCAACCCAAGCAGGTCGTTGCCAAGGCAGCCCATATGCTTTCGGATCTGTCGCAGTTCGTGGGGGTCGTGGTCAGTCCTCGCCGTGGATCGGCCTTTCGGCACATTGATTTTTTGCGCCTGTCCGAGCGGCGTGTGCTGGTCATTCTGGTGTCGCCAGGCGGAGACGTGCAGAACCGTGTCCTTTTCACCGAGACCGATTTCGACCAGCCCCGACTGACTGAAGCCGCCAGCCATCTCAACCAGCACTACAGCGGCATGGACATGGAACAGGTGCGGGCCAGTCTGCGCGGAGAGGTCGAGCACCTTCAGGGTGAAATAGCTGCACTCATGGAGGCGGCCATTCAGGCCAGCGCCGAAGAGCTGCAGGATCACGGACAGGACGTGGTGATTGTGGGAGAGCGCAACCTGCTTTCCGTCACGGATTTTTCCTCCGACATGACCCAGCTGCGTCGTGCCTTCGAGCTGTTCGAGCAGAAGACACAGCTCATGCGGCTGCTCGACGAGTCGATCCAGGCGGCAGGGGTGCATATCTATATCGGGGGCGAAAGTGGCTCGCTGCCAGTGGAGGAGCTGTCCGTGGTCAGCGCGCCCTACCATGTGGGAGGGCAGGTGGTCGGCACTCTGGGGGTGATTGGCCCCGTGCGCATGCCCTATCGCCGCATGGTCGATATCGTCGACATCACTTCCAAGCTGGTGAGTGGTGCCCTCAGCCCGCGCTGATTTTTTCCGCTGAGGACGAAAACGGAGGCGAGGCTGCCTCTGTGCGGCGCAGAAACAGGGATAAAGAAGATAAAGAAAAAGGCCTGCACAGAAAGTGCAGGCCTTTTCAATATGGTGCGGCTGGCAGGATTCGAACCCACGACCCCTTGGTTCGTAGCCAAGTACTCTAATCCAACTGAGCTACAGCCGCTGAAGTCATGCATTGTAGCATGACTTTTTGATGGTTATGAGGAGTTTGCAGGAGAGATGTGTCGATGCAGACGATTCCATGCCAAAGAAAAAGGCCTGCACAGAAAGTGCAGGCCTTTTCAAGATGGTGCGGCTGGCAGGATTCGAACCCACGACCCCTTGGTTCGTAGCCAAGTACTCTAATCCAACTGAGCTACAGCCGCTGAAGCATTGAATTGTAGCAGCATTTTGAGGCATGTGGCCTGCAGATGATTCTGTGCTTCAAGAAAGTTGCGTCATGGGAGGCAACAGGACTCCTTTTATGCCGCCTTTTCTCACCTCTCATGAAAGAGGCGGTGAGAAGTCTGTGGAGGCCCTGCGTGTGCGCAGTCGTTCCGGTATCCCTAGAATGGCGTGCAATTCGCAGAGGGAGTGCGTCCTTGAGGGGCGTGATGGGCCTGGCGCGGGAGAGGAATGACGAATGATCTATGCATTGATTTTCATGGCCGGCATGTGGGCGGGCCTCCAGAACGCATTGGCTGGAGGGGGGTCGTTCATTACCCTGCCTACCCTGATCCTGTCTGGCATGTCGCCGCTCGCTGCCAACATCACCTCCACGGTGGCCCTGTTTCCCGGGCAGGTGACTTCGGGCTGGGCAGGGCGGCGCCACGTGACGGGGGCTGGAAAGCTGGGGTTCAGGGCGCTGTTCGTCATCAGTCTGCTGGGAGGGGCCCTCGGGGGGCTGCTGCTGCTCAAGACCCCTTCCTCGATCTTTGCACGTCTCGTGCCATGGCTGGTGCTGTTTGCCACCGTGATGTTTGCCTGGGGCAGCTTTCGTCGCAGGCCGATCGAGGCTTCTGCCTCTCTGGGGCCGGTGGCGGCAGGGATGGTGCAGTTTCTCATCGCCATCTATGGGGGGTATTTTGGTGGCGGCATAGGCTTTCTCATGATGGCGGCGCTCACCATGGCCGGCTTGCCGACGCGCAATGCCGGGGCAACCAAGAATGCTCTTGCCGGAGTGATGAACGCATCGGCTGTGGCTCTGTTTGTCTTCTCCCCGGATCTGCACTGGCGTGAGGCCGTGTGTCTGGGAAGTGGAGCCATTCTCGGAGGCTTGCTCGGAGCCTGGGCATTGCACCGTGTCAACGAGCGTCTTCTGCGCATGGCCATTGTCACCATCGGACTGGGTCTGACGGTGGGGCTCTTTCTGAGGCCCATCCATTGACCCTTGACGGAACCGATTGGGGAAAGGATCCAGTGTGCTGCGCTTGGGATCCGATCAGGTCCGAGGGCTATTTCTGCGGGCGGGGGCGGGCAGCCAACGCTGCTTCGGCTGCGCTGGGCCAAAATGAATCGTCTGTCCGCAGGGACTGTGCGCTGCAGATGGCGGAATGTACGGCCATGGACACCACTGTGCTGGTCATGGCTGCCAGTGTCAGTCCATCCGGCGGTGGCGTGTCCGCGACATCGGCCTGCCCTGTAGCCAGGGCGAAGAGGGTATCGCCATCCAGCAGGGTATGCACCGGTGTGATGCAGCGGGCCAGACCATCGTGCCCGGCCACGGTCAGGCGCTGGAGCTGTTCGCGGCTGAGCCGGGCATCGGTGGCGATGACGCCGATGGTGGTGTTGGTGCCAGGCAGCACTGTGGCCGGTGACTGGCCCTGCACCAGACTGGCCATCGAATCTCGCAGTTCAAGGCTGTCCGGCGTTTTGCGGCTGCCGGCCAGGAGATGGCCATTTGCAGCATCACGCACATCGCCGACGGCGTTGCAGGCCACGAGTGCCCCGACCGTGATGCCGTGCAAGGTGAGGCTGGCGGAGCCTATGCCCCCTTTCATGGCACAGTCGTTTCCGAAAAGCTTGCCCACTGTGGCACCGGCTCCCGCACCGACATTGCCCTGTGCAAGGGGCTTCTGGGATGCCGCAGTGCAGGCGGCATGGCCATCCTGCGCGGTGGGGCGGATACGGGCATTCCCTGTCGGAAGGTCGAACAGCACGGCAGCCGACACCAGGGGCAGGTGGCCGAAGCCGGTTTCCATGCCCAGCCCGTGCTCTTCCATCCAGGCCATGACTCCCGTGGCGGTGTCCAGTCCCCATGCACTGCCACCGCTCAGCACTACGGCGTGGATGCGTTGTACGAGATTGCCGGATCTGAGCAGATCGGTTTCGCGCGTGCCTGGTGCAGCGCCGCGCACGTCCACTGCGGCCACCGCTCCTTGCGGAACCATCACGACGCTGCAGCCGGTGGGCCGATCGGAGCGGGTGTGATGTCCGGCGATCACGCCCCGCACATCCGTGATGCAGCCGGATTCATGCGGAAGGGGGATCATGGGGATGATGAAAATACAGCCCATCCGACCAGGTGGCCAGCCATTCCGGGCGGAAGGCCACAAAAATGGCGGTCAGCATGCCTGTCATGAAACCATCCCCCCAGGCAATGAGCCAGTGGGCAATGGTGGTGAGACTTGGATCGACGTGGGGCAAGGACATGCCGGCCCATTCATGCAGCACGCTGGAAGCGAACACGCAGGCTACTGTGCCAAAGAAGCCGCGACCGAGGATGTACACGAACAGGTGCGTGCCGATGAATCTGCGGATGAGGGCCCCCAGCAGCATGGCCAAGGTGGCAGGGAGGATGCCCAGCCAGAAAGCGTTTTCCATGATCAGCTGGGGTGGGGCATGACCTATCCATGCCGAAAGCACGGCGATCAGGCAGAAGGCAGGCACTGCCAAGGGCCAGCCAAGCATGAGAAGCACCATGCACGAGCCGGTCAGCTGCAGCTGAAGCGGCATGGTGTGCAGCCGGGGGAGTGCCCACAGCCATGGGGTAATGACCAGGCTCCCTAGAAAGGGGTTCAGCAGCTCTGTATCACGCAGCAGACGCCACGGCTGCATCGACAGTGCGATGCCAAGGGCGAGCAGAACCGGCAACCATTCCCAGGAAGTATCCATGGCGCGGATCATACCCTTCTCGTGCCAGAGGAATAGAGAAGAAACTCCGCGAAAGAATGTTTTCCTGGCTCCGGATGCGTGCTCAGGCAGTGACAGGGGGCTGGGTGGCCTGATCCTGGGAGTCTTCGGAGCAGGTGTCTCCGCCACAGCCGTGGATCACGTCGTGGGGAAGCATTTCGGGATGTGTCATGGCACCCGTGACAGGGTCGTAGCCCACCCGCCGCAGATGCAGGGCCAGGGCTGCATCCATGGTGTCTGCATGCTGGGGAAACCAGTTTGCCAGTTCGGTTGCCATCTGTCGTACCACCTTGAGATGGCCCTTGCGGCCATATTCGAGGCCTTCGCGCATCACGCCCAGCACAGCGCCATGGTGGGTGGTGTGGCAGTTGCTGGCAGCAAACCGGGTGGCCAGCATCCACCGGTTTTCGTTGTCGAAATGCACATCCGTGTGATCGATGAGGTGCTGCCATTCCTCCAGCAGGTGGGCATCGTCGGCAGCCTCGACGCGTGCAAGCAGGTCGACAAATTCGACATGGGTCTGATCCATGGCGTCCACGCCGAGCACGAAATCCTCATTCCACTCCAGTTTGCTCATGATTGCCTCTGCCTTGATGACTCGATGATCCCTGTGCGCGTGTCGGCGCACAGGCGCATGCAGTGTATAGCCACATGCGCTGCATACCTTGACCTGAATCAGGCACTGTCTGCGTGGCTTATCAATCCGCATGGCGCAGAGTACACTTTCCCTGCATTGCATTCGGTGTCCCTCGGAGTGGCGGGCGTGGTCATCCAGACCCGCAGCAGCTTCGGGGCAGGGTTGACATCCGGCCTTCATTGAGCTGATGAAGACGGAGCGTCGCAGGGAGGCGGACGGGTAGCAGCCTCCAGGGATGACCGGCACCATTCACCATTCTTTTGAGGAAGACGAATCATGTTCAAACATATCCTTCTGCCGGTTGACGGTTCACGTACCTCCACGCTTGCCGTGGAAAAGACTTCCGATCTGGCCAAGGCGCTGGGCTCCAAGGTCACTGCAGTGTATGTGCTCGATCCCTATCCCTTTGCCAGCGCCGGCCCGGATTTCGCCTTTGGGCAGGCACAGTACATGAGCGCCATCACCAAGGAAGCAACCGAAGTGCTCGATCAGGTGAAAGCCATGTTCGCCGCCAAGGGGCTGGCCGTGGATGTCATGACGGTAGATGCCTATGCGGTGTGGAAGGGCATCATCGACCAGGCCCAGAAGCTGGGTGCCGATCTGATCGTGATGGGGTCTCATGGCCGTCATGGCGTCGAGAAGCTCATGCTTGGCAGCGTGGCACAGCGTGTGGTGTCGCATGCGCCCATGTCGGTGCTGGTGGTGCACCAGGATGCAGCCCAGGCAGGCGCGACCCAGACAGCGGGCTAAACGGCGCTGTTCTGCAAAAAATGCAGATCTTTTGACGAGCGTGCTGAAACTGCGCTATACTTCATGCTTCAGCACAACGCGGGAATAGCTCAGTTGGTAGAGCGCAACCTTGCCAAGGTTGAGGTCGCGAGTTCGAGTCTCGTTTCCCGCTCCATATGTGAATGTGCAGACTGCAGTACACAATCTGCACATTGTTGAAAAAAGGGCTTCGGCCCTTTTTTTCGTTTTAACGGTGGCTTTTCAAAGCACATGCATGTTGTGGCATGCAACATGTGATGCAGCCCTCCCCAGGGCTCTATCTTGGTGCCGATGGGGATGGGCACTGAAGACGCGCCGTGAGCCTGTGGCGCATGACATGCGCATCCGGCCGAATCCTGTACAGGAATCAAACGTCCAAGCGTGCTGGAGCTTCTGCCTTTTCTTTGTGCCGGAGAAAGGGCTCACCGCCGCCCCTCAGGAATGCACGGAACTTACGGTGACGGACGAAGACTCGCATGGTGGACGGAACAGCATGCGCAGCTGCGATTCGCACAGCGTGCCGCCATCGATCGGATGCTCGGGGTCAAGGATGCCATGGTGGATCATGCCGATCCACAGCGGTCCAGCGAGCAGATGGGGATGCTGTGCCAGGGTGTCATCACCGACTTCGCCGCGCTGGAAGACCCTTTGCGCATGGTGACGGATGTGCGCCAGGAAGGGGGCATGGACTTCCCTTCGATAGGCTTCGATCAGGAAGGGAAACTTGACCCCTTCCGCCAGAATCAGATGGGCCACCGAAGCGCGTCCACGTCATTTCCATGGTGCGCATGGCAGGCAGCAGGGTGCGCCGGAAATGGTCGACCACGAGTTCTTTCTCGCGAATCGGCTGCTTCTCGACTTCGCTGAGCGGGCCCTTGACCACCTGCTCGATCAGGCCGAGAAACAGCGCTTCCTTGTTTTCGAAACAGGTGTAGAGCGTCCCTTTGGCCAAGCCCGCGCGTTGGGCAATATGGCCCATGGGGTGGCCGCTGCATGACCCTGCTGCATGAATTCGGCCAATGCCGCCTCGATGATCTGTGCGCGGGTTTTGGCCGTCTTGGCGGGGCTGAGGCTCCGGATAGGTGGTTTCTGTGTGCGGGCATGCCACGGGGATCGATCTGGCAATCGGTGCCGTGGGATGGTTTGAGCCGTTGCTCGGGGCTGTTCGGGATGTTCGCAGGGACTCTGCTCATTGGTGCCTGTCTGGGAATCGGCCACATTGCGAGTCTGATGGTCATTGCGCGCGATTTTCGGCATTGCATGAGCGCGGTGACTGGCATATATACCGCTGCGCTCCATGTGGGCATGCTGCTCACCGGCGCGCTGGAGGCACCGCTTGCGCCGCTGGTGGGGTGGCGATTTGCCCTGGCCAGCAGGGCATGGCTGGCCTTGCTGCTGGCAGCGTTGTCGCTGGTGCTGGTCGTGACTGGAGGCGTGCTCACACGCTCGAGGCATCGGCTGTGAGCGTGCAATGAGTCAGGTTTTCACCGTCATGCGCGGGCCGTGCCTGGTGCTCCTGCGGGGCTCTCCAAGGGCGCTGCAGCATGGCGGCTTCACGAGGAACTTGTGTGTCAGTGGGACTGCTGGGCTGCGAGATAGGCTTCGTAGCCCCGGGCGCGCAGCTGGCAGGCAGGACAGCTGCCGCAGCCGTATCCCCAGGCGTGACGATGGGAGCGGTCACCCATGTAGCAGGTATGCGAGTGTTCGATGATGAGGTCGACCAGCCGGGAGCCCCCCTCGGGGATGCCGCTGGCGTCGCCGAGGCGATGTGCGAGTTCCCAGGTTTCTGCCTTGTCGATCCACATCAGCGGGGTGTCGATGAGCAGGCGGCGATCCATGCCCAGTGACAGGGCGATCTGCATGGCCTTGATGGTGTCGTCCCGGCAGTCCGGGTATCCCGAAAAATCCGTTTCACACACGCCTGTGATCAGCACGTCGATGCCTCGACGGTAGGCCAGAGCGGCGGCCAGGGTGAGAAACACGAGATTGCGTCCAGGCACGAAAGTATTCGGCAGCCCGTTGGCTTCCATGGCAAATGCCATGTCGCGAGTGAGCGAAGTGTCACTGATCTGGCCGAGGATGTTCACGTCGAGCATGTGATCCTCCCCCAGTCGGCCTGACCAGGAAGGAAACTGTGCGCGCAGGGCATCGAGGACGTGGAGCCGGGCATCGAGTTCGACACGGTGCCGCTGGCCGTAGTCGAATCCTACGGTTTCCACGTGGGCATGGCGCTGCAGGGCCCAGGCCAGGCAGGTGGTGGAATCCTGCCCTCCGGAGAACAGCACCAGGGCGCGGCGGGATGTGAGATGGGAATGGAGGTTCATGCGGAGAGATCAGGAAAGATGTTCGTGGCTGACGCCGAACGTGACCAGGCCCGAAGGGACATGCTCGGACGCGTTGCGGACGTGGCCGGTCTGGTCGTCGAAGAAGAAATCCGGTTCGAATTCGCGCAGGAAGGGCCCCTTGGCCAGTCCGCCGAGGAACATGGCCTCGTCGATGGAGATGTGCCAGTTCATCAGGGTGCGGATGGCGCGTTCGTGTGCGGGAGCGCTGCGTGCCGTGACCAGAGCGGTGCGCAGACGCATCGGTGTGTCGCCCTGTTCGGAGGCAGTCTGCAGACTGTGCAGCGCTTCCAGAAACGGCTTGAAGGGGCCGGGCGGGAGGGGGCTGGATGCATGGGCGACCTCGTGGGCCTGGAAGGCGGGCAGCCCATTTTGCTGATAGATGCGTTCGGCCTCATCGCCGAACAGCACGGCATCACCGTCGAAGGCGATCCGGACCGTATCGGGATGCTGGTCGCTGGCCTGTGGCGCCGAGGTGGCGACGCGGGCGGCAGGAAATCCCAGGGCCAGCGCTTCCCGCACGTCGGCATCATTGGCCGAGAGAAAGAGATGGGCGCCCAGCGGACGCAGATAGCGGAAGGGATCGTCCCCCTGCGTGAATACGCCTCGCTGGATGGAGTGGAGTCCGTGCGCAGTGGCGGAGCGGAAGACTCTCATGCCGCTGACAGGATCGTTGCGCGAGAGCAGGACGACCTCGACTCGCTGGTGGTCGGAGGTGTTGAAACCGAGCAGCTTGCGCACCAGGGAGAATGCGACTCCGGGGGCTGCAGGATCATCGATGTGCGCGAGCTGGGCATGCATGTAGGCGCGGGTGTCACCGGCTTCGAACAGTCGGTTTTCGGCCTCGAAATCGAACAGGGCACGCGAGGAAATGGCGACGACAAGCTTGCCGTCCAGGGATGCGGGCATGCGACAGGAGTGGTGAGGTGAATCGGGACGATGATAGCCCAATCGTTCACGGGCTGATGCAACGGTGACAGGAAAGGACGCGGGGCAGAAAACCGGACGGATGGCGAGGCTGAGACTCACATGCGGGCCCTAAACGCCGCATAATCGCAGGCAGTGTCGCGCAGGAGGCGTGGGAATGCTGCCTTCTGGAGGCTCCCAGAAGGTTGATTTTCCAGCCGTGCCGCGACTGGAGGGGCAGCCCTGTTGCGCAGGGGAATCCGGAACAGGATTCCGCGCGAGATGCCGAGCCTTCGGGAAAATTCCCGGACCGGTGGGCGAAGTGGCGGCCCTGCATGCATTTTCTGGAATTCACCCTCTATGCCCAACAGCCTGAACGTGGAAAAACTGCTCAAGAAATGGACTGTCCCTCTGGTGGCAGGGCTGGCGGCCGTCGCTCTGATCGGCGGCATCTACTTCGGCTGGCGGATGAAGTCCACGCAGCCTGCGTCGGACATGGAAGCGGCGGGGGATGCCTCGGCCGCTTCGGTCAGCAATCTGGACATTCAGGAGCAGACACAGCTGCTCACCCGCAAACCTGCCCTCCAGGGCTCTCCCGTGCAGCCGACCCAGCTGGCCGGCAGCGGTGCCGTGGCCGGAGGTGGTGGCGGGCACAGTGGCCATCCGGGCGAGATCATGGCGCCGGGGGGAGTCCAGCTGGGCCATGATGTGTCACCCGTTGCTCCCCGAGCAGACAGCGGTACGGGACGTCAGCCGGACGCCTCGCTTTCCAAGACAGCGCCAGCGGATGCGGTGCCCGTGGATTCGGCAGCAGATCTCACTGCGCCTGCCCAGGCAGCCAATCCGGCCAAGACGCGCAGAGCCGGGGCGGGTACTACCGGCAATGGAGCGCAGGCGGGAGGGGACGCCTTCAACGGGCAGTGACGGCACGCACACACTGGTCGCCGCAGGCGGACAGGTTCCGCTCTACTCCCTGGCGTTCATGAGGGGATTCGGCGGAACACTGGGAGCCATGAGCCGGTAGCCTCCAGGAGAGGCGGCCTCCAGGCCTGCCCATTGTGCTGCGGTGAGCGTGTCGCGGAGCGGATCGAATCCGGTCTGCCACAACAGGGCTGTGGCACGCATGACGCCTGCATGGGTGATCCAGATGGTGGGTATCCGGCAGCGCTGGTGTGCCATGGCCAGCTCGGAGACGCGGGAGATCAGCTCGCGAACGGTTTCGCCCTTGCCTCCGAGGCGAAAATCCATGAAGGAGGCCATCCAGAGCGCCCATTCTTGCGGTGTGATGTCGGACCAGGGGCGGTTTTCCCAGGTGCCGAAATGGATTTCCGCGAGACGTGCATCGCAGGAGCAGGTCACAGGGATGCCCAGCGGTTGTAGTCGTGTCGCCAGTGCCTCCTGAAGCTGTCGACAGCGGCCGAGCGGAGATGCCATCAGCCGGAGCGGTGCGTGCCAGACATCCGGCTGGGCGCTGCGATGATCCAGCACGGCCTGCACCATGGCAAGGGCGGCTTCCTCGGTGTGGCTGGGATCGGCTTCGACATTGTGCTGGCCGTAGCAGATTCCCGGTGCAATGCAGGGGCGTGCATGGCGCAGCAGCCACAATGGGCTTGAAAGGGGTAAAGGCCCAGTCTGCTGGTGCATGGACATGTTGATCAGGCAGGGCTCAGAGCTGGCCCATGGCCCGGAGCATGGCCGTGAGTGCGGCGGCCAGGAAAACCATGTCGCAGACCTGCTGGGTGGCCCCGAGACAATCCCCGGTGTAGCCGCCGAGCCGCTTGCGGAACCATCCGTACATGGCCCATGCAGCCACTGCGGACGCCAGCGTGGCCACGCCCAGGATGGCCACCAGCCACGCGCCCTGGGGCAGCCAGTAGCACAGGGCCAGCGGCAGGCACCACAGCGCAGCCGACCACAGGGAGACCGCATGCATCTCGCCCATGGCCTGCACGGTCTTGGAGCAGTCATCCGTGCGGGCATAGGGCAGCAGGCGGATGAGCAGCAGGGGAAAGAAGCGCGAGATGACGTGGGAGCCGACGATCACGCAGACGGCAAGAAAGGGCTGCACGATGCCCATGCACGCCAGCAGGAGCACGCGCAGCGCCAGGCTGGCGATGAGAGCCAGCACACCGTAGCTTCCCACGCGCGAATCCTTCATGATGGCAAGCGCACGGGCGGGGCTGGCTGCACCGCCGAGCGCATCGGCCACATCGGCCAGCCCGTCCTCGTGCAGGGCACCTGTGACGAAGATGCTGCACAGAACGGCTGCAAGCGATGCCAGCAGCATGAGCAGCGAGGGAGCGGCCATGGTCAGGACCGGGGCCCCCCACAGATGCAGGGTGAGCAGGAAACAGCCTGCGGAGAGCGCCCCCGTGATCCAGCCGATGGCCGGGAAATGGCACAGCGATGCCTGCATGAGTGCCGGGGTATACCCCGCCCATGTGACCAGTGCGCCTGGAAGTGGAATGCGGGTGAAAAACTGCAGGGCCAGCACCAGTTGGCGTGCCAGAAGGTTCATGGGAGGACATCCGTGATGAAGGGCGGGAGAACTGCCTTTCCTTGGGGAGGAGGAAACCCCCTCACCTCCGGAATCCTAAAACAAAAAAAGGGCTGCCGATGAAGGCAGCCCCTGGGCTCTGCGGTGGAAAGTGCGGATCAGAAGCCCCAGCGCAGGTTGCGAACGGTACCGATCACGCCGTTGGTGGTCATCAGGCCGTTGTTGACCGTGGCCAGAGTGCCGTTGATCTCATCACGCTTGGCCTGGCGCTTCTGGGCTTCGAGGGCCAGCTCCTCGGAAGTATTCTGGCGCTGGCGACGGTGCTGGCGGAGCTCGGCGACGGAGAGCTGCGCGGATTCCTTGTTGCGCCCCTGCTTGATGGCGGCGGAATCGTCGCCCATGGCGTAGTCGCCCACCGAACCGCCGGTGGCACAGCCCGTCAGCACCGTGGACAGCAGCACTGCGGAGATCGGGATGAGTTTTTTCATGAGAAGGAGTCTCCAGTCAATTAACGAATCAGGTACACAGGCGCCACATAGACGGGCGCCACATCTCCGCGGGCGCGATGGATGGCGTCGGCCGCGTCCATCATCTCTTCACGTCGCTCCTTGCGCAGTTCGGCACGCTCGGTGCGTTCGGACTGCTGGATGCGGGCACTGTCGGCATTCATGGCGGCCTGGTCCACCGGGGGAAGGTGGCGGTCTCCGTAGGAAATGCCGGTGCATCCGCTGACCAATGCGGCGCATGCCGTCACGAGGAGGACTTTGTCGAGAACCATCTGTCGCTGCTCCAATGGGGGTATGTGAGAACATCGATGCATACGAGAGAACGAAAAAATACGTTTCACCGATTACCGATGTATACATTCTAGCGACAGAAGGATGTTTTGAATACCTAGGATCGTATGTTTGTGCTGAAGACTCCTAAAGTTCTCATCTATGTGGCGATGACGCCGCAGTGTAAGCCTTACAGGAACATGCGGTAGACCGGGCTGTCGGTTTCCTCGACGTAGGGATAGTCGAGCGTGTCGAGAAAAGCCTGGAAATCGGCAGCATCACGGGCGGGAACCTGGATCCCGACGAGTACCTGGCTGGAGTCAGCACCCTGATTGCGGTAATGGAAAAGACTGATGTTCCAGTCGGGATTCATCAGATGCAGGAACTTCATTAGGGCCCCGGGACGTTCCGGGAAGAAGAAGCGCAGCAGCCGCTCGTCGGTGGCCACGTCGCTGAGGCCGCCGATCATGTAGCGGATGTGGCTCTTGGCGAGCTCGTCGTGTGTGAGGTCGAGCGTGCTGAAGCCTTGCTTGATGAATTTCTGGGCAATCTTTTCGCTTTCGCCATGACCGTGGGTGCTCAGACCGACGAAGACGTGGGCCTTTTCGCTGCTGCGCATGCGGTAGTTGAATTCGGTGACGTTGCGCGGGGCGCCGCCCATGTTGGCGATGAGCTCGCACAGCCGGCGGAAGCTGCCGCGCTCCTCGGGGATGGTGACGGCAAACAGGCCTTCGTGTTCCTCGCCCATTTCGGCGCGTTCGGCCACGAAGCGCAGGCGGTCGAAGTTCATGTTGGCGCCGCAGAGAACGGCGGCAAAAGTCTGGCCCTTGCACTTGTGGGTGGCCACATACTGCTTGATGGCGGCCACACCCATGGCGCCGGCCGGTTCGACGATGCTGCGCGTGTCGACGAAGATGTCCTTGAGTGCGGCACAGACGGCATCGGTGTTGACGACGACGTAGTCGTCAAGAAGCTCGCGGCAGAGCCGGAAGGTTTCTTCACCCACGAGCTTGACGGCGGTACCGTCAGAGAAAAGGCCGACATCATGCAGGGTGACGCGGTGGGCTGCCTGCACGGACTGGAGCATGGCGTCGGAGTCGTTCATCTGCACGCCGATGACCTTGATGCCGGGGCGCACGGCCTTGATGTAGCTGGCGATGCCGGCCGCCAGGCCGCCACCGCCGATGGCGACGAACACGGCGTCGAGGTTGCGGTGGGGCAGTCCCTGGAGCTGCTGGAGCATTTCCATGGCGATGGTGCCCTGCCCGGCGATGACGTCGGGGTCATCAAAGGGGTGGATGAAGGTGAGGCCTTCTTCCTGCTGCAGCTTGACGGACTGGTCATAGGCATCGCTGTAGCTTTCGCCGGCGAGCACGACTTCGCCGCCCAGCGCCTTGACGGCATCGATCTTGAGCTGCGGGGTGGTGGTCGGCATGACGATGACGGCGCGGGTGCCGAGCTTGCGCGCACCCAGTGCAACGCCCTGGGCATGGTTGCCGGCGGAGGCGCAGATGACCCCCTTCTTGAGCTGTTCGGGCGAGAGCTGGGCCATCTTGTTGTAGGCGCCGCGCAGCTTGAAGCTGAAGACGGGCTGCTGGTCCTCGCGCTTGAGCAGCACGGTGTTGCCCAGGCGGCGGCTCAGGTTCCGGGCGTGGTCGAGGGGGGTCTCGTGGGCCACGTCGTAGACGCGGGCGTTGAGGATCTTCCTGAGGTAGTCGTCTACGGTGAGGGGGGCGAGCGCGGAGGAGGTGGAGGGGGAGGCCATGGTGTCCATGTGAGCGGTTCGGAAGATGCAAAAAATGAAAAAAAACGGCGCAACCGTCGAGAAAGGGTCCGTCTTCCTGTCAGGAAACGGACAGTATCTCTCAGGCTACGCCGTGCAGGGCGGTGGCGTCAACCCAGACGGGCCAATTGCTCGCGGATCTTGGTGAGGGTGGCGCCGAAGTCGGCGACGCGTTGACGTTCCTGTTCGATGACGGCGGCCGGGGCCTTGGCGACGAAGTTCTGGTTGGAGAGCTTGCCGTTGGCCTTGGCGATTTCGGTTTCGAGGCGGGTGGCTTCCTTGCCCAGGCGGGCGCGTTCGGCATCGCGGTCGATTTCCATGAAGAGGGCGAGGCGGACTTCGCCCACGACGGCTACGGGAGCGGCCTGGGCTGCGGTCTGCCAGGTGGCTTCATCGTCGAAGACGCGGACTTCGCCCAGCTTGGCCAGGGCCTTGAGCACCGGGGCCGTCTGCGCGAGGAAGGCTGCGCTGTCGGGGCCGGCAGCCAGGGCATAGAGCGGCAGACGCTGGGCGGGAGAGACGCCCATCTCACCGCGCAGGTTGCGGCAGGCGTCGACCATGTGCTTGAGCTGGGTGACGTGGGCCTCGGCGGATTCGTCGATTTTCTCGGGGTTGCTGACGGGGTAGGCCGCCACGCTCACGGAATCTCCCGTCCGGCCGGCGAGGGGGGCCACCTTCTGCCAGAGTTCCTCGGTGATGAAGGGAATGACGGGGTGGGCGAGGCGCAGCAGGGTTTCCAGCGTGCGGATCAGGGTATGGCGGGTGCCGCGTTGGCAGGCTTCGTCACCGGTCTGGATCTGGACCTTGGCGATTTCCAGGTACCAGTCGCAGAACTCGTTCCAGATGAAGTCATAGAGGGCGTTGGCCACGTTGTCGAGACGGTATTCGGCAAAGCCACGGGCGACTTCGGCTTCCACGCGCTGGAGGCGGCTGACGATCCAGCGGTCGGCAGGGGTGAAGGTCTTGAAGGTCCGGTCGCAGACTTTTTCGGCTCCGCTCGGGTGCACGAGGCCGCAGTCGTGGCCTTCGCAGTTCATGAGGACGAAGCGGGTGGCGTTCCAGAGCTTGTTGCAGAAGTTGCGGTAGCCCTCGCAGCGCTTGCTGTCGAAGTTGATGCTGCGGCCGAGGCTGGCCAGTGCGGCAAAGGTAAAGCGCAGGGCGTCGGCACCGTAGGCGGGAATGCCCTCGGGGAATTCCTTTTCGGTGGCCTTGCGGACCTGGGGAGCGGTTTCGGGCTTGCGCAGGCCGCGGGTGCGCTTGTCGAGCAGGGGGGCGAGTTCGATGCCGTCGATGAGGTCGACCGGGTCGAGCACGTTGCCTTCGGACTTGCTCATCTTCTTGCCCTGTGCGTCGCGCACGAGGCCATGGATGTAGACATGCCGGAAGGGGACGCGGCCGGTGAAGTGGGTGGTCATCATGATCATCCGGGCGACCCAGAAGAAGATGATGTCGTAGCCGGTGACGAGCACCGTGCTGGGCAGGTAGAGGTCGTAGTCCTTGAGGGGGTCTTGCTGGGACAGTGCGTCGGGCCAGCCCAGGCTGCTGAAGGGCACCAGGGCGGAGGAGTACCAGGTGTCGAGCACGTCGGGGTCACGCGTGAGGGTGCGGCCGGGAGCCTGTGCCTGCGCATCGGCCTCGGTGCGGGCGACGTAGACCTGGCCTTCCTCGTCGTACCAGGCGGGAATCTGGTGCCCCCACCAGAGCTGGCGGCTGATGCACCAGTCCTGGATGTTGTTCATCCACTGGTTGTAGGTGTTGATCCAGTTTTCGGGCACGAAGCGGACGGCGCCGCCCTGCACGGCATCGATGGCCTTCTGGGCGATGCTCTTGCCGGTGGCGTCTCCCTTGCCGACCGTGTTCATGGCCACGAACCACTGGTCGGTGAGCATGGGCTCGACCACGGCACCGGTGCGGGCGCAGCGCGGCACCATGAGCTTGTGCTTCTGGGTCTGCACGAGCACGCCCAGGGCTTCCAGATCGCGCAGCACCGCCTTGCGTGCCACGTAGCGGTCCATGCCGCGATAGGCCTCGGGGGCGTTGTCGTTGACGGTGGCATCGAGTGCGAGGATGCTGATCATGGGCAGCTGGTGGCGCTGGCCCACGGCATAGTCGTTGGTGTCATGGGCCGGGGTGACCTTGACCACGCCGGTGCCGAAGGTGCGGTCGACATAGGCGTCGGCGATGACGGGGATGTCGCGTCCCACGAGCGGCAGGCGCACGGTCTTGCCGATGAGGGCGCTGTAGCGTTCGTCCTCGGGGTGGACCATGACGGCCACGTCACCCAGCATGGTTTCGGGGCGTGTGGTGGCGACGGTGAGGCTGCCGCTGCCATCGGAAAGCGGGTAGGCGATGTGCCACAGGAACCCGTCTTCCTCATCGCTTTCCACTTCCAGGTCGGACACGGCCGACTTGAGTACGGGGTCCCAGTTCACGAGGCGCTTGCCGCGGTAGATGAGGCCCTGTTCGTACAGACGCACGAAGGTGTCGACGACCACCCGGCTGAGTTTGTCGTCCATGGTGAAGTATTCGCGGCTCCAGTCCACGCTGTCGCCCATGCGGCGCATCTGGGTGGTGATGGTGCTGCCGCTTTCCTCTTTCCATTCCCAGACCTTGGAGATGAAGTTCTTGCGGGCTTCCGTGGGGGTGGGGCCCATGTCGTGGCGGCTCGTGCCCGCGCTCTGGAGCTGGCGTTCCACCACGATCTGGGTGGCGATGCCCGCGTGGTCGGTACCGGGAATCCAGACCGTGTTGAAGCCGCGCATGCGGTGGTAGCGCGTGAGGCTGTCCATGATGGTCTGGTTGAAGGCGTGCCCCATGTGCAGCGTGCCGGTGACATTGGGCGGCGGGAGCTGGATGGCGAAGTTCTCTTGGCGGGCAGCGGCATCGGCATCGGGGCGGCCGGTGCCGCGGAAACCTGCATGGCCATAGCCGCGACGCTCCCATTCGGGGCCCCATTGGGCCTCGATGGCGGCGGGTTCGAAGGATTTGGTCAGTGCGGCCAGCGCAGGTTGTTGCAGGGCTTCGGTCATGATGAATCGGATGGAATGGAGAGAGGCGTGCGACGAACCCGTCCTGCTGCCAAGGCAGGCCGACGGGCAATGAATTCCAGGGGACGGCAGTTCGGGATGGGGGCGGCGCCGGGTGTCATCTGCATATGCAGGACACCCCCTGTGCCGATGGGGCTGCAGGGGCATTGAACCCGCCATCACAGGCAATGGCCCGGGCGTGCCAGAGCGCCAGGGGGCATGTGCCAGGACTGGCTTCCGCACGGAAACTGTGTCGTGAAGGAACGATTTTAAGACGTGGGAGCAGCGGATGCATCTCCCGGGCGTCTTGTTCGGCCTCGCGAACCCCGTGCCTCAGGCCGTCTGCCGTGGGCGCCCGGGTGTGCAGGCGGGGCGAGGCGGCCGGGAATCCCGCAGGGCGTCACAGCACGTTCAGGGGGATCTTGAGGTAGCGGGTGCCGTTGGATTCAGCGGCCGGAAGGTGGCCCGCGCGGATGTTGACCTGCACGGCCGGCAGGATGAGCTGGGGCATGTCCAGCGTGGCGTCGCGGGTCTGGCGCATGGACACGAAGGCTTCCAGGGCGATGCCGTCATGCACGTGGATGTTGTATCGGCGGTGTTCGCCCACCGTGTTCTCGCAGTAGGCGGCGGGGTTGGCTGCCACTCCCTCGGCATAGTTGTGACAGAGCATGATGCGCGTATCGGCGGGCAGGGACAGTAGGCGACGCACCGAGCGGTACATGTCCTGCGCGCTGCCGCCCGGGAAGTCGCAGCGTGCCGTGCCGGCATCGGGCGCGAAGAGCGTGTCGCCGACGAACACCAGATCGGCCTGTCCGGTCGGCGTGTGTACGCGATAGGCCATGTCGGCCGGGGTGTGTCCCGGGACATGCAGGGCCTCGATCTGGAGCGGTCCCAGGGCGATGCGGTCCCCATCGGACATCAGTCGCCCGAACTGGCTGCCGTCGCAGGCCAGCTCCGGCAGGTGAAAGATGCCGGCAAACGTGCGCTGGACGGTGGTGATCGGCTGGCCGATGACCACGGTACCCCCCACCTGCTCGTGCAGCCATGCCGCGCTGGTGAGGTGATCGGCATGGGCGTGTGTCTCGATGATCCACTGCACATCGAGCTCAAGGCCACGTACATGGTCGACGATGCGCTGGGCACTGTGGGTGCCGGTGCGCCCGGCCTTGGGATCATAGTCGAGCACCGGGTCGATGATGGCGCAGGCACTGCCCGGACCGGTATGCAGCACGTAGCTGAAGGTGCTTGAAAAGCTGTCGAAGAAGGGGGTAACGACGACCTGAGGGGCCATGCTTGTCTCCTTGTGGGGGCGATCAGGCCGCCATGGGCAGCCACTGGGGGGCAAAGGTGCGCATCAGCAGCAGCACGGTGGCCAGCAGCACCAGGGCAGCAAAGCCGCGCTTGAGCAGGGTGTGCGGGATGCGGTGGGCCACCATGCGGCTGGCGAGCATGCCCACGGCCGTGGCGGCGATGAAATACCATCCCTCGGGGGGAATGGAGGTCGAGCCATGCAGCGTGCCCTGCAGGACCGTGGTGCCGGACACCAGCGCAATGACCGCCAGCGACGTCAGCACGATGCCGTGGTGGGTGAGATTGGTATAGCGCTGCAGCATGGGCACGATGAAGAATCCGCCTCCCACGCCCAGCATGCCGGTGAACAGCCCCGTCACCGCGCCGATGCTTCCGAGCGTGAGAAAGCAGGCGGGCGTCCAGCAGAAGCGCCCGGTTGCCGGGTCGAGGCGGCAGGGGGCATCGACGGTGTGGGCCTGGGCAGCATGCCGCGCCAGCGTGCTGCGCCATGTTCGCCATGCCACGAACAGCATGATGGCACTGAAGAGCAGGGCGAGCAGTTCGGGGGACACCTGGTGCGCCAGCCACAGCCCCACAGGCGCGGTCAAGGCACCCAGCAACACCATGTAGAAGGCTGCCTTGTAGCGCACCAGCCCCCTGCGCAGCCCATCGGCTGCACTCAGGGCGCTGCCGAGAGAGACGGCTACCAGGGCGACCGGCTTGGCGCTGACCATGCCCAGTCCTGAGCCGAGCACCAGAGCCGGTATGGCCAGAATGCCGCCTCCGGCGCCGGTCAGTCCCATGACGGCCCCGATGCCAAGCCCGAGAAGAATGCTGGTGAGATGCAGCGTCATGTGCGTGCCCGCAGGAAAGGGAGAGAGGATGGAAAAGAGAAAAGCAAGGAAACGATGCGCATGGCAATCATTATATTAATAAATATATTGTATGGTGTGTCGGAACCTTACGGTCTGTTTCCGGGGAGTGTCCTGCAGGCTTGCGGCGGCGGCCGCGGACTGGAATGCTTGTTGCTACCATCCCCGCGTGGGGCCGGAGCATGCACAGTACCCGTGCATGGTGCACGGACTGGCTGATCCGGCCCCGCAATGGAGTACATGACCAATGAAAATCTCTGTGATCGGAGCGGGGGCCGTCGGTGTGGCGGTCTGCAGCTACATCCTTACCATGGGTGAGTGCCGCGAGCTGGTGCTGGTGGACAAGAACCGTGACCGCAGCGAAGGCGAACAACTCGATTTCAGCCATACCAGTGCGCTGGCCTTCTCGAAGAACACGCACATCGTGGCAGGCGACTATGCCGATGCGGCTGGCAGTGATGTCGTGATCATCACGGCAGGCGCGCAGATCAAGGTGGGGCAGGACCGCCAGGAGCTCGCGCAGATCAACTCGGGCATCTGCGTGGAGATCGCGCGGGAGCTCGAACACTATGCGCCGGACGCCATCCTCATCATCGTGACCAACCCGTGCGACGTGCTGGCGCACTTCATCGTCAGCAACACCGGCTATCCGCCGGATCGCGTCATCAGTGCGGGCTGCGTGATCGACACGGCGAGACTCATGAAGATCCTGGGCGACCGTGTGGGGCTCGATCCCAAGAACGTCTTCGGCATGGTCATGGGCGAGCATGGCATGAGTGCCACGATTCCCTGGAGCATTGCCAACATCGCCGGCCTGTCGATCGACGACTACTGTGTGGCCCATGGCATGCCTCCGTTCGACAAGGCGGCCCTGCTGGAGGATGTCAAGCAGGCCGGCATCGAGATCTTCCGGCGCAAGTTCAACACCAACCACGGCATCGCCGCAAGCGTGTTCCGCATCATCCGGGCCATCACCATCAACGAGCATTCCGTGCTGCCGGTGGGCACCCAGCTCAATGGCGAGTACGGCCTGAACAACGTGGTGCTCAGTGTGCCCTGTGTCGTCAATGCACAGGGCATCGAGCGGGTGCTGCGCTACCCCCTGCTGCCCGACGAGCTGGCACAATTGGCCCATTCCGCAGACCTGCTGCGCAAGGTGATCGACCAGGTGAAGGTCGAGACGGGGCTCGACGGCTGATGGCCGGGGAGTCTTGATGCCCGGAACACCGGGCGCCGGGTGGGCAGGCCTCTTGCGGAGCGTCCTGCCCATTTGCCTTCTGCCATGCTTTTCGTTGTATCTCCTGCCAAGTCTCTGGATTACGAGACACCTCTTGCCACTTCCGCCCACAGCGCGCCCCTGTTCATGGATCAGGCGGCAGAACTGGTGCAGGTGCTGCGCGACCAGTCCCCGCAACAGCTCGCCGAGCTCATGCACATCAGCGACAAGCTCGCCACCCTCAATGTGGCACGCTATGCCGTCTGGAGCAAACAGGCGACCCCCGACAATGCCCGCCCGGCCGTGCTGGCGTTCAATGGCGATGTGTACGAGGGCCTGGATGCCCGCAGCCTGGACGGCGCACAGCTCGACTGGCTGCAGCAGCACCTCTGCATCCTGAGCGGCCTCTACGGCGTGCTGCGCCCGCTCGATCTGCTCGAACCTTACCGCCTCGAAATGGGCACGCGCCTTGCCAATCCGCGTGGCCGTGATCTCTACCAGTTCTGGGGCGATCGCATCGCACGCTACCTGCGTGAGCGCCTGGCGCAGGAACCCGAGGCAGGGCGCGTGCTGGTCAATCTGGCCTCGCAGGAGTATTTCCGCTCGGTGGACCTGCAGGCCCTGAAGACGCGCGTGGTGGAGTGCGTGTTCGAGGACTTCAAGGGCGGACGCTACAAGATCATCAGCTTCCACGCCAAGCGGGCGCGTGGGCTCATGGTGCGCCATGCCGTGGAACACCGCGTCGCCTCGGTCGAAGGGCTCCGGAGCTTTGACCGCGAAGGCTATGCCTATGACGCGCCGGCGTCGGGGCCGGATCGCCTGGTGTTTCGTCGCCGGCTGGAGGATTGAGCCATGGAAATCCGTCACACCCCCGAACAGTCCGAACTCGGCAAGCGCTCGGCCTATGCCGACGCCTATGATCCCGGCCTGCTGTTTCCCCTGCCACGCGAGCCCAAGCGGATCGAGATCGGGCTCACGGGGCGCATGCCCTTCATCGGGGCCGATCTGTGGACCGGCTACGAGCTGAGCTGGCTCAATCCGCGCGGCAAGCCGCAGGTGGCCATTCTGCAGGTGCACATTCCCTGCGAGACACCGCACATCATCGAGAGCAAGTCGTTCAAGCTCTACCTCAACAGTTTCAACAACAGCGTCTTTGTCGATGCCGAAGCAGTGCGCACGCGCATCTTCGCGGATGTGAACGAAGCCGTCTGGCGCGGCGCGCCTACCATGGACGCCAGCATCGGCGTACGCCTCGTCACTCCCGAGCAGTTCGACCAGCAGGAGCTGCATGAGCTCTCCGGCCTGAGTCTCGACCGCCTGGACTGCGAGTGCACCGACTACCTGCCTGCCCCGCACCTGCTCGTCACCCGGCCCGAAGAGGGCATGGTCACCGAGACTCTCACGAGCCATCTGCTCAAGAGCAACTGCCTGGTGACAGGCCAGCCGGACTGGGCCAGCGTGCAGATTGCCTACAGCGGCTCCCAGATCAGCCACGAGGGACTGCTGCGCTATCTGGTGAGCTTTCGCAACCACCACGAGTTCCATGAGCAGTGCGTGGAGCGCATCTTCACCGACATCTGGCGGCGCTGCGAGCCGGTTCGGCTGTCTGTCTATGCGCGCTATACCCGCCGTGGGGGGCTCGACATCAACCCCTGGCGCAGCAGCCATCCGCAGGCCATGCCCTCCCTTGCACGCACCGCGCGGCAGTGACCCAGCCGGCACGGTGCCGGTGAGGGCTGTGGGGCGTATCGGGATTTTCCCCGGGAGCTGCGGCCGCTGCACGATGGGACCGGGACAATCTCTGCTAGAGTTACAAATATGTACATCTCCCTCCCGGGGTGATGGCGGGTTGCTGTGCGCCGTGGGGCGGCAGTTGCCGCACCATTGGCATGACGGGAGGGCAGGAGGCCAAGTCCTCCCAGACTGAGGAGCAAGCGTGCGCATTGGAATTCCTCTGGAAACCCTGGTCGGCGAGACCCGTGTGGCCGCCACCCCTGAGACGGTCAAGAAGTATGTGGCGGCCGAGCACGAGGTCTGCGTGCAGGCCGGTGCCGGCTTGGCTGCGGGCATCCCCGATGCCGCCTATCGCGAAGCGGGGGCTGCCCTGGTGGACGCAGCCTCTGCCCTGTCGGCCGATCTGGTGCTCAAGGTGCGGCGCCCAGCAGCCGAGGAGCTTGCCGCCATGCGCAGGGGAGCTGCCCTGGTGGGCATGCTCGATCCCTTCGACCGCGCGGGGCTGGAACAGCTGGCAGGAGCGGGGCTGACTGCCTTTGCCCTGGAAGCTGCTCCACGCACCACCCGTGCCCAGAACATGGACGTGCTCTCCAGCCAGGCCAACATCGCGGGCTACAAGTCCGTGCTGGTGGCGGCAGAGCACTATCCGCGCTTCTTTCCCATGCTCATGACGGCGGCCGGTACCGTCAAGGCGGCGCGTGTGGTCGTGCTCGGAGTGGGTGTGGCGGGGCTGCAGGCCATTGCCACAGCCAAGCGCCTGGGGGCCGTGATCGAGGCAAGCGACGTGCGCCCCAGCGTGCGGGAACAGGTCGAATCGCTGGGAGCGCGCTTCATCGATGTGCCCTACGAGACCGACGAGGAGCGCGAGGCTGCCGAAGGCGCAGGAGGCTACGCCCGTCCCATGCCCCAGAGCTGGCTCGATCGCCAGAAGGTCGAGGTGGCCCGGCGGGTGGCCCAGGCCGATGTGGTGATCACCACGGCGCTCATTCCCGGCCGGGCAGCGCCCACGCTGGTGACCGAGGACATGGTGGCATCCATGAAGCTGGGGTCGGTCATCGTGGACATGGCCGCAGGCAAGGGGCCTGCTGGCATCGACGGCAACTGCGTGCTGACCGAGGCGGGTCGCGTGGTGCAGGCCCACGGGGTCACCCTCGTTGGCGAAACCAACCTGCCCGCCCGCGTGGCGGCGGATGCCAGTGCACTCTACGCGCGCAATGTCTTCAACTTCCTGCGGCTGGTGCTTCCGGCCAGCGGGGAAACACCTGCCCAGGCGGGCCTGAAGATCGATCTCGAAGACGACATCGTGGCAGCCTGCCTGATGACCCAGGACGGCCAGATCCGGAGGAAATGACCATGGACACCCTCTCTCCCACCATCACCAATCTGATCATCTTCGTGCTTGCCATCTACGTGGGCTACCACGTGGTATGGAACGTGACGCCAGCCCTGCACACTCCGCTCATGGCGGTCACCAATGCCATCTCGGCCATCGTGATCGTGGGTGCCATGATCGCGGCTGCCGTGCCTTCCGGCATCTTCCCCAAGTTCATGGGGGTGGTGGCAGTGGCGCTGGCTGCCGTGAACGTGTTCGGCGGTTTTCTGGTCACCCGGCGCATGCTGGAGATGTTCCGCAAGAAGGACCGTCCCGCAGCCGCCGCAAAGCCCGAAGCCACCGGGGAGGACCACGCATGAGCCTCAATCTTGCAACCCTCCTGTATCTTGTGGCGAGCGTCTGCTTCATCCAGGCGCTCAAGGGACTGAGCCATCCGCGCACGGCCATCCGGGGCAATCTGTTCGGCATGGTGGGCATGGGCATCGCCATCGTGACCACCTGTGCCCTCATCGTGCGGCTGGCGCACAGTCCCTGGCAGCTGGGCTGGGTGGTGCTCGGCCTGCTGGTGGGCGGCTCGGTCGGCACGGTGATGGCACGGCGCGTCGAGATGACCAGGATGCCCGAGCTCGTGGCTTTCATGCACAGCATGATCGGCCTGGCGGCCGTGTGCATTGCCTCGGCCACGGTGGCCGAGCCGCATGCATTCGGGGTGGCGCAGGGGGTGGATCTCATTCCCATGGGCAACCGCATCGAGCTGGCTCTGGGCTCGCTCATCGGAGCCATCACGTTCTCCGGTTCGGTGATCGCCTTCGGCAAGCTCTCGGGCAAGTACAAGTATCGTGTGTTCCAGGGGGCCCCGGTCACGTTTCCGAACCAGCAATGGGTGAATCTGGGGCTGGCGGTGGCCACCCTGTTCTTCCTGCTGCTGTTTGCCGTCACGCAGAGCGTGATTGCCTTCACGCTCGTCACCCTGTTCGGCTTTGCGCTGGGTGTGCTGCTCATCATTCCGATCGGGGGGGCAGACATGCCGGTGGTGGTGTCGATGCTCAACAGCTATTCGGGCTGGGCAGCGGCGGGCATCGGGTTCTCGCTCGACAACCCCATGCTCATCGTGGCAGGGTCGCTGGTGGGCAGCTCGGGGGCGATCCTGAGCTACATCATGTGCAAGGCCATGAACCGTTCCTTCGTGTCGGTGATTCTCGGCGGGTTCGGCGGCACCGCCGAGTCGGCAGCAGCGGGCGATGCCCCGCAGCGCAGTGTCAAGTCGGGCAGCCCCGAAGATGCGGCCTACGTGCTGTCCACTGCGAGCAGTGTCATCATCGTGCCGGGCTATGGCCTTGCCGTGGCGCGCGCCCAGACTGCGGTGGCCGATCTGGCCAAGAAGCTCACCTCCATGGGCGTGAGCGTCAAGTTCGCCATTCACCCTGTGGCGGGGCGCATGCCGGGGCACATGAACGTGCTTCTCGCGGAGGCCGAGGTGCCTTACGACGAAGTGTTCGAGATGGATGACATCAACGGCGAGTTCGCGCAGACCGACGTGGCCCTCATCCTGGGCGCCAACGACGTGGTCAACCCTGCTGCCCTGCAAAAGGGAAGCTCCATCTACGGCATGCCCATTCTCGACGCCTACAAGGCCCGCACCGTGATCGTCAACAAGCGTTCCATGGCCACTGGCTACGCAGGGCTGGACAACGAGCTCTTCTACATGGACAAGACCATGATGGTCTTTGGCGATGCCAAGAAGGTGATCGACACCATGCTCAAGGCACTGGAGTAGTGGAGGGATGAGCGGATTGAGCGCGGCCGCAGGCGGCCCCCTCCGTCCGCCAGGGCGGGATCAGTGGGAGGCTTCCTCGAAGAGATCGCGCGTGTGGCAGACGTTTTGCTCGGCGTTGGCTGCGTCGGCTTCCTGGGCAGGCAGCAGGTGTCCCACCCGCACCCCCAGCAGCCGGAAGGGGCGGCTCAGGTCCACGCGCTTGAGACAGCGCCCCGCCATGCGGCGGATTTCCTGGGCGCTGTCGGTGTAGTGCGTCAGGGTCTGGTCACGGGTGGCGATGCGGAAGTCGGGGTAGCGCAGCTTGATGCCGATGGTGCGGCCCTTGTAGCCCTTGCGGTTCAGGTCGGCGGCCACCCGTTCGCACAGTGCGGTGAAGATGCGGCCCAGTTCCGCCTTGTCGCGCACGGCATGCAGGTCGTGGGCAAAGGTGGTTTCCCGACTCACCGACACCGGCTCGCTGTGCATCACCAGTGGGCGGGAATCGCGTCCCCAGGCCGCTTCATGCAGCCATGCGCCGTAGCTGGTTCCGAAGTGTTCCACCAGCCACTGGCGTTGCCGGGCCGCGATGTCTCCCAGGGTGGCAATGCCCAGTGCCGCCAGCCGTGCATCGGACTTGGGCCCGATGCCATTGAGCTTGCGACAGGGCAGGGGCCAGACCCGCGTCGGCAGGTCATCGGGCTGCAGAATGGTGATGCCGTTGGGCTTGTCGAACTCGCTCGCCAGCTTGGCGAGCAGCTTGTTGGGGGCCACCCCGATGGAGCAGGTCAGCCCCGTGGCTTCCAGAATGCCGCGCTGGATGCGCTGAGCCAGTACGCGTCCGCCGTCCTCGGTTCCGCCTGGTGCAGCACCGAAGTCGATGTAGACCTCGTCGATGCCGCGGTCTTCCATGACAGGAGCCAGCGAGGTGATGACCGACTTGAATCGCCGGGAGTAGTCGCGGTACCGGTCGAAGCTCACCGGCAGCAGGATGGCATCGGGACACAGCCGGGCCGCCTTCATGAGACCCATGGCCGATCCCACGCCGAAGCTGCGGGCCGGATAGGTGGCTGTCGTGATCACGCCCCGGCCCACGTAATCCCGCAGCTGGGCAAAGGCCGTTGTAGGAATGGCTTCGGGCTGGTTCCGGTAGCGTGCCTGCAGAGCCAGGTCGGCGTCGGTGCCGCGCCCGCCTATGACGACCGGCAGTCCCCGAAGCTGCGGATAGCGCAGCAGCTCCACCGAGGCAAAGAACGCGTCCATGTCGAGATGGGCAATGCGTCGTTGCCCGGAGGCTGCGGGGAGCGGGGACGGCAGGGAGGAGTCGCTCATGCTGCCGGTCGGCCGCAAGGATGCGCCGCTGCCGTGGGCGCCACGGGGAAGCATGCAGAATCGAGGATCCGGCGGATCGGGCTCACGGAGCGGCGTTGATGGCCTCCATGGAGGCATGGCTGCGCAGGGTGGCGCGGGCATCGAGGCGCTCGCGTTCGCTGGCAAACGGTCCCACCAGCACGCGGAAATGTGCGCCATGCGGAGCCACGCTCACCTTGGCCGACAGGCTGGGCACCTTGTTGCGCAGGGCATCGGCGGCACGATCGGCATTGGCCTGGCTGGAAAAGGCGCCGGTCTGCAGGAACATGCCGTTCAGGGGAGCGGCGTTCCGTGCATCCAGGGCTTCGGGAGCCACCGGGCTCGTGGTGGCACCCGCTTCCCCATTGCCTTCGCTGCGGATGCTCGCATCGACCACGGGGGTGCCCGCCGATGCAGCGCCGTCGGCGGCCGGCAGGTTGATGGTGGTGCACCCCGAAGCCAGTGCAGCCAGAGCGGCCAGAGTCAGGCCAGCCGACAGAGAGAGTCGAAGACGGGAAACGGAGAAGGGAAACAACGCCATGATGGAGGACTTTCCTGAAGGAAGAAGGGAGGTTCGGAATGGAGAGCCGGGGCACGGGCACACACCCGCAGGCCGCGCGGCTGGGTGGCGCTATTGTGCCGCGCGGGCGTCCGGTGCGCCACACCTGGCGCCCGTACACGGCGCCTTGGGCTGCAGACGCGGAGAGGAACGGCTTCAGGGCAGCGGGTAGCTGCCGGGCAGCAGAATGTCCCGGGTCACCTGTTCGAGTTGCGTGTGGCCGCAGAAGGCCATGCTGATGTCGAGCTCGTTGTGGATGATGTCGAGCGCCTTGGTCACCCCGGCTTCCCCCATGGCGCCGAGCCCATACAGGAAGGGGCGCCCGATGTAGACCCCCCGTGCTCCTAGGGCACGGGCCTTGAGCACATCCTGCCCGCTGCGGATGCCCCCGTCCATGTGCACCTCGATGCGGTCACCCACGGCGTCGACGATGGAGGGCAGGGCGCTGATGGAGCTGCGCGCGCCATCGAGCTGGCGTCTTCCGTGGTTGCTCACGATCAGGGCATCGGCTCCGCTGTCCGCTGCCAGCCGGGCGTCTTCCACATCCAGGATGCCCTTGAGAATCAGCTTGCCGCCCCAGTAGCTGCGGATTTCTTCCACGTCCTTCCAGTTGAGGGTGGGATCGAACTGCTCGGCTGTCCACGCGGACAGCGACGAGACATCCTTCACGTTCCTGGCGTGGCCCACGATGTTGCGGAAGGTGCGGCGGTTCGTGCCGAGCATGCCCATGCACCAGCGTGGCTTGGTAGCCAGATTGAGAAGGTTGGCCAGAGTGGGTTTGGGCGGGGTGGACAGCCCGTTCTTGATGTCCTTGTGGCGCTGGCCCAGCACCTGCAGGTCGAGCGTCAGCACGAGCGCGGAACAGTTCGCGGCCCGTGCGCGGTCGATCAGGTCGCGCATGAATCCGCGATCCCGCATCACGTACAGCTGGAACCAGAACGGATGTCCGTTCGTGCCCTCTGCCACATCCTCGATCGAGCAGATGCTCATGGTCGAGAGGGTGTAGGGCACCCCGAACTTCATGGCGGCCCGTGCGGCCAGGATCTCGCCGTCCGCATGCTGCATGCCCGTGAGTCCGGTAGGGGCCAGGGCCACGGGCATGGCCACCTTCTGGCCCAGCATGGTGGTGGCCGTGGAGCGGTTCTCCATGTTGACGGCCACGCGCTGGCGGAACTGAATGGGCCGGAAGTCCGCCTCATTGGCGCGGTAGGTGCCCTCGGTCCATGAGCCGGCATCCACGTAGTCATAGAACATGCGGGGAACGCGCCGGCGCGCGAGCACGCGCAGGTCTTCGATGCAGGTGATGATGTCGGACATGGAATATTCCTGAAGGAAGGGGATCGCGGGCCTGTGCTCCGATCCGGCATGAAAAGCTTCCGATCGTAACGCCGCAGACCCCGTGCGGCACATCCTTCTCTCTTCTGGATGGCGGCGCGAGCAGCCCGCTGCCGGTCATGTGTGCGCAGGTCGGGCACGGTCCATGCGGCCAGCCTAGTAGAATGGCGCGCATGTCCTATCTGGTGCTCGCCCGCAAATACCGTCCCAAGACATTCTCCGAAATGGTGGGGCAGGAGCACGTCGTGCAGGCGCTCACCAATGCCCTCACGACGCAGCGCCTGCACCATGCCTACATGTTCACCGGCACGCGCGGGGTGGGCAAGACCACGGTGTCCCGGATTCTGGCCAAGTCGCTCAACTGCACGGGGCCGGACGGGCAGGGTGGCATCACCGCCACTCCCTGTGGCGTGTGCCAGTCCTGCCGCGAGATCGATGCCGGCCGCTTCGTCGACTACATCGAGCTCGATGCCGCCAGCAACCGCGGCGTCGACGAGGTGCAGGGCCTCCTCGAACAGGCCATCTACAAGCCGGTGCAGGGGCGCTTCAAGGTCTTCATGATCGACGAAGTGCACATGCTCACCAACACCGCCTTCAACGCCATGCTCAAGACGCTGGAGGAACCGCCCGAATACCTCAAGTTCGTGCTGGCCACCACCGATCCGCAGAAGGTGCCCGTCACGGTGCTGAGCCGCTGCCTGCAGTTCAATCTGCGCCCCATGGCGACAGAGACCGTGCTGGCCCACCTCCAGAAGGTGCTTGCCGCCGAGCAAGTGCCCGCAGATGCAGGCGCCCTGCATCTGCTCGCGCGGGCGGCGCGGGGTTCCATGCGGGATGCCCTGTCGCTCACCGACCAGGCCATCGCCTTCAGCGCCGGTCAGGGGCATGAAGGCCTGCAGCTCGATGCCGTTCGGCAGATGCTCGGCAGCGTGGATTCCAGCTATGTCTTCCAGCTTCTCGGTGCGCTGGCCGATGGCCAGGCTGCCCAGGTGCTCGGGGTGATCGATGCCCTGCGCATGCACGGCCTGTCGGCTGCCCATACCCTAGAAGACATGGCCCGCGTGCTGCAGCGCATGGCGGTCTGGCAGATGGCCCCCGGTGCACAGGCCGATCCCGACAATCCCGACGAGGTCGAGATCCAGCGTCTGGCAGGCCACATGCCTGTCGATGAAACCCAGCTTCTCTACAGCATCTGCCTGCACGGTCGGCAGGAGCTTGGTCTGGCGCCCGACGAATATGCCGCCCTGGTCATGGTGCTGCTGCGCCTGCTCGCCTTCAAGCAGCCGGCCGGCACGCACCCTTCCGCCGCGCTTCCCACGGCGGCCCCGCAGGCTGAAAAAAAAACTCTGAACCGGCCTGAGTCCAGTCCTCCTGCATCTGTTCCTGCATCTTCGCCGGCACCGATCCCGCCGACAGCTGGTGCCGAGCCCATCGATCTGCCCGTGGATGCGCCTGTGCTTTCGCCCAAGGCACCCGAGGCTCCCCGGGTTTCTGTGCAGCCGTCGGCAGTGTCGGCTGCATCTCTGGCCGCGCCTGCCTCCCCGGTAGCCTCCCCCGTGCGCAGGCAGGCGGCCGCCGCAGTGCAAGCCCCTGTATCCGTTCCTCCCTGGGAGGATCTGCCCCCCGAGGCACAGGCCGACGAGGCAGTCCCCACTGCTGCCGCAGCGTCTGCTGCTCCCTCTGCGCAGCCTTCTGCCGCGCAGTCACCTTCCCGTACCGTGTCTGCGCGTTCTTCTGCGCCGGAGGCGTCGGATGCCGCAGAGCCCAGTCTGGCCTTGCCCGTGGTCGAAATGCCGCCTCCCCGCATGCAGCCCGCTGCAACACGCGAAGTCTGCAGCGCGCCGCCGCCTTCCGCATCGGGCGCACCGGAGGCATCTGCCCCCGCTGCACGTCGGGTGCTGCCCACCGAACTGGGCGACGTCTGGCACAGCGTGGCAGGCCAGGTACTTGAGGACGGACTGCTGACCGGCATTGCCCGCGAGCTGCTCCTCCAGTCCCAGCTCATGGCGCAGGCCACAGAGGACGGCGGGGCTGACGTATGGAGCATCCGCGTCGAAAGCGAGACCCTGCAGCATGAGGCCAGCCGCAAGCGTCTCGAGCAGGCCCTGGCCCAGCTGGGGCACACCGTGCAGGTGCGCATCGAGCTGGGACGCGTGGTCGACACCCCTGCGCTGCGCCTGGCCGAAGCCCGGCGGCGTGAACGGCAGGAGGCAGAAGCCATTTTCCGCGCCCATCCCTTCGTACAGGCTATGATGCGCGACTTCGGAGCCCAGCCCGACATGGCCAGCATCGGCTACGCGCCTGATGCTCCGCCAGCCGCCAAGGGTACGGCCCCCGACCGACATTGACCGCGAGGCACCCCACGCCTTGCGTGCTGCCCGCTCCATTTCCCCTTTTCCGCATCCATTTCCACAAGGAAGCACACCATGTTCAACAAAGGACAACTCGCCGGCCTGATGAAGCAGGCCCAGGCCATGCAGGACAACCTCAAGAAGGCCCAGGAAGAGCTGGGCAACATCGAGGTGACAGCCGAATCCGGCGCCGGACTCGTCAAGGTCACCATGACCTGCAAGCACGACGTCAAGCGTGTCGAGATCGATCCTACCCTGCTGGCCGACGACAAGGACATGCTGGAGGATCTGGTGGCGGCTGCCTTCAACGCGGCCGTGCGCAAGGCCGAGGAAGTCTCCAACGAGAAGATGTCCAAGGTCATGCCCGCAGGCATGCCGGGCCTGCCCGGCGGCATGAAGTTCCCGTTCTGATCCCTGCTGACCGGGCAATACCGTGGCCGAAACGCATGCCCTGCAGGCGCTCATCGAAGCACTCCGGCGCCTGCCGGGAGTAGGAGCCAAGTCGGCCTCGCGCATGGCCTATCACCTGCTCCAGCATGACAGGGCAGGGGCCGAGCAGCTCTCGCAGGCACTGCACCTTGCTGCCCGCAACGTGCATCACTGCAGACTCTGCCACACCTTCACCGAGGACGACGTGTGCGCCACCTGCCTGGATCCTGCACGCGACCGCAGCAAGCTGTGCGTGGTGGAAACCCCGGCCGACCAGTCCGCCATCGAGCGTACGCTGGCCTATCGTGGACTCTACTTCGTGCTCATGGGCAAGCTCAGCCCGCTCGACGGCATTGGCCCCCAGGAGATCGGCATCGACCAGCTGCTCGAACGTGCCACCGAGCCGGAGGTCAAGGAAGTGATCCTGGCCACCAATTTCACGGCAGAAGGCGAGGCCACCGCCCATGTGCTCGGCGAGCTGCTGCGCGCGCGCGGCCTGCGCGTCACCCGGCTGGCGCGTGGTGTGCCGGTGGGCAGCGAGCTCGAATATGTCGACCTCGGCACCATTGCGCATGCGCTGCATGACCGGCACTGACTGCGCGGTTGCTCCCTTCCGTTTCGTTTTTTTCTTGCGAGTCCCATCATGGCCGGACTGACACCCACCACCCCCAAGCCCATCGACATCACGCTCCATGGGCGTTCACGCCAGCTGGAGGTGCGTTTCGACGATGGCGTCACCTTCGTCCTGCCCTTCGAGCTCATGCGCGTCTACTCCCCCTCGGCCGAAGTCAAGGGACACGGCGAAGGGCAGGAGGTCCTGCAGACAGGCAAGCGCCTCGTGGACATCGTGGATCTGGCGCCCGTGGGGCACTATGCCATTCAGCCCACCTTCAGCGACGGCCACGACAGCGGCATCTATTCCTGGGACTATCTCTACTGGCTCGGCACCGAACAGTCCCGCCTGTGGACAGAGTACGAGGCCCGTCTGGCTGCGGCAGGCGCTTCGCGCGATCCGGCTCCCGAACCTGAAGCTCCCGCGCAGCCTGCTCGCTCCGGCGGATGTGGATCGGGCCACTGCGGCGCCCACTGAGCGGGCCAGCCGCTAGAATGCTCGCTTGACAGTGACAAGGATTGCAGCCATGAGCCAGACCCACTTTGGATTCGAAACCGTAGACGAAAAGGAAAAGGCATCGCGCGTGCGGGCCGTCTTCGACTCGGTCGCGCCCAAGTACGATGTCATGAACGACCTCATGTCCGGAGGACTGCACCGCCTGTGGAAGGCCTATGCCGTCATGGTGGCCCACCTCAAGGAAGGCGACCGCGCCCTCGACATCGCGGGCGGCACCGGAGACCTGGCACTGGCTTTTTCCAGAAAGGTCGGCAAGACCGGGCAGGTGGTGCACACCGACATCAACTTCGCCATGCTCAGTGCGGGCCGTGACCGCCTGCTCGACAAGGGTGTGGTGCTGCCCACTGTCGTGTGCGATGCAGAGAAGCTGCCCTTTCCAGATGGCCACTTCGATCTGGTGAGCGTGGCCTTCGGCCTGCGCAACATGACGCACAAGGACCTGGCCCTCAAGGAAATGAACCGTGTGCTCAGACCCGGCGGCAAGCTGCTGGTGCTGGAGTTCTCGCGCGTGGCCAAACCCCTCGAAAAAATCTACGACTGGTACAGCTTCAATATCCTGCCGCGCATGGGGCAGCTGGTGGCTGGCGATGCCGAGAGCTACCGCTATCTGGCCGAATCCATCCGCATGCATCCCGGGCAGGAAGAGCTCAAGCGCATGATGAAAGATGCCGGTTTCGGCCACGTCGACTACCACAACCTCACTCTGGGGGTCGTGGCCCTGCACGTCGGCATCAAGTGCTGATGCTGGTCCCGGGTGCCCATGCAGTCCGGGCATTCTGGTGTCCTGTGGCGGTTGCAGGGGCTGTCATGGCCCACTGCACGATCATCGGTGATCGGTGATCGGTGATCGATCGGCTTCCGATGCGGTGCATGGCCCTGGGGATGCGGGGCATCTGTTTCCGGCACTTTGGTCTCATCCCGCCTTCACTGCCTTAAGCTCGCCTTAAGCAAGGCCTTGCTGCACCTGCACTAGACTGTTTTCCTGACTGCCGTCATTGAATCCGCGCGGCGTGCCTCCATCTGTCTTGCATATGGCATCGTGCTGTCGCGTCATGCGGCAGTGCTGCCCGAAGCGCCTTTCGGGCAGTGTGGCAGTGTCATAGACGTTTCTGTCCTTCTTTGTTGTTCTCCAGGAGACCCCATGTCCAAACGACCCGTGCTGTCCATTCTGCTTGCCCTGGCACTGGCCGCTACCAGCTTCCATGTCGATGCCAAGCGCCTGGGAGGGGGCAAATCCTTCGGTCGCCAGTCCACCCATGTGACCCAGCGCAATGCCGCCAATCCTGTCGGTGGAACCGGCACGGCAGCCGGCATGCAGCAGAATGCCGCCGCCCGTCCCGGTGCGGCCAATCCTGCCACTCCCACACCTGCACCGCGCAAGCCCTGGGCGGGCATTCTCGGCGGTCTGGCTGCGGGGCTGGGCCTCGCCTGGCTCGCGCACAGCCTTGGGCTGGGAGCCGGTTTCGGCAACATTCTGCTCATGGTCCTGCTCGTGGCTGGCGGGCTGATGCTGTGGAAAATGTTCCGCAGCCGTGGCACTGCTCCGTCGGCCCGTGCTCCCTTTGGCACTCCCACACCGGTTCCGGCAGGAGGGGGATACGATGCACGCACCCCTGGCAATGACACGGCGGCCCGTTCCTGGGAGTCTCAGGGTGCTGCCTTCACACCTGCGCCGGCAGCACCTGCAGCTGCTGCCACTGGTGGCAGCATGATCGGCTCTGCACTCTCTGGCTCCCAGAGCTGGGGTGTTCCGGAAGGCTTCGACGTGGAAGGCTTCCTGTCGGCAGCCAAGCGCAACTTCCTGACCCTGCAGCATGCCTGGGACCGTGGCGATCTCACCAGCCTCCGGGCCATGATGACCGACGAGATGCTGGCCGACATCAAGCAGCAGCTTGCAGACCGCGACAGCGAGTCCCACGGGACCCCCAACACCACCGAAGTTCCCACGCTCGAAGCCAAGCTGCTCGGCATCGAGGAAACCCCCACCGATTACCTTGCCAGCGTGGAGTTTTCCGGCATGGTGCGCGAAGATCCCGCCGCTGCGCCCCATCCCTTCCGCGAAGTCTGGAACATGAGCAAACCCAGGCAGGGTGGCGGCTGGCTGGTGGCTGGCGTGCAGGCACTGCAATGATGCCATTCCCCGGAAACGGGGTTCTGTCCTGAAATAGGGGAAAATAGGGAGACTATGGAAACACAGTCTCCCTTTTCTCTTCTGGGCCGCGTGTCCGGCACCGCCTCCCAACTCCTGAGCAAGCTGGCTCCCCCCGACTGGCTCGTGCATGAAATGCAGCGTCGCCTCGTGCTGCTGCTCAATCATGTGGTCATGCAGGAGCCCGAGGCGCAGGCTCGTCTCGTGCGGCAGAAGGGGCGGGTCATGCTGGCGCAGTGGCGTGCCTTCACCCTGCGTCTGCAGATCACTCCCGCAGGCATGTTCGATCTGGCCGAGTCCGCGCAGACGCCCGATCTCACCATCACCATCGACGAACCCTCTCCCTGGATCGTGGCCCGCACGGCCATGCAGGGCGGCAAGCCTGCCGTGCGCATCGAGGGCGATGTGCAGCTGGCGGCCGAAGTCAACTGGCTGGCCGATCATCTGCGCTGGGATGTCGAGGAAGACCTGGCCCGCATCATGGGCGACGTGCCGGCCCACACCCTTGCCCAGGGCGCGCGCTCCATCGCGGCGGCCCTGCGGGCTTTCGTGGGGCGTGTGGAGGCCAAGGTCGCAGGCCGGGCACCCGGCCATGCGGATGCCCAAGGGCATGAAAATGAAGGTTCCGAAGGCCAGCGTCCATGAAGTTTCTGCGTGGCATCTACATCGTCTGGATCTTCTTCCGGTACGGTCTCGACGAGGTGGTGCTGACGTCCTCCTCGCACCGGGGATTTCGGCTCACTGCGCGCATCGTTACCTTTGGCCGCCGCTTTCGCCAGCCGCGTGGGGTCAGACTGCGCGAGGCGCTCGAGCGCCTGGGGCCCATCTTCGTCAAGTTCGGGCAGGTTCTGTCCACGCGACGGGATCTGCTGCCGCCCGACGTAGCCGAGGAGCTGGCACTGCTGCAGGACCGGGTGCCCCCATTTCCGAGCGAGGTGGCCGTGGCCACCATCGAGCGCGCGCTGCGCAAGCCAGTGGATGTGCTGTTCACCGAGTTCGACCGCCAGCCTGTGGCCAGTGCCTCCATCGCCCAGGTGCACTTCGCCCGCATGCGGGACCGGCAGGGCATCGAGCGCGATGTCGCCGTCAAGGTGCTGCGCCCGGGCATGCTTTCCATCATCGAGAAGGACCTCAGCCTCATGCGCATGATGGCGGGCTGGGTCGAACGTCTCAGTGCGGATGGCCGCAGGCTCAAGCCCCGCGAGGTGGTGGCCGAATTCGACCGCTACCTCCATGACGAGCTCGACCTCATGCGCGAAGCCGCCAATGCGGCCCAGCTGCGCCGCAACATGGAAGGGCTCGATCTGGTGCTCATTCCCGAGATGTACTGGGACTACTGCGCCACCGAGGTTCTGGTCATGCAGCGCATGACCGGCATTCCGATCAGTCAGGTCGAACGCCTGCGCGAGCAGGGCGTGGACATTCCCCGACTGGCGCGCGACGGCATCACCATCTTCTTCACCCAGGTGTTCCGCGACGGCTTCTTCCACGCCGACATGCATCCCGGCAACATTCTGGTGAGTGTCGACCCCGACACCTTTGGCCGCTACATCTCGCTGGACTTCGGCATCGTCGGCACGCTCACCGAGTTCGACAAGGAATACCTGGCCCAGAACTTCACCGCTTTCTTCCGTCGCGACTACAAGCGGGTGGCGGAGCTGCACATCGAATCCGGCTGGGTCCCTGCCGAAACGCGGGTAGAGGAGCTGGAAGCTTCGGTGCGGGCTGTCTGCGAACCGTATTTCGACCGTCCCCTCAAGGAAATCTCTCTCGGCATGGTGCTCATGCGCCTGTTCCAGATGTCGCGTCGCTTTCATGTCGAGATCCAGCCCCAGCTCACGCTGCTGCAGAAAACCCTGCTCAACGTCGAAGGCCTGGGACGGGATCTCGACCCCGATCTCGACCTCTGGAGTACCGCCAAGCCTTTCCTCGAAAAATGGATGCTCGATCAGATGGGCCCCAAGCGTCTCCTGAACGAGCTGCGCGATGAAGCCCCCCATCTCATCCGCCTCCTGCCCGAGATGCCGCGGCTCCTGCACCAGTACCTGACCCAGCAGGTACACACACAGAAGGCCCAGGACCGCGAGCTGGTGCGCCTGCTTGCCGAACAGCGGCGCACCAATCGGCTGCTGCAGTCCGTGCTCTACGGAGCCATCGGCTTCTTTCTGGGCATGGTCGTCATGCAGCTGGCCCTGCATCTTCGAGGCTGAGGACACGGCGCCAGAGACGCCCGCTGCGCACCTTCTGCACGGGGGCTGCCGAAAAGCGCGCTGTTGCAGTGGGTGAGGTGTGGCGCATAAGCCGCAGCCATGGCTGCGTCAGGCCACTGCCGAAGAGCGGTGCGCGGTGGAGGCCCGATGCAGCGGTCTGCACCCCCGATAATGGCGGCGCAATTCTTGCGCCGCTCATCTTTTTCTGAACGGATTCCTGGCCTTCTTTCTCTGCGGAGATGCCCGTGCTGCTCGTCCTGGTCCTTCTCTATCTGCTGGTCACCATCGGCATCGGCCTTCTGGCCGCACGGCGCGTGAAGAACACCGCCGATTTCGCGGTCGCGGGGCGCCATCTGCCCCTGATGATGATCGTCACGCTCACCTTCGCCACCTGGTTCGGCTCCGAGCTGGTGCTGGGCATCCCGGCGCGCTTCATGAAGGATGGACTCGGCGGGATCGTGGAAGATCCCTTCGGCGCCGGTACCTGCCTGATCCTGGTGGGGCTGTTCATTGCCGGGCGTCTCTACCGCATGGATCTGCTCACCATCAGCGACTACTACCGCACGCGCTACGGCAGCTTCGTCGAGGTGTTCTGCTCGGTCATCATCATGGTCAGCTATCTGGGATGGGTGTCGGCACAGGTCACCGCGCTGGGCGTCGTCTTCAATCTGCTCACCCATGGTGCCATCTCCATCCCGTGGGGCATGGTGATGGGGGTCATCTCCATTCTGGCCTACACCCTGCTGGGCGGCATGTGGTCGGTTGCCGTGACCGATTTCATCCAGATGATCGTCCTGATCGTCGGGCTGCTGGTGCTGGCGTTCTTTGCGGCCGACATGGCCGGCGGCACGGCACCGGTTCTTGATCTGGCGCGGCACCGCGACCTGTTCCGATTCTGGCCCGAGCCCACCTGGCATGACGGCCTCGTCTTCTTTGCCTCGGCCATCACCATGATGCTGGGCTCCATCCCGCAGCAGGACGTGTTCCAGCGCGTCATGTCCGCCCGCACCGTGCGGGCAGCCATCTTCGGCCCCGTCATCGGCGGCATGATGTACATCGCCTTTGCTGCCGTGCCCATTTTCCTCGTGGCCACGGCCCTGATCATCATGCCGACCGAGACCGCTGCCCTCATCAAGGACGATCCCCAGAAGGTGCTGCCCACGCTCGTGATGGAGAAGATGCCCTTCGTGATGCAGGTGATCTTCTTCGGGGCGCTGCTGTCGGCCATCAAGTCCTGTGCCTCTGCCACCTTGCTTGCCCCCACTACCACATTCGTGGAGAACATCCTGCGCCACTTCGTGCGCATGGACGACCGCCGCACACTGCTGGCCATGCGCCTGGCCGTGCTGGTGTTTGCAGCCATAGTGCTGGCCTATGCGATCCTGATGCAGGGCACTTCCATCTACGAGATGGTCTCGGGGGCTTATCAGGCTCCGCTGGTGGGTGCCTTCGTGCCGCTGGTCTGCGGCCTGTACTGGTCGCGCGCCACCACACAGGGCGGCATCTGGTCGGTGGTGCTGGGAGTGACGGTATGGCTGCTGTTCATGTTCGTTCCGGGCTGGAACGGCATCTTCCCGCAACAGCTTGCCGGTCTGCTGGCCTCACTGTTCGGCATGGTCGCCGGATCCCTGCTCCCGCAATGGATCCGCCCCGTCCACGGCCATGTACCCGTCTTCGAAGGGTCCGATGCCTGAAAATCAGAAGGGACTGCATCGCCCCCGAGTATGGCCTCCCCAAAGGAAGGCCATGAGATATTCCCCTCATCACCTGCTTCCCGGAACCTGCAAGATCGCGTGATCGGGAACCTGTGACGTACCTTTCGAACCCATTGCAGCCCTTGGACAGTCTTTCCGCCGTGGCGGCTTGCCTGCTGTGTATTCTCTCTCGTGCCGGCGCGATCTCCCACTGTGGCTGGCTGTCGTGTGGGGCGTGCACGCGCTCTGCGCACTGGCGGCGCCCTATAATTCAGCATCGGCGCGTGCAATGTGGTCACGGGCCTTTTCGTGTTGACAGTCTTCGATTTCTTCATGCCTATCTATTCCTATCGCTGTGAAGCATGTGGCCATGCTTTCACCAAGCTGCAAAAAATGAGCGATCCGCCCGTGCTTACCTGCCCTGTGTGTGGCAAGGATGCGGTCAAGAAACAGGTCACCGCAGCCGGCTTCCGCCTCAAGGGAAGCGGGTGGTACGAGACCGATTTCCGCGGAGGGGGCAGTGGCAGTGCCGGTTCCCATTCCGGCCCCGCGTCCAGCGACTCCTGAGCACAGGCGGTCGTCTTCATGTTCAAGAATCGGCTCCAGCAATACTTCATTGCCGGCCTGCTGGTCTGGCTGCCTCTGGTCATCACCGTATGGGTGCTGATGTGGCTCATGGGGGTGCTCGACGGCATCTTCGGCGGCATCCTGGCGGCCGTCGTCACGGTGGTGCCGCCGCTGAGCGGGCTGATCCAGCGGATTTCCCACATTCCCGGTATCGGGGTGGTGGCTCTCGGGGTGCTGATCTTCGTGACCGGCGTGCTGGCTGCCAACATCGTGGGGCAGTGGTGGCTGCGCCAGTGGGATCGCATCCTGGTGCGGATTCCGGTGGTGCGCTCGATCTACAGCAGTGTCAAGCAGGTGTCCGACACGCTGTTCTCCGGGAGCGGCAAGGCCTTTTCCAAGGCGCTCCTGGTGCAATATCCCCGCAGAGGGTGCTGGACGGTGGCCTTTCTCACGGGGGCTCCGGCAGGTGAAGTCGAGCGCCAGCTCGTCGACAGCCATGTGAGCGTGTATGTGCCCACCACGCCCAACCCCACTTCCGGTTTCTTTCTCATCATGCGCCGCGACGAAGTCATCGAACTCGACATGACGGTCGACGAGGCGCTCAAGTACATCATTTCCATGGGGGTGGTGGTGCCGCACGAACATGTGCTGCCAGCTTCATCCCATGGTGCAGTGGGGGCGAACCATGCGGCGCCTCCACGCTCCCCCCATTAACCCAACAGACTTGTCAAGAGACAAGCGACAAAGGACCAACGAAATGGCAATGCGTACTCATTACTGCGGACAGGTCACCGAGGCCCAGCTGGGGCAGACCGTCACCCTGTGTGGCTGGGTCAACCGCCGGCGCGATCACGGCGGCGTGATCTTCATCGACCTGCGCGACCGCGACGGGTATGTGCAGGTGGTCTGCGATCCCGATCGTCCCGAAATGTTCAAGGAGGCCGAGGATCTGCGCAACGAGTTCTGCGTGCAGGTTCAGGGGCTGGTGCGTGCCCGTCCCGAAGGAACCACCAACGAGAACCTGACCACCGGCAAGATCGAGGTACTGTGCCACGAGCTGCATGTGCTCAATCCCTCGGTGACCCCGCCATTCCAGCTCGATGACGACAACCTCAGCGAGACCACACGCCTGACCCACCGGGTGCTTGACCTGCGCCGCCCCTACATGCAGCGCAACCTGATGCTGCGCTACAAGGTGAGCATGGAGGTGCGCAAGTTCCTCGATGCGCACGGCTTCATCGACATCGAGACCCCGATGCTGACCAAGAGCACTCCTGAAGGCGCACGGGATTATCTGGTTCCCAGCCGCGTGCACGACGGGCACTTCTACGCGCTTCCGCAGTCCCCCCAGCTGTTCAAACAGCTGCTCATGGTGGCCGGGTTCGACCGCTACTACCAGATCACCAAGTGCTTCCGTGACGAGGACCTGCGCGCGGACCGTCAGCCCGAATTCACCCAGATCGATATCGAGACCTCCTTCCTGGGCGAGGACGAGATCCGCGCCATGTTCCAGGAAATGATCACCACCGTGTTCCGCAACGCGATGGATGTGGATCTGGGCGAGTTCCCGGTCATGCAGTACGCGGATGCCATGTATCTGTATGGCTCCGACAAGCCCGACCTGCGTGTGAAGCTCCAGTTCACCGAGCTCACCGACGCCATGAAGGACGTGGACTTCAAGGTCTTCTCCACGCCAGCCACCACGCCGGGCGGCCGGGTCGTGGCCCTGCGCGTGCCCCAGGGTGGGCACATGAGCCGCGGCGAGATCGACGGGTACACCGAGTTCGTCAAGATCTACGGCGCCAAGGGGCTGGCCTGGATCAAGGTCAACGACAAGTCCAAGGGCCGCGAAGGGCTGCAGTCGCCCATCGTCAAGAATCTGCACGATGCCGCACTGGCCACCATTCTGGAGCGCACCGGTGCCGAGGATGGCGACCTGATCTTCTTCGGTGCCGACAAGGCCAAGATCGTCAACGACTCCATCGGGGCCCTGCGCCTGAAGGTCGGTCACAGCGAGTTCGGCAAGAGCCACGGCCTCTTCGAGGATCGCTGGGCACCGCTGTGGGTGGTCGATTTCCCCATGTTCGAATACGACGAAGGGGAGGGGCGCTGGAACGCCATGCACCATCCGTTCACTTCGCCCAAGGATGGCCATGAGGACTTCATGGACACCGATCCCGGCAAGTGCATCGCCAAGGCCTACGACATGGTGCTCAACGGCTGGGAGCTGGGAGGCGGATCCATCCGTATCCACCGTGCCGAGGTGCAGAGCAAGGTCTTCGGCGCGCTCAAGATCACGCCCGAGGATGCACAGCTCAAGTTCGGCTTCCTGCTCGATGCCCTGCAGTACGGCGCGCCGCCCCACGGGGGGCTGGCCTTTGGCCTCGACCGCCTCATCACCCTGATGACCAAGGCCGAGTCCATTCGCGACGTGATTGCCTTCCCCAAGACCCAGCGAGCGCAGGATCTGCTCACGCAGGCTCCCAGCCCGGTCGACGAGAAGCAGCTGCGCGAACTGCACATCCGCCTGCGCAATCCGCTGGTGGTCGACAAGGCCTGACCGGGCCTCTTTTGCCCGCTTCCTGCTCCTGCGCAAGGCCTGCCCCATGCATCCGCACGAGACGCCTTCCCTGCCCCTGACTACCCCCGAACCCCTGCGGGTGGTGACCTACAACATCCACAAGGGGGTGCAGGGCATGGGGCCGGCCAAGCGGCTGGAAATTCACAACCTCCAGCGCGCCATCGATGCGCTCGGGGCCGATGTGGTATGCCTGCAGGAAGTGCGCAAGATGAACCGCAAGGGGGAGCTGCGCTTCGTGGACTGGCCACGGCAGTCGCAGGCCGATTTTCTGGCGCCCGAGGGCTACCAGGCGGTCTATGAGACCAACGCCATCACCAAGCATGGCGAGCATGGCAACGCGCTGCTGACCCCATGGCCCGTACTGTGCACCCTGCACGAAGACATGTCCGATCACCGCTTCGAGCAGCGGGGCCTGCTGTATTCGGCGCTGAACTATGCCGGACACACGGTGCACGTCATCGTGGTGCATCTGGGGCTGGTGGCAGGAAGCCGCGTGCGTCAGGTGCAGCAGCTTGCGCGCTTCATCGACCGCCAGATTCCCGGACATGAGCCGCTGCTGGTGGCCGGGGATTTCAATGACTGGGGGGCCAAGCTGCTGCCCCTCATGGCCACCTTCGGGCTGTCGAGCGGACTGGGCATGGCCACCTGCCGCACTTACCCTTCGCGCCTGCCCATGGCCCAGCTCGACCATATCTATGCCCGCGGTCTGCGACGCACGCGGCAGTATGTGCCCCAGGCTGGTACGCTGATGGGGCGAACCGGACTCAACTCCTGGGCCCGTCTGTCGGACCATCTGCCGCTCATTGCCGAATTCGAGTTGCCCTGACCTGGTCGCCACCGAGGCGTTCCCGGCGGCCAGAGGGAACGGGGAAAAATCCATGGGCGTGCGTGCCGAAGGGAGATAGGGTGGGGTGGTATGCTCGACCGCATGCTCTTTTTTTGCTGATGCTTATTCCATGACGACGAAGCCCCCTCATGAAGAAGGCACCCCCGTATCGGTCAAGATTCGGGAACGCCTCCAGGCTGCACGCCACCGTTTCCACGCCAACGACAACATTGCCGAGTTCATCGAGCCGGGCGAGCTCGATCTGCTGCTCGATGAGGTGGAGCACAAGCTCCAGGGTGTACTCGACAGCATGGTGATCGACACCGAGCATGACCACAACACCAGCCGCACGGCACGGCGCGTGGCCAAGATGTATCTCCGGGAAGTGTTCGGGGGGCGCTATGTGAAGCCGCCCGTGCTCACCGAGTTTCCCAATGCGGAACACCTCAACGAGCTGATGATCGTCGGCCCCATCACGGTGCGCAGTGCCTGCTCCCACCACCTGGTGCCCGTGATTGGCAAGCTCTGGATCGGCGTCATGCCCAATGAGCATACCAACGTGATCGGTCTGTCCAAGTACGCACGCCTGGCCGAGTGGATCATGAACCGTCCGCAGATTCAGGAAGAAGCCGTGGTGCAGCTTGCCAACATGATCCAGGAGCGCACCCATCCCGACGGGCTGGCCATCGTCATGCAGGCTACGCACTACTGCATGGCCTGGCGGGGGGTCAAGGACATGGACAGTCGCATGATCAATTCGGTCATGCGCGGGGTGTTCCTCAAGGATCCCTCGCTGCGACGCGAGTTCCTGGCCCTCATTCCCCAGAAGGATTGACCCTCGCTGCCATGCCATGCGCTGCTGAAGCGCAGGCATGGCCGTTTCTTTCCCGAAGCCGATTTTTCACGGGAGCGCATCATGCTCGTCAGCCTGCTTTTTGTCAGCCGTGCCACCGAGGCCGGTCTCCATGACCTCGAAAACATCCTGCATCAATCGCGTGCCTACAATGCCGAGCATGGCATCACCGGGGCGCTGTGCTACAGCAAGAACATCTTCATGCAGGTGCTTGAAGGCAGCCGGACGGACGTGAACCACCTGTACGGACGCATTCTGCAGGATCAGGTGCACCACGAGGATGTGCAGCTGCTGCACTATTCGGAGATCACCGAGCGCAGCTACAGCGGCTGGACCATGGGGCGCGTGGATATTTCACGGCTCAACATGTCCATCGTCCTCAAATACTCGGAGCGGCCCGAATTCAATCCCTATCTCACCTCGGGCGAGATGTCGATGGCCATGTTCCGCGAGCTGATCGCCACAGCCAACATTGCCGGGCGCGGCTGAACTGAAGCTGGCCAGGCATGTGCGGGCCAGGATCGCTCAGTCCTTGCGGGGGGCTGTCCGCAGGGTAGCGAGCAGGCTGTCGAGCGCCAGCTGCGTGAGGCTGCGCAGATCCCAGCCACTGAGCTCACGCCGCACGCTGTTGCGCACCATGCGCTGGGTGGAGTTCCAGCGCCAGGGGCGTGCCAGCACGATCAGGGCCCCGGCTGCCGCCGAGAGGGCGAGCAGCTGATAGGGTCTGCGGCGTGCGTATTGCTGGAGCACAGGCTCACCCACTTCGAGCACCATGTGCATGGGATGGCGGCGCCACCAGGCACCCAGAACCCGCTGCCCGAGCGACAGCCAGATCGACAGCGACTGCAGGCCCTTGCTGCGGCGCTTCGGGCGGGAGCCGGCGCTCGACGCCGTGTGGAAGGGCGGGGAGGCGCTGTCCCGGGACGCCGAGGCGGAAGACGACAGGAAGGCATCGACATCCGCAGCTTCATCGCTGCCGTAATGGCTGGTGTCTGCAGCTCCGGCTGCATTGTCCCGACGTGCGCTGCGGGACGCGGGGGGCGGATTCTGGGCAGCAGGCCGGCGGCTGCGTGTGCCACCTGCACCATCGGAGGCAGCGGCGTGCGGGTCGGCTGGCTGGCGGGCAGCCAGTTCGAGCTCCTGAAGCTTGAGCAGGGCTGCGATCTCGGCGTCGGGCGTTGCGGCATGGGCCGGATCGAGGTTGCGCTGCAGGGCGTAGCGCGACAGGATGAGGCGCTGGCGCGGGGTGAGGAGGGCGTCACTCATGGGATTCTCCTGCCGAACGCAGCATGTGCAGGTCGGTCAGCAGCTGCTGCTTGATCTCGCCGATTTCAGGGCGCAGGATGGGCCGACGTGCCATGCTCATGGCCACGAGGGCAATGAGCAGCATCGCGCCCGGCACGGCCAGCAGAACCCAGTGAAACTGTTGCTGCACGAGTCCGATCATCAGGGCCACCCCTGTGAAGACCAGAAAGAGAGACAGGGCAATCACGGCCGCAATCCATCCGATGAGGGTGCGGACCAGATTGCGCATGGCGCCGCGTGCCTCGTCCTGCACCAGATCTCCATAGTTGGCAATGTGGGTGATGACCAGATCGGGCCGCTGTATCAGGATCTTGAGAAGGGGATGGATCATGAGGCGAGGCAGGAGATGCGGAGGGTATGGGCAATGCCCCCACGCATGGGGGGGTGGCATCAACGATACCACCATCTGCCCTCCCGGAAGAGGCGATGGGAGAACGAGGCGTGCCCCCCATGCAAAAGGCCTCTACCGATGCATGCAGCAGGTAGAGGCCGTCAGGAAGAAAGAAGGGATCAGCGGTCGCGGTTGCGCAGCAGCATGATCAGAGCAGCCGTGGCTGCGCCCACACCGGCTGCGATGGCGATGGACTTGAGAGGCTGGTCTTCGACATAGGCGCTGGTGGCATCACCGGCACGGCGCAGACCGCGCTTGGAACGATCCAGGGTGTCGCTCGCCTTGTCGAGGCCGTTGCGAGCCAATTCCTGGGCACGCTCGGTCCACTGGTCGATGGTTTCGCCTGCACGCGCACGGGCTGCATTGAGGCGGGCACTGGCCTGGCTCAGGGCTTCGCTGGCGGCGCGCAGCGTCTTGTCGGCAGCTTCGTGAGAAGAAGCGGCAGCAGTGTCGAGAGCTTCGCTGGCGGTGTTTTGCAGATCGTTCGGGGTCATGGACTTGCTCCTGAAGTGAAAGAGTGGATATTGTTGACATGCAGGGTAGCCGTTGGAATTTCAAGCTCCCTTTCCTGCAGTGTATAGGCAAAGCAGGGGAACGAACGGTTCCATTCGGTACGGGTTTGCATCTGGCCGCAACGCGAGGTAACAGGGAGGGGAGAGGCTAGTCGTACTGCCATGCGCACAGGCCGGAGCTGGTGCAGCCCGATGGCTCGGATGGAGGATGCTGTATCGGGAAGGCAGACCTGTTCCGGTACGATGGGCGGTTTGGGCGAAGCCGGGCCGAGGGGGCTCAGCCTGCATGAAGGCCACCTGCCTGCACCGGATGTGCGGGATCGGTGGAATGCGCCCTGAGAGGGAGTGGAACTGTGCAATGCAAGGACAGCGTGGTGCCGATCGCCACAGGGGATGACGATCACGGCAGGGGAATAGGCGGAAGCGGTCGGCACATCGGGGGGATGGCCGCAGGGCTGTTGCTGTCCCTGACGGTGCAGGCCCAGCAGATGTCCCCCTGGCAGGGGCAGGTGGTGCGGGTGGTGGATGGCGATACCGTATGGGTGGCGCCTGCTGCGACCGCGTCGACGGCGGCGGCGATGGAGGGCCAGGGAAGCGATCGACGATCGTGGAGACGCCGCCAGGACGTGGAGAAGATCCGCATCGATGGCATGGATGCGCCCGAGCGCTGCCAGACCTGGGGGGAACAGTCCGGCCGGGTGCTGGAGACACTGCTGGGATCAGGGACGGTGCGTGTCGAACCGGTGGCACGCGACCGCTATGGCCGCCTTCTGGCGCGGCTGTGGCGCGGTCGGCTCGATGTGGGGCAGGACATGGTGCGGCAGGGAGCCGCCTGGTCCTATCGGCAAGGCTGGGACCGCAAGGGGCCGTATGCGCGGGAAGAAGCGGCGGCCCGTGCGCAGGGCATGGGCCTGTTCGCACAGCAGCCGGCGGCCGAGTATCCGGGGGATTTTCGGCGGTGGCATGGATCGTGTCCCCGCTCGGTGTACCGTCGTGGACGGTGGTGAGCGTGCCGGGGTCCGCTCGGGTAGCCCGCAGCCACCAGGGGGCGGCGGGCCGGAGCGGGACTCAGCCGCCCTTGCGCATCATGTCGAAGAATTCGCCGTTGTTCTTGGTGGCTTTCATGCTCTTGAGCACCAGCTCCATGGCCTCGACTTCGTCCATGTTGTACATGAACTGGCGCAGGATGCGGGTCTTTTGCAGCACTTCGGGGGGCAGCAGCAGCTCTTCGCGGCGGGTGCCGCTGCGGTTGAGCTGGATGGCGGGGAACACGCGTTTCTCGTAGAGGCGGCGGTCGAGATGGATTTCGCTGTTGCCGGTGCCCTTGAATTCCTCGAAGATCACTTCATCCATGCGGCTGCCGGTGTCGATCAGGGCCGTGGCGATGATGGTGAGCGAGCCGCCTTCCTCGATGTTGCGGGCCGCACCGAAGAAGCGCTTGGGGCGATGCAGGGCGTTGGCGTCGACGCCGCCGGAGAGCACCTTGCCTGAGGAAGGCACCACGTTGTTGTAGGCGCGGGCCAGACGGGTGATGGAGTCGAGCAGGATGACCACGTCCTTCTTGAGCTCGACGAGCCGCTTGGCCCGTTCGATCACCATTTCGGCCACGTGCACATGGCGGGTGGCAGGCTCGTCGAAGGTGGAGGCGATGATCTCGCCCCTGACCGAGCGCTGCATCTCGGTCACTTCCTCGGGGCGCTCGTCGACGAGCAGGACCATGAGGTGCACGTCGGGGTAGTTGGATGTGATGCTGTGGGCAATGTGCTGCATCATGACGGTCTTGCCGCTCTTGGGCGGTGCGACCAGCAGGGCCCGCTGGCCCTTGCCGATGGGGGCAATGATGTCGATGACGCGGCCGGTGATGTTTTCCTCGCCCTTGATGTCGCGTTCGAGCTTCATCTGTTCCTTGGGGAACAGCGGGGTCAGGTTCTCGAACATGACCTTGTGCTTGTTGGCTTCGGGTGGCAGGCCGTTGATCTTGTCGAGCTTGTTGAGCGCGAAGTAGCGTTCGCCGTCCTTGGGGGTACGGACTTCGCCTTCGATCATGTCGCCGGTGTGGAGGTTGAATCGGCGCACCTGGCTCGGGCTGATGTAGATGTCGTCGGTGCTGGCCGTGTAGCTGCTGTCGGGATTGCGCAGGAAGCCGAAGCCGTCGGGCAGGACTTCGAGCACGCCGTCGGCGAACACCTGTTCGCCCATCTTGGCGCGTTTCTTGATGATGGCGGACATCAGCTCCTGCTTGCGCATGCGGCCGGTGTTTTCGATTTCGAGATCTTCCGCTTGTTTCAGGACTTCGGACACATGGAGTGCCTTGAGTTCATTCAGATGCATGGTGGGAATGGATTCTGCAGGGAGATGAGAGGGAGATGCTCTGCCCGGCTGGCATACAGGCATGGCTGTGGCGTGAAAATGGCCAGGCAGGAGCGGGAAAATTCAGGGGAGGGACACCGGAGGCGGTCTATGGCGGCCGGGATGGCTGCCTGCGCACGATGCATGTCGCGAGAGGGACATGTCTGCGGTGTTCAGATGAGACGAATTATAGACACTTATGCAGAACCTGTGGGGCTGCACAATCGCAAGGAAACGTGACGGAAGGGGCAGGCCGCCCGGGCTGCAGGGCATGAAAAAGGCACCTGTCCCGCGCCAGCCCGAGGGTGCGGGGAACAGGTGCCCTGAAGGCGGAGGCAGGGGCGATCAGGCGGTGAGTGCCTGGTCGATGAAGGCTGCCAGCTGGGCCTTGCCGACTGCGCCGACCTTGGTGGCAGCGAGCTGGCCGTTCTTGAAGACCATCAGGGTGGGGATGCCGCGGATGCCGAACTGGGCGGGCACTGCACGGTTCTCGTCGACGTTCATCTTGGTGATCTGGAGCTTGCCTTCATAGGAGGGGGCGAGCTCGTCGAGCACGGGGGCGATCATCTTGCAGGGGCCGCACCATTCGGCCCAGAAGTCGACCAGCACCGGGGTGGTGGACTTGAGGACATCGGCTTCGAAGGAGGCGTCGGAGATGTGTTTGATGAGTTCGCTGGCCATGAGATAACTTCCTTGTATTCGTAATGACTGTCAGGAGCTTCTGTGCGCGGGAGCAGCCCCGCAGGGGCGGCCGTCCATGCCAGAATTCGGGTTTATTGTGACAGAAAGCGATACCCGATGCAGGCCCGACCCTTGTCGAATGATGGTGTATGGCTCTGGGGACACCTCCTGGAGCAGGTGGAGGAATTCCTGCGGGACCGGGGGGCCGACCCGAGTCGGAGCGTGGTTCTGCTGCCCTATGCCCAGCTGATGCCGGTGGCACGTGCGCAGTGGGCGGCACGGCATGCCCGCGGCATGATGCCGCGCTTCGAAACCACTTTCAACTGGACATCCCGGTGGGGGGCGTTCGTGCCCCAGGGCTGGGACATGCGCTTCGATGCGGCGCAGGATCTGCTGACGGCACGCAGCCTGCTGGCACAGGGCGGCCTGGAAGGACAGACCTACTGGCTGGCCGGACGCCTGCGCGAGGCGGCTCTGCAGCTGGCCGCCGTGGCGAGCGCTGTCCCGCCGGACGAGCGGCTGCTCTGGCAGCAGGAGCGGAGGGCCCAGCTGGATGCGGAGCAGCAGGTGGACGCTCTGCGCATGGAGCAGCTGGTGGCTGCTCTGTCCGTGACCTGGGCCGGGCTGTCGGCCTATGCGACCGATGTGCTGTTTGGTGCCATTGCTGCAGGAGAGGTGGATGCCCTGATCGTGTGGCGGGGGTTCCAGGAAGATCCCCTGGCGACGGCCTTGGCAGCGGCCTGCGAGGCCCGATGTCCCGGCAGCAGTCTCGTGCTGGAGATGGGGGGACTGGTCACGGCACGGGCCTTGGGGGCTGGCGCCAGAGGGGCTTCGGAGGGGCGTCCCGTGCAGTTGCATGTGGCTGCCGATCTGGAAGATGAGGCAGGCCGGGCTGCGGCCTGTGTGCAGGCCGAGGTGGAGCGGGATGCCGGGCTCGTGGCGCTGGTCGACAGTGACCGTGCTCTCACACGGCGCATTCGTGCCGCGCTGGAGGGCCAGGGGCTCACGGTGCGGGACGAGACGGGCTGGAAGCTCTCGACGACGCTCGCGGCCAGTCAGGTGATGGCGCTGTTGCGGGCGTGTGCGCCACGAGCCGACAGCGATGTCGTGCTGGAGTGGCTCAAGCTGGCGCAGGGAGTGCAAGTCACAGGCACCCCTGCACAGGACGATGCACCCATGGTGCCGCAGGGGATTCCCCCATCGGCTGTACAGACGGTGGAAGCCCATCTGCGGCGTCATGGCTGGGCCCAATGGCCGGCCCGGGGCTGGTGGCAGCAGTGGCAGGATCCGCTGGCGCCCTGGGTGCTGCGGGTGCAGCAGGAGCGGGAGTCTCTTCAGGCGGCGCGTCCTCTGGCGGCATGGCTGGCCGATACCTGGAACGTGCTCGAAGCCACGGGCGTTGGGGCCTGGCTGCAGAGTGATCCGGCCGGGGAGGAAGTGCTGGCCGCCCTGCATCTGAATGCCGAGGCGGGGGATCTGGAGATGGGAGAGGCGGCGGAGCGCTGGAGTCTGGCGGAATGGACCGACTGGGTGGGCGAAGTGCTGGAAGGCGGCACTTTCAAGCCGCCGTATCCTCTGCGTGAGCAGGTGGTGATTGCTCCGATGAGCCAGCTGCTCGCACGGGGCTTTGCTGCGGTGGTGGTTCCAGGGTGTGATGCCGTGCGGCTGCCTGCCTCTCCCGAATTGCCGGGGAGCTGGACGGCAGCACAGCGGGCACTCCTGGGGCTGCCCGACCGTGCTGCGGCCCAGGCCGCCGTGCGGGCCGCCTGGCACGAGGCACTGGGCACGCCGGGCGTGCATCTGCTGCGCAGCCAGGGGGACGGCAGCGGGCAGTCCCTGCTGCCGAGTCCTCTGTGGCAGGAGGTGGTCTGGATGGCATCGCCAGCGGGGCAGGCCCAGGAGGAGGCAATGCGGGAAGCGCAGGACGCAGGAGGCGTGGCCGAGGGGCTGTCCTCTGCCGGGCAGGACGCAGTCCCTCGCGCAGTGGAGTGGGCTCCGGATCCGCGCCTGCTGCGCCGCGTGTCGGTGCAGGCGGGGCGCATGCCACGACCGCAGGGGCGGAATCTGCCGCTGCGTGAGCTCTCTGCCACGGCCTACGACACGCTGCGCCATTGCCCCTACCAGTTCTGGGCACGCAGTCTGCTGGGGCTGAGGGAGGTGCCGGAGCTCACCGGAGAAGTGGCCAAGCGGGACTTCGGGGTGTGGCTGCACCGGCTGCTGCAGGAGTTCCATGAGCGACTGGCGGAGCAGCCCGCAGGGGATGCCCTGGAGGCAGAGAAGAACCGTGCACGCTGGGAATCTCTGCTGGATGAGGCGGCCGAGCGTGCACAGAAAGAGCTGCTCCTCGATGATGCGGCATTTCTGCCCTTCCGCATGGCGTGGCCATCGGTGCGGCAGGCGTATCTGGACTGGATGGAGCAGGACCATGCGACCGTGGGCGCCACATTCGAGCGTGGCGAGGTACAGCGGCGTCTGTCCCTGCACGATGCCCTGGCCGCCTGCGGCCTTGATGCCTCGACCGTGCCGGAACTTGCTGCGCTGTGGCTGGTGGGCACCCTGGACCGCATTGACTGTCTGCCTGCTGCGCGGAGCGGCTCCCAGGGGGATGCCACCCATCGGTTGATTGACTACAAGACGGAAAGCGCCATGGCCACGCGGCAGCGCATCGGCGAGCCTGCGGAGGATACGCAGCTGGCTTTCTATGCGGCCCTGATGGCGCCCGAAGCCGTGCGCGTCGGCTATCTCAACGTGCCCGAGCGCGGCAAGGCCGAGCTGCATGAACACGAGGATGTCGTTGCCCTGCGCGACCAGCTGCTGCAGGGCATTGCGCAGGACATGGGCCGCATTGCCCGTGGAGCGCCCCTGCGTGCGCTGGGACGAGGGGGGCGCTGTGACTACTGCAGCGTGCGTGGCCTGTGCCGCAAGGATTTTTGGGAAGAGTCAGACACATGAATGCATCGAGAACCCCTCTGCCGGACACGCCTGTTCCCGCGCACGGGCATCCACCGGCCTATGCCGTTGATGGGCAGACCGTCCCGCCCGAGCACTTCTATGCCGTGGCCTGCGATCCGGCGCGGCACGTGGCCGTGGAGGCCTGCGCAGGCGCCGGCAAGACCTGGATGCTGGTGAGCCGCATTCTGCGCGCATTGCTCGCCGGAGCCGAGCCGCAGCAAATCCTGGCCATCACTTTCACCAAGAAGGCGGCGGCCGAAATGCAGCAGCGGCTCTCCGAGTGGCTGGAGACGTTTGCCGCCCTGCCTGTGGAGGCGCTCGTGCCCGAGCTGGAGCTGCGCGGCCTGTCGGCACGGCAGGCGCAGGAGCAGGCGCCGCATCTGCAGACGCTCTACATTCGCCTCATCCGGCAGGGCCGGGCGGTGCAGATCCGGACCTTTCACGCCTGGTTCGCAGCCCTCCTGCGGGTGGCTCCGCTGCAGGTGCTTCAGGAGCTGGGCCTGCCGAGCCACTACACGCTGTTGGAGGATGATGCCCCGGCCGTTGCAGAGACCTGGCAGCCCTTCCATGCCGCCTTGCTCCAGGACCCCGAGGCGCTGCGCGACTACCAGGAGCTGGTGGCCCTGCACGGGCGCAGCCAGATCCACAAGGCGCTGGAGGCTGCGCTGTCCAAGCGCACGGAGTTCATGCTGGCCGATGCGCAGGGAGTCGTGGCGGCATCGGTTCCCCATTTTTCGGAACGGGTACCGGAGCTGAAGTCCTACCGCCATCCGGCCGAAGCCCTGGCGACGGAGGCAGCACGGCAGCGCTGGAGCCTGCGGGCCCAGGCCCTTGGCCAGGAGAAAAGTGCCAAGACACCCGTCAAGGCCGCCCAGATGGTGGTCGATGCCTTTGCGCTCGATGATGCCGACACCGGGGAACGCTTCCGGATGCTGCGCAAGACGTTCTTTGTGGCCAGCGAAGACCGACTGACCCGGAATCTGCAGAAATACCAGGAGGCAGTGGAAGCCGAGCAGGAGCTGCTGCTGCTGTGCGAGGCCATGCAGCAGCATCAGGCCTGGGAATACCAGCAGCGCATGATGCGGCTGACGCGGGTGCTGCTGCGTGTGTATGGCGAAGTCAAGCATGCACAGGGCTGGGTGGACATGGCCGACGTGGAGCGGGCCGCAGGAGTGCTGCTGCAGGACGAGGTGCTCAGCGGCTGGATGCAGGAGCGGCTCGATGCGCAGGTGCGCCATCTGCTGATCGATGAGTTCCAGGACACCAACCCGATGCAGTGGCAGGCCCTGCATGCCTGGCTGTCTGGCTATGGCGGTGCCGCCACGGCGCCAAGCGTCTTCATTGTGGGAGACCCCAAGCAAAGCATCTACCGCTTCCGGCGCGCGGAGCCGCAGGTCTTCCGGGCCGCCAAGGACTTTGTCCACGAGGGGCTGGGTGGTGCCCTGCTGAGCTGCGACCATACGCGGCGCAACAGCCAGGCCGTGATGGCCACGGTCAATGCGGTCATGCAGGGGCTGCAGCGTGAAGGCGCCTACGCGGATTTCCGTGTCCATACCACCGCTTCTGCCGTGGCGGGAGCGGTAGGTGCCCTGCCGGCAGTGGAGCGTCCTTCCGCCGCCGAGGAGCCGGTGAACTCCGAGACCGAGGTGCTCTGGCGCGACAGCCTGGAGCAGCCCCGCGAAACGGAGGACGAGGCACTGGCCCAGAAGGAATGCCGGCAGCTGGCCGCCTGGGTGCACAGGCGCATCGTGCAGGACCATCTGGCCCCGGGCGAGGTGATGATCCTGTCGCGCCGCAACGCCCGCCTGCAGGACATGCGCGTGGCCCTGGCCGAACGGGGCATCGCCTCGGAAATCGCCAGCAAGCAAATGCTCGCCCATACCCCGGAAGTGCTCGATGTGCTGGCGCTAGTGGATGCCCTGGTCTCCCCGCGACATGACATCCATCTCGCGCGTGCGCTCAAGTCGCCACTCTTCGGGCTCGATGATGCCCGGCTTTCTGAACTTGTCGCACAGACCCGGCCGGCCCAGCCCGAGAGTGGCGTCGATATCCAGGATGCAGGAGCTTCCGGTATGCAGGCGGGCGGGCGCGCGCGGCTGTCTTCATGGCTCGACTGGATCCTGGCTCAGGAGCAGCATGCTGCAAGCTCCTGGGCCCCCCTGGCCCGTACCCTGAGGCGCTGGCAGGGGTGGCTCGCGCAGCGGCCGCCTCATGATGCGCTCGATGCCATCTTCCGCGACGGAGACCTTGTGGCACGCTTCGTGGCGGCTGCCCCGGCGTCGCGCCGTCAGGCCGTGCGCGAACATCTGCAGGCCTTGCCTGCGCATGCGCTCCAGCTCTTCGGGGGACGTTTCCCTAGTGCCTATGGCTGGGTCCATGCCATGCGCCAAAGCGTGCTCGACCAGACACCGGCCACTTCCCAGGGGCAGTCCGTCCGGCTGCTGACCGTGCATGGCGCCAAGGGGCTGGAGGCCAATCTCGTGGTGTTGCTGGACAGCGATGCCGGAAAGACCCGCAGCCAGACCATGGAAGTGCTGGTGCAATGGCCGGGGCAGGACCCCCATCCCCGCGCCTTCGTGTTTCTGGAAAGCGAGAAATCTCCCCCACCCTCGGTACGCTGCCTGCTTGAGCAGGAACAGGCCGAGGCACTCCGCGAAGAACTCAATGCTCTGTACGTGGCCATGACCCGTGCACGCCACGAGCTGCTGCTGTCTGCAGTGGTGCCGCGCCAGCCTTATGAGCGAAGCTGGTGGCGGTTGCTGCATCAGTACGATGCAGAAGAACGGCTCCAGCCGGAAACGCAGCCCCTGCAGGACGAGGCGGCGCCCCTTCCTGCGTCTGCGGCACAGGACACCGCAGGGATGACGGGACAGTCCGAGGTGCCCCTGCCCGTACCGCGCCCCCTGCCGGCAACCCTGCGACAGGACCCGATGACCCAGGCCATGCTCGATGCCCAGCAGTCCCCAGAGCTGCGGCTGCAGTCCCGCATGGGACAGGCCATGCACAAGGTGCTGGAGTGGCAGCGCCCTGGCACGGCAACCGCTGACGGCACCGCGCTGGCACGCATTCTGCAGCGCGACTACCAGCTTTCGCTCGGGCAGGCCGAGGAGGTGCTGCAGCGGGCACACCGCATTCTCTCGGGTGAGGGTGCCTGGGCATGGGGCGAGACGATCGAATGGCAGGCCAACGAAGTCGATCTCTGCGAGGAGGGGCAGCTCTACCGCATCGACCGGCTCGTGCGCACCCGCGCCAGAGACAGTGCACCTGCCACCTGGTGGGTGATCGATTACAAGAGTGCCTCGCAGCCAGAAACCTCGCAGTCCCTGCAGGAGCAACTCCAGCAGTACCGCAGGATGGTGCAGTCCCTGTATCCCGATGCCCCGGTGCGGGCGGCATTTTTCACGGCGGAGGGGCGCATGCAGGAAGTGGCATGACCAAGGAACGCCCGTGCCCCGGAAGTCGCTCCGCAAGGGAGCCAGCTCCAGGGAGGGCCAGAAACGCACAAGGCATCCGCTGGGGATGCCTTGTGGAAAGAAAGAGGGTGACGAGCCTTGACCCCGGCACTGGCTACACAGTTAGGGCTGCTTGGTTCCCCACCTGACCCGGTTGGCCGCTTCACCATGCGGGAAGGCCCGTCGCTGTCTATTGTAGTCGATTGTGCCCCTTCAGCCTCGGCGAGTGGTCATCCGCAGCACTTCGGGGTTGACCAGATTCACCGGATTCCCGGCGATGAAGCCCAGCACGCTGTCGAATGCAGTGTTGAAATACAGCTCGTAGCTTTCTTCTTCCACATAGCCGATGTGCGGAGTGCACAGGCAGTTTTCCATGCGCAGCAGCGGCTGGCCGGGCAGCACAGGTTCGCTTTCGTAGACATCCACGGCAGCCATGCCGGGGCGCCCCCGGTTGAGGGCTGCGGTCAGGGCATTGGGCTCGATCAGTTCTGCACGGGCCGTGTTGACCAGAGTGGCCGTGGGCTTCATGCGCAGCAGATCTTCCAGCGTCACCGCTCCCGTGGTGGAGGCAGAGAGCCGTAGATGCAGCGACAGGACGTCGCTTTCGGCAAAGAACTGCTCCTTGCTCAGCGCAGGGGTGTAGCCCAGCGCCACGGCCCGCTGCCGCGCATCGTCACTGCCCCACACCAGCACCTTCATGCCAAAGGCATGGCCATAGCCGGCCACCAGCTGACCCACCTTGCCCAGACCCCAGATGCCGAGCGTCTTGCCGCGCAGCACCGAACCGATGCCGAAGTTCGGAGGCATGGAGGCCGCCTTCAGCCCCGACTGCTGCCACACCCCGTGACGCAGATTCGCCATGTACTGAGGCAGGCGGCGGCTGGCGGCCAGCACCAGGGCCCAGGTCAGTTCTGCAGTGGAATACGGCGAGCCCGTGCCGGCTGCCACGGCAATGCCGCGTTCCGTGCAGGCAGCCACATCCACATGGTCGCCGATGCGACCCGTCTGCACGATGAGCTTGAGCCGGGGCAGCTTGTCGAGCAGGGCGCGGTGCATGGGGGTACGTTCCCGGATCAGGACCACGATGTCGGCATCCTTGAGGCGCACGGACAGCTGACCGATGCCCTTGACGGAATTGGTATACACCTTGGCATTGAGCGCGTCGAGCCGACCTGCACAAGGCAGCTTGCGCACGGCGTCCTGATAGTCATCCAGAATCACGATGTTCATCCGGTCGATTGTGCATGAAGCCTTCTCGTTTCCGGGGGCAGAACGCGGACTTTGGTGAGATCGTGTAACGCATCCAGCAGACCTGCAGAGGATGCGTCTTGCCGGAGCGACAGAAGCAGCTGGAGCGCTGTCACATCCGGCGGCTGACGAGGCATGGCAGCCTTGAGGGCACAGGTGCAGTTCCCTGTGTCCAAGGGCTTTGCGCTGCGCTCACGCCATGCCGGAGCAGAGGGCTTCCTGGGCTGCCAGCCTTTCGAGTTCGGCACAGACATCGGCCAGACGACCGCTGAGTACGAGCCGTCCGCGTGCCATCCAGCGGCGTACATGCGGTGGCGTGCAGCAGGAAGAGGGCAGATCTGCCGGGCAGCTGCAGATCTGCACCGTCGCCGGTGAAGGGGCAGCCAGATTCGTCCCCTTGTCGGCCTGCACTGGGGCAGCACCATGCGCCAGCCGTGCATGGGCTGCATGGACAGAGGCGGAAAAGCCCAGGCTTTGTGCGACCCAGGACGTGGCAGAACGCTTGGACACCTGCGGCTCGGAAGATGCGGGCAGATCGGCGCGCAAAATGGCCATGGGCGAGACCGAGGGGCGCGTGCCGAGCCGCTGCAGCCGGATGGACAGGGCACGGGCATAGTCGCGGCTTCCGCCACGGGAATCGACGAGTGCAGTCAGCGGGAAATGCAGAAACATGATGTTCTCCTCTGTACAAGAGGTGCCGATATTTCTCTGCTCTGCAGGGGAGCCTGAAAGACAGGAAGTAGGCACCGGATCGGGGACCGACGGGATGCACAGGCAGGATTGGGAACATGCAGGACGATCGACTCCAGGGTTGTCCTTCGCGCCGCAGGGGCGCAACCAGCCAACGCCCGCCACCTGGAGGGACATCCGGAAATGAAACGACAGGGAAACGGGGGCACGGTCTGCCCCGAGGCCGTGCCTGCTGCGTGCGCTACATGAGCACGCTGTTGCGGATCAGTCCGACCGCAAGGCCTTCGATGGCAAAGGGTTCGCCGGGATGGACCACGATGGTGGGGTAGTCCGGGTTCTCCGGATGCAGTTCGATATGGTCGGACAGCCGTTCGTAGCGCTTGACGGTGACTTCGTCGCCCACGCGGGCCACCACGATCTGTCCGTTGCGCACGTTCTGGGTGGCCTGCACGGCCAGCAGATCCCCATCGAGAATGCCGATGTCGCGCATGGACATGCCACGCACCTTGAGCAGATAGTCGGGCCGCGAGGCAAACAGCGAGGGCGCCACATGGTAGGTGGTGTCCACATGTTCCTGCGCCAGCAGGGGAGAGCCGGCCGCCACGCGCCCGATGAGAGGCAGGGCCAGCTGGGAGAATTCGTCGAAGGTGGCCTGCAGTGCAGAACGCTCTGCCATAGCCGTCTGCTTGAGGCGGATGCCCCGGGATGTGCCGCTGACGAGCTCGATGACTCCCTTGCGCGCGAGTGCCTGCAGGTGCTCCTCGGCCGCATTGGCCGACTTGAATCCCAGCTCGGCAGCGATTTCGGCCCGGGTGGGCGGCGCGCCGGTATGGGCAATGGCGTGCTGGATCAGCTCCAGGATCTGCTGCTGCCGGGCGGTGAGCTTGACGGTGTTGTTCATGATTACACTGGCTCCTTCAAAGGACGGCGCGGGATGCGGGGCGGATACTGTTTGCATATCCAGTGACTGTATTTTTAACCAGCTTTTTGGGCTTGGCAAGCAGAGGGCGGAAAAAATGGCAACGATTGGGGTATTGGCAACAGGCGGCACCATCGCGGGAGAAGCCAGCCGGCCGGATGACGGGGTGGGCTACCGTGCCGGCCAGCGGCCGGTGACCGAGTTGCTGCGCATACCCGGCATCGAGGAAGTGCTTGATGGCGATACCCTGCAGACAGAGCAGATCGCCCAGCTCGACAGCAAGGACATGGATTACGGCACGTGGCAGGCGCTGGCCATGGCCTGCGTGCGCTGGCTGGAGAGGCCTGACGTACGGGCTGTGGTCATCACCCACGGCACGGATACGCTTGAGGAAACCGCCTACTTTCTGTGGCGCGTGCTGGGGTGCGCTCCCGGGGCGGCCGTCTGGCGCCACAAGCCCGTGGTTCTGGCCTGTGCCATGCGCCCTGCCACGGCCCGTTCACCGGACGGGCCCCAGAATCTGGCCGATGCCCTGAGTGTGGCGCGGGATCCGCAGGCACAGGGCGTGCTGGCTGTCTGTGCCGGCAAGGTATTCGATGCCCGTGATGTGCAGAAGGTCGAACCCTATCGGCTCGATGCATTCTCGGGAGGGGATGCAGGCTGTGTGGCCTATGTGGAGGAGGGCCGGCTGCGCTGGCTGCGCGCCCCACGCCCGCTGGCTGAAAGACTTCCCCTCGACCCGCAGTCGGTGGCAGGGCTGTGGCAGTGCCTGCAGCAGACGCCGCCGCGTGCATGGCCCTGGGTGGAGCTGCTGGGCAGCCATGCAGGGCAGACCGGCCGCGCGCTGCATGCACTGGTGGCAGCAGGGGTTGAGGGGGTGGTGGTGGTGGGCACGGGCAATGCCACCGTGCATCGCGCTCTGGAAGAAGTGGTCCGTGGAGCAGCAGCAAGGCAGGACACGCCCGTGATCTGGCGCACCACGCGCTGCATGCAGGGGCGGGCCGTTTCAGCCACCGTCCGGGGAGACGTGCGTGCCAGCGAGGAATCCATTCCGCTGTGTCCCGACGCCCTGCCTCCCCTCAAGGCCCGCATCGCTCTGCTGCTGGAGCTGATGGGGCGGCGCAGCGAGGTGTGAGAGCGCCGCTTTCGCAGCGATGGACGATGCAGGGTGCCGGATCAGCCTGCAACCCAGACCACGCCGGAAAACGCCAGACAGTACAGCCCGAACAGATGCCAGCGCCCGTGCTCCAGCCAGCCAGAGAGCCAGCGCAGGGCCAGCAGGCCGGCCAGAAAGCTGAGGACCATGCCCACCAGACCCGGCATCAGCAGGTGACTCAGGCCCGCTGCACTCGATGACAAGGCATGGGCGTGCACCAGCCGATAGCCTTCCTTGACGATGACCGCAGGTGTGAGAATCACTGCCAGGGCGAAGCTGAAGGCTTCTGCCACCGGGCGCGACACGCCCAGTGCCATGCTGGTGGAAATGGTGGCACCCGATCGGGAGAAGCCGCGAAACGGCAGACACAGGCCCTGTACCGCACCGGTCCACAGGGCCGCGCGCGTGGTCATCGGCTGGCCATGCTGCGTGGCCCGACGCTGGAGTCCGGAACTCACCAGAATCAGAATGCCTGCAGCGGCCAGGGCCGAGGCAATGATGATCCGGTTGCCGAAGAGCTGCTCGATCTCGAAGGAAGGTGCTCCGGCCATGAACACGTGCTTGATGATCTCCAGCAGGGTCAGGCCCACCACGCCGGTGGCAGCCGTGGCAAGCAGAAGCTGCCAGGCATTGCGCTTGAACGCCTCGGGGGACGAGAAATAGGCTTCCTGCCAGTGCCGCCAGAAATACACGATGACAGCGAACATGGTGCCCGTGTGAAGCATGACCAAGAGCATGGTCATTTCGGGGGCGGTGGGGTCAAGTCCCAGCCATTTTTCGGCCATGACGACATGGGCCGAGCTGGAGACAGGCAGCAGCTCGGCCAGTCCCTGGACCAGAGCCAGGATGAAAATGTGCAGGAGATTCATGGAAAGTGAGAGAGGGGAAAAGAGAAAAACTCTGGGAATTCATCGCCCCTGGTCCCTTTGACCGCTCCTGAAAAGCGAAAAGCCCGGCAGGGCCGGGCTCGGAAGACAGGGGTGCGGGGGGCGATGCGCGAAGGATGATAGCTCAGCCTTCGAGTGCCTGAAGCACCCGGGCGGTGATTTCATCGACCGCGCCGATGCCGCTGATGGAATGGTACCTGGGCGCCTGTTCCGGCTCCTCGACAGCCCATTGACTGTAGTAGTCGACCAGCGGACGGGTCTGCTGGCTGTACACGTCGAGGCGCTTGCGCACGGTTTCTTCCTTGTCGTCGTCGCGCTGCACCAGAGGTTCGCCGGTCACGTCGTCGACCCCTTCGACCTTGGGCGGATTGAAGGTGACGTGGTAGGTGCGTCCGCTGGCCGGATGGCTGCGGCGACCGCTCATGCGCTCGATGATGGCCTCGAAGGGAACATCGATTTCCAGCACGTGGTCGAGCTTGACGCCGGCATCCTTGAGTGCCTGGGCCTGCGGGATGGTGCGCGGAAAACCGTCGAAGAGGAAGCCATTGGCACAGTCTTCCTGGGCGATGCGATCCTTGACGAGGTTGATGATCAGGTCGTCGCTCACGAGCTGACCGGCATCCATGACCTTCTTGGCTTCCTGTCCCAGCGGGGTGCCTGCCTTGACAGCGGCGCGCAGCATGTCGCCCGTGGAAATTTGCGGAATGCCGTACTTCTGCGTGATGAACTGGGCCTGGGTGCCCTTTCCGGCGCCGGGAGCGCCAAGAAGAATCAACTTCATGAAAATTCCTTTGAACTGAAGACTAAAAACGGAAACCGGAGCTCATCGGCGGAGGGCAGGCGGGTGTCGCAGCAAGGACGGATGCTGCCTGTATTGCCGGGCATGTTCGGAGGCCAGTGCGCTGCCAGATCCCAGAGGGAGCCGGGCTGTAGACCATAGCCGCCAAGAATACCACGCTGGTTACAGTCTGCGCTGACTCTGCGCTTGCGGAAAAATTGCGCGTTTTCCCTAGGATGAAGAGGCGTTCCTGCAGGTTCCAGCGGGTGTTGCAAAGCCTGTTCGATGGGGGACTGCGGTGCGCACCCTGTGGGCAGCAGGGCGCACCGCTGTGGGACAGCGCGGGTGTGCTGAAGCTCAGCTCCATACTGCTGCACCAGCTGAAAACGAGGCGCCCCTTCGGGAGGGGCGCCAGGAACGCGGCAGCAGCCAGTCATACGGAGTGCTGCCTTGTCTCGATCGGTGACGGGAGCCGGAACCATGCGACCTGGTCGCGGCAGACCCGAGCAGAAGCATCAGCCTCCGAAGAAGCGGGAGATCCAGCCCTTGCGCTTGGCCTGTTCCTGATGGGAGTTGCGCTCGGTCATGGCCTTGACGGCAGGGACGTAGTGGTGGTCTTCCTTGAGGATGTGGTTGATGAGCCAGCGCGAGAGCAGGGCATGCAGTTCGGCGCCGACGTCTTCCCCATCCTTGAAGCGCTGGGCCAGACCAGCCACGCGCTGCACGAACATCTCGTGCACGCGCTTGTGGGCGTTGAGGAATTCGTAGCCAGCGTCCTGCATCATGACTTCCTCGAAGCCGAAATGCGAGAGGGTGTAGTCGATCACGTTGTCGATCACTTCGGCCATGGCTTCGCGGTCGTTGCGCATCTTGGCATCGTAGAGATCGTTGATGTATTCGACGATGCGGCGGTGCTGGTCGTCGATCACATCAATGCCGGTGTCGAGTTCGGGTGTCCATTCGATACGGGCCATGCCGTTTGCTCCCTGTGGTTGAGTGTGTGCAAAGGTTGCGGCATATGGGCATGCCGCACTGAAGCAGTGAATCAAAAATGTGGAAAGATTGAATCAGGATCACTTCCTGCGATTTTTGATACGCATCAAGTGAGTGTGAGTTTATAGGTTTTTTTGTAATCCATATATTTTAATAAAAATTAAAATAATGGTCGATCCATAACATTCTGAATTAATGCCTGTTTATTATCGCGGGTGAATGACAAAGGAGTGCCCCAGCGTCTGTCTGGCTCTGTAGAGAGCATTCCTTGCCAGCTCTGCAGGAGCAGATCGAACGGGCAAAAAGTGCAGGGCGTTGACGGCATGCCAGGTTCATGTGGAGTGAACCTGCGGAGTGCCGGACGCCACGGGCCGACGCCATCGAATTTCCCGGTTTTCGGGAGCCATCGAATGGGAAAGTGATTTTGTCGGGAATGCATCGGCTTTCTCATCCCCATGGTGTGCGGCCGATGGGCCGGGACGGATTTCCTCACCGTCCCGGGAAAATGCCGTGATTCAAGCCATCACAGGGCAGCCAGGGCACCCACTTCGCGCGAGGTGGCGACCTTACCTTGGGCCAGTCTTTCGCGATTGCGGTCCAGACGATCGAGGTTGTAGAGGTAATTGACCATCAGACCGTAGGACTGTTTCTCTCCCTTGGGCGAAGGGTCGGCGTCCCAGTGGATGTGCTCGACACGCGCACCGTTGCCCAGGTGAAAGCGGGCCACGGCATCGAGTGGACGCCCGTCCTTGCCGATGCCGGTGAGGTACATGGCGGCAGCCTTGCGCAGGAGCTGCTGGAGCATGTCTTCCTCATCGCGGGAGGCGTGCAGGGTCAGCAGGGCAGGCCACTGATCCTGCCAGGTATCGGCAGGAAGCTCGGGGTGCTGCTTGCGCAGCTGTTGCAGGGTCTTGGGCGTCAGGGATTGGGCCACATGCGCAGCGTTGCGGTCGAGCCACTTGCGCAGGCCTGGAATGGGGGAAAGGGTGGAGAAGCGCCTGATCTGGGGCAGCTCGTGCTGCAGGGCTTCCACGACGCGCTTGATGAGCGAATCGCCAAACCCCACACCACGCAGCCCGGTCTGGGTGTTGCTGATGGAGTAGAAGATGGCGGTGTTGGCCTTCTGCAGGTCGACGGGGCCTGCATGGATGTCGAGCAGCGGCACCATGCTGTCGGAAATGGCACGTGTGAGGGCCACCTCGACAAAGATGAGGGGCTCGTCGGGCAGGCGGGGGTGAAAGAAGGCAAAGCAGCGCCGGTCCCTGTCGAGGCGGTTCTTGGCATCTTCCCAGCTCACGATGTCGTGCACGGCCTCGTAGCGGATGAGTTTCTCGATGAGCGAGGCGGGAGAGTCCCAGCTGATGGTGCGCAGTTCCAGAAAGCCGATGTCGAACCAGCTGGTGAACAGGGCTTCGAGCTCGGCGTCGAGCGGCACAAGGGTCGGTTCGCGCCGGAGTGCAGCCAGCACCTCGGTGCGCAGGTCGAGCAGGAAGCGCATGCCGTCCCGGGAGGCCGCTATGCGCTGGAGCAGCCGGGTGCGGGGGGAATGAAAGGCTTTGCGCAGACGGATTTCGGCCTGTGCTTCCTCGGGGGTGCCGAGAGCGGCATCGTAGGCTTCTCTGGCCTGGCGGACCTGCTGGGGGTCGGGGGCGAATTGCTCGGTCATCAGCCGCCAGGCATCTGCACGCGCTTCGGGACTGGCCTGGTGGTACCAGGAGACAAAGGGGTCCGCCTTGCGGACGCCCTCGACTTCACTGACCCGTGTGTCGACGATGGCCTGCAGATCGGTCAGCACCTTGCGCAGGCTGCGCGGGGTGAGCGCTTCGGGGTCTTGCCGCAGGTAGCTGTCGAGACGCTCCTGTGTGGAGCGGGAAGGCACGGTAGTGTCCGGGACGGAAGGATCGAGCCGACGCGCATTGACGAGCCCTGCCATGCCGATCGAGGACAGTGCCGATGGGAGCAGACGTTCGAGCTGCTTGCCGAGGGATGTGCCGGAAGGACGGTCGGTGGTGGGGGCCATGAGGTGCTCTCCTTGTGTCTGACGGGCCGAGGACGGGGCCGGAACCCTGGGCACGGTGTCTCGCGGGGATGCACCGCACGGTTTTTATAGCCTACTCCGATTTCCTCAATCTGACAGGGGGTGGGGCGAAGGCTGCAGACGGAAGTGCACAGGACACGGAAGCGCAGCAGGAGGCTTCATGGCGGTGGACAGGGCCCCGGTGTGTCCTGCAAGATCAGGAGGGCCGCCGGTGGAACACCAGATCCCATACCCCGTGGCCCAGCCGCAGACCGCGCTTCTCGAACTTGGTCAGCGGGCGGTAGTGCGGCTTGTCGGCGTAGCCATCGGGATGGGGGCTGGTATTGGCGAGCAGGGGCTCTGCGGAGAGAACTTCGAGCATCTGCTCGGCGTAGGGTTGCCAGTCGGTGGCGCAGTGCAGGTAACCACCGGGGGCGAGCCGTTGCGCGAGCTTGTGCACGAGCGGTGGCTGGATGAGCCGGCGCTTGTGGTGGCGGGTCTTGTGCCACGGATCCGGAAAGAAGATGTGCACGCCGTGCAGGCTGCCGGGGGGCAGCATGTGGTCGAGGACTTCGACGGCATCGTGCGGGCAGATCCGGATATTGGTGAGGTTCTGTTCTCCGATGCGCTTGAGCAGGGCACCGATGCCGGGCTCGTGGACTTCGCAGCACAGGAAGTTGATGTCGGGCAGCGTGCCGGCGATGTGTGCGGTGGCTTCACCCATGCCGAATCCGATTTCGAGCACCAGGGGGGCCGACCGACCGAAGGCAGCCGGTGCATCGAAGGGGGTGGGGGCATAGGGCACCAGATAGGTCTCTCCCCACTGGGCATAGGCCTTGGCCTGCCCGGTGGTGACACGTCCTGCGCGTCGCACGAAGGTGCGGATGGCACGCGGATGGGCCACATCGGCAGGAGCGGCCCCCGCTGCAGGAGAAGAGGAGGAGGAGGGGGGGACCTGGGAGTCGGGAGAGGTCTGGCTGTCGGACATGGCGAGGATGCAGAGTGGGAGGGAGCGCGCGAGGGCACGCGCCGCCGATCGGGGCGATCAGCGATTGTAGCGAGCGGCCCATGCCTGCACCCAGGTGGCCTGGGCATCGGGCAGGGCGGTGCCTTCGGGGACGGGGGGCAGGCCGAGGCGCTGGGCAGCCTGCTGCAGGTTGTGCAGCATCTGCCGGGCATCGCCTTCGGGCAGGGGCTGGGCCTGGTTCTGCTTGGAGAGTTTTTCGCCGTTGGCTCCGAGCACGAGCGGCGTGTGCAGATAGCGGGGGCGAGGAAACCCGAGCGCCTGCTGGAGCACGATCTGCCGGGCCGTATTGTCCGCGAGGTCTTCTCCTCGGACCACATCCGTGATGCCTTGTGCAGCATCATCTACCACGACGGCGAGCTGATAGGCCCACAGACCGTCCGCACGGCGCAGCACGAAGTCGCCCACGGCGGTTTGCACGCACTGGCTCTGTGGACCCAGCCGACGGTCCGTCCAGCAGGTGGCAGGAAGGGAGACCGAAGGTGTGTCGGGACGTGTTTGCTGCACGGCTGCGACATGCAGTCGCCAGGCGCGGGCCGGGCGACCATGCAGTCCTGCAGGTGGTCGGCAGGTTCCGGGATAGACGAGCTCCGCGCCCCGCTGCGGAGCCTGGCCGAGCGCGATCAGCCGTGTCAGGATGTCCTTGCGCGAGCAGGCACAGGGGTAGACCCATTTCCGGGCCACCAGCCTGTCGAGTGCAGCCTGATAGGCATCTCCCCTATGGGACTGCACCCAGGGCTCGGCATCGGGAATCAGATGGTGGCGGACGAGCTGGCGCAGGATTTCGGCATGCGCGGCGGGACTGCAGCGCGGGGTGTCCACGTCCTCGATGCGGACCAGCCAGCGTCCGCCGTGCGCGCGCGCATCGAGCCAGCTGGCCAGGGCCGCCACCAATGAGCCCGCATGCAGGGATCCGGTGGGGGAGGGGGCAAAGCGACCGATGTACATGGCATTGGAAAGTGTACGGTACGCGCAGTCCTGCGCGAAGGAGCAGGGGAGCCTGGCCTTGGGGCTCAGAGCGGGGCGTGACGCCCCATCAGCAGGGCCTCGCGCGTCACGGCACTGTCGAGCTGCTGCAGCCACCAGCGCAGCGCCCGCCCTGGTTCGCCATGGGGATCGTGCCAAGCATAGTGGCTGGTGAAATGGGTGCTGCGCAGCGGCTGGGCGAGCGTTTTGCGCACCAGCCTGCCGGTCTGCAGGTAGGGCATGGCCATGGTGTTGGGCACATGCCCCACGCCGATGCCGCGAATCTGGGCCGCGATCTTGGTGGCCATGTCCGGCACGGTGAGGACATCCTGTCCACTCAGCAGTCCCACGCTGCGGCCGCTGCCGCGCTGGACGCTGTCGGCCACCGCCACGGTCCGGTAGGGCAGCAGGTCCTCGGGGGTCAGGGGCCGATCGACGGCGGCCAGCGGGTGGTGGGGAGCCACGGCATAGATGAATTCGATGGCTCCGAGCGGGCGATGAAGAATGTGCGGCGTGTTCCAGTCCGCATCGAGCAGCACCCCCAGGGCCAGATCGGCCTGGCCGCTGGTGAGGGCTTCGAGCGTGCCCGTCATGACTTCCTCCCGAATCTTGAGGCGGGTGGGAGCCCTCAGTGTGTAGAACGACTCGCAGAGCTCCAGCACCGTGGGCATGTCCAGCAGGTTCTCGATCACGACAGTGAGCTGGGGTTCCCATCCCGTGGCCACGCGCTGCACGCGGTGGGCAATGGTGTCCATGTCCGCGAGGATGCGCGATCCTTCGCGGATGAGCTCCAGGGCCGCCGGGGTGGGATGGGCCTGCCGGCGGCTGCGGTCGAAGAGAAGCACGTCCAGCGCCTCCTCCATCGCACGGATGCGGTAGGTGAGCGCGCTCGGCACCAGCCCCAGCTCACGGGCGGCCGCTGCAAAACTGCCCAGGCGGGCCGCCGTCTGCAGCATGTGCAGATTGGTGGGGGTGATGATGTCGCGGATAGCGGTCTTGGACATGTCTGTTCGAATTTATTGAATGAAAAATACGATTTTGATGTATTTCTGGGGAGGCCTGGGCCGATACAGTTGTCTTCAACGAAACAGCTTATGCCGCTTCCGCTTCCTGTCACTCCCCTTCCGGGATGGCAGGACGCCACCAGGACTCCAGGACGCTTCACCATGATCATCATCCGACGCGCTGCGCAGCGAGGCCATGCCCACCATGGCTGGCTCGATACCCGGCATGTCTTTTCGTTTGCCGACTACTACGACCCCGAGTGGATGGGGTGGGGCAATCTGCGCGTCATCAACGAAGACCGCATCGCTCCCCGCACCGGTTTTGGGCGCCACGGTCACCGCGACATGGAAATCCTGAGCTATGTGCTCGAAGGAGCCCTGTCACACCAGGACAGCATGGGCAACGGCACTACCATCGTTCCCGGACAGATCCAGCGCATGACGGCAGGAACGGGGGTGCTGCACAGCGAGCAGAACGCAGATGCAGCGGCCAGCACGCATTTTCTGCAGATATGGCTGCTGCCCGATGCCTTGGGCCTGACGCCCGGCTACGCGCAGCAGGAAACAGGCATTGCCGCTGATTCCGGCCACCTGCGTCTGCTGGCTGCCCCCGTCGCGCAAGCCCCTGCAGGAGTGCTCCCCCTGCACGCAGATGCCCGCCTGTATGCGGGCCTTCTGGATGCCGATGCCCAGGCACAGGTTTCGCTCGCGCAAGGTCGCAAGGCCTGTGTGTTCGTGGCCCGCGGGCAGATCGAGATCGATGGTCAACCTCTGCAGGCGGGAGATACCGCCCTGCTGGAGCAGGAACCGGAGGTCCTCCTCTCCCATGGCCATCAGGCCGAAGTGCTCGTGTTCGATCTGGCTGCGCAATAGGAGACCTGAGCGATACCCGCCTCCATTTTTTCGTTTTCTTTTTATCTTGCCCTTCACTTTCAGGAAAATTTCATGTCTTCTACCCTGACCCCTTCAGCTTCTTCTTCTGGCAATGCCTCTGCTGCACTGGCCCTGGCGGGTCGCCTGCTCATGGCCTATCTGTTCCTTCCCGCCGGCATCAGCAAGGTGCTCGGTTTTGCCGGCACCGTCGGCTACATTGCCTCCGCTGGTCTTCCGGTACCGCAGCTGGCAGCCCTGGTGGCGCTGGTGGTGGAAATCGGCGGCGGCCTTGCCCTGATCCTGGGCTATCGCGTGCGCATCGCAGCCATCGTGCTGGCGTTCTTCACCCTCGTGGCCAGCTACTTCTTCCACGCCTATTGGGCCGCCCCTGAGGCTGCCAAGATGGTGATCACCCTGCTGTTCAACAAGAACATCGCCGTGGCAGGTGGGCTGCTGATCCTGGCAGGCATGGGAGCCGGTGCCTGGAGCCTGGACGCCCGCCGCAGCACTACCACCCGTTGATTTTTTCCGCGCATGCAGGGTCTTTGGCCCTGCATGCATCATGTGCCATCGTTCTTTTGTGTTTTTTTCGAGGAGCTCACCATGTCGAATGTTCGTACTGTCGTCGTTTATCACTCTGGCTACGGCCACACCCAGCGTCTGGCCCAGGCCGTGGCCCAGGGAGCCGAAGCCGAACTGATCGCCATCGACGCCGAAGGCAATCTGCCCGAAGGCGCATGGGACACCCTGGCTGCTGCCGATGCCATCATCTTCGGCACGCCGACCTACATGGGTGGCCCCAGCTGGCAGTTCAAGAAGTTCGCAGATGCCACCTCCAAGGCCTGGTTCACCCGTCAGTGGCAGGACAAGGTGTTTGGTGGCTTCACCAACAGCGCCAGCCTCAATGGCGACAAGCAAAGCACTCTGTCCTACCTCACCACGCTGGCCTGCCAGCATGGCGGCCTGTGGGTCAGCCTGGGTCTGCTGCCGGCCAACACCAAGGCCGCATCCCGCAACGACATCAACAACCTCGGTGGTTCTGTCGGTCTGCTCGGCCAGACTCCCTCGGATGCCAGCGTGACCGAAATGCTGCAGGGCGACCTGGATACCGCCGCAGCCTACGGCAAGCGCATCACGGAAATGGCAGCCCGTCTGTCGAAGCAGGCCTGATGTGAACCGGTTGCTGTTTTGCCTGTAAAACCGAGGTTTTAAGCAACACATCGGCAACTGGCCAAGACGGTTATCTGGCTTCTCAGGGAATCATTTCCTGAGAAGCTTTTTTATGGCCTGCATATTGCAAACAATAGCATGCATTTTATTCTGTAATGTAGAAAGGGTGCTGTCTGGAGCTATCTGAAAATCGCACCGTAAGAGAAAAAGCCTCCATGGCGGCGCAGATTCAGAATCTGCATACATCTTCTGTATGTGCTGGAAAAGATAAAGAAAAACCCATCTGTTTCCGGATGGGTTTTGTCTGGTGGGCCTTCAGAGACCCTGCCGCAGCACCCACACTGTGGATGCCTGCATCTGCGTGAGGAATGTCCTCAGAACATCATTTCCTTGTCCGCATCCTGCGTCTTGCGGCGGGCCATGGCCAGGTTGGCACGCGCACGGTCCATCACCAGATAGATGAAGACGCCTTCTAAATGTGTAGAAGGACGAATAATATGATATTGCTTTCCAAGGGTTATCAATATATCTTCAATTTTGTCATCAAGCTGAAGTGAACGTATTGTTTTTAGCTTTGCTCGTACAACCTCTGTATTGCCTGCTGCAGCAATTTCTAGATCGACACCGCTTCCAATAGAGCCAAGCATCATTCCGCTTCCAGCATCTACAATGGCGGCACACATTGCGCCGCCTAATGTCATGAGTTCATTTAGTGTTTCATCGATAGTGGCCATTTTTACCTCACTAAATTAAAAAATATAAAATATCCAGTAGATTCTAACATACTGAAATAAATTCTTCTGAATTAAATGGAATTTAAGTCGAAGAAAATATGCTTATGAAAAAGGGTGCTCACACCATCAACGAGGCGATCTGCGTAACTTTTTCCTGCCATGCCTTCCAGTCGATCTGCATGCGGTGGGTGATCGTGACCATGATCATGGTCGTGCCGCAGGGCGCCAGCGTGAGCATGCCATGTGCATGGATCATGGCGCAGGTCTGCAGGGGGCCCAGCTTGTCGAAATGGTTCTGCAACCGCGTGTAGAGCCGCCAGTAGTCGGTGGCGGTTTCCACCAGCGGCTCCATGTGCTCGTGGCCGCCGCTCATGAAGAGCACCATGCCGGTTTCCGGATCTGCAAGGGCACAGGCCGAGATGCCGGGCAGCGCGGCAAGGGCATCCAGATGGGAGTGAATTTCAGGCGTGTTCATGATGCGGAAAGAGTGTCGGCTGTCTGGCGGGCAGCGTACATGATATGGGCGAGCATGCTCTGCTCCGAGGCCAGCAGATGCAGAACGAGCGGGACATCGGCCCGTGGAATGGCATAGAGAATGGCGCGGCCCTGCGCAGCCTCGATGGTGGCGCTGACGTAGTTGCCCAGCCCTGCCTCGCGGGCCACGGCTTCGCCCAGGGCACATACCGAGCTGGCCATGGCAGCCATGCGGGCCGCGTCGATGGTGGCATGGCTGGCCTGAGCCACCTCGAAGCCGTCCACCGTGGCAACGACGGCAGCCTGCAGGCCATCGACCGATTGCAGCAGCCGGTGCACCTCTTGCTGGGCAGCAGCCGTGATGTGGGCGGGAAGCGTAGTCATGGGGTGGAATCTCCTGGAAGGACAATATCGAGAGCGGATTCGTTCTGGGCGATGAGCGTGTCGAGGAGCAGCAGCACGTCCTGCTTGCGCCGCACATCCACGGGAAGAACGGGGAACACCAGCCCGCGCTGCGCCATCTCGTCGACATAGGCTTCGAGGCTGGGCTGGGGGTGCGATTCGGTGCGTCCTACACCCACCGTGCAGGGGAGCATGCGCAGGTCGTCAGAAAATCCGTCGAGGTAGATGCGGAAATCCTGCACCGGGTCCGGGCGCGAGTTGTCGATCAGGATGATGAGGCCGAAGGCATTCTGGGCCAGGATTTTCCACATGAAGTCGAAACGTTCCTGGCCTGGGGTGCCGAACAGGCGCATGCGGTTGCCATCGGCCAGCGACACAAGGCCGAAATCGAGGCCCACGGTCGTGCGCGCCTTGGCTACGCTGGTGTCGGTATTGGCCACATCGGTGACCACGGGAGCGATGTCGCTGATGGCGGCAATGGCAGTCGTTTTGCCAGCGCCCATGGTGCCTGTGAACAGGATCTTGAGTTCGCTCATGACGGATGAAGAACAGGGGAGAGAGTGGATGATCTCCATGGCAGTACACAGCTCAGTTCAGTTCCTCTGTCTTGCGCAGAGCGGCCGCATGCATGGGGAAAGATGAAAAGGGGAACAGGAGACAGGCAGAAAGAGCATGCAGGACAAGCGCATGCCCTCGGGACGGCTGCTCCCCGTGAAAATGCGGGCGCGCAGAAATCCGGTGTAGCCGGATGGCCGGTGCGGTGGCGATCCCCGTGATGCTGACCATGATCCTCCCGTGGATCGACTTGCAGCGACAGATACAGGGTGTGCGGCGTCATGCACACACCTGTGTTCCATCTGTTCTTGTAGTTTTGATGTCGGGCCAGTCTATCACGGGGCCATTCATTTTTCGTGCGCCACGACAGGTTTGCCCAGGGGAAACAACTGGACACCACCCCTGCCTTCGGGAAGGCAGGGAGGCCAGACCATTTTTTCCTGCGCGTTCTGAAGGAAGCTCAGAGTCCCAGGTGACGGCGCAGATTCTGGAAGAATCCGAGAGCGGCTGCCGGCTTGGAGGCCTGAGGAGCAGTGCTGTCTTGCTGGGTTTGGATGGGCGTAAAGGATGCATTGGCTGCAGCCATGACAGCATGGGGATGAGAAACTGCCGTGGCGGATGCGATATCGTGGTGGGCTCTGGGGCGGACTTCCAGCAGCTTGGCAGTCTGCAGCTCGTGTACGAAGTCGTCACAGGTTTTCATGCTTTCGCCGCTGACCACGGAGAGCTTGGCAATGCTCATCGAGCGCTTGGACAGCAGGGCAGACAGGCGGATGCGAGTGGCATCACCCCGCAGGAATACCGTGGAAGGCCAGCGAGTGAGCCGGATATCGGAATGCCCCAGCCCTGCAACGATGGGGGCAGAACGTTGAGGTTGCTCTCCATTGCCGGTGGGTTGCTCCTCCACGTAGCCGGGGGTCTTGCGTGCCAGCCAGTCCAGCAGGCATTCAGCCCGGATGGGGCGAGGCATGATGTCGTGGGCCATGTCCAGCGGACTGTGAGGCTGTCCGATGCACAGGCGTGCGCCCGCCTGGGCGATGGCATTCATTCCTTCCATGGACAGGGTGGTCACCTCCACATGTTCTCCCAGCAGGACAGCTGCCAGAGGAGCTTCATCCACACTATTCACCCAGCGCCATTGACGGACGTAGGGGTTGGAGGAAAGCTTCAGGATGGTTTGGATGAGCGTGGCTTCCGCATGGGTCAGGCCGATGCAGCTGATGGTGAGCGACCGGGTCATGGTGTCAGTTCCTTAAGAGATATGCCGAAACTGCTGGCGAGCCAATCTGCGTTCATCGTGTAACGAAGATTCATGAAGATAATTATTCATTAATTTAATTTTTTGGACAACGTGCAACTGTCTTTGTCGGCGCAATGATGAATGGAAAATTTCGTTTTCTGGTGGTCGGCTTGGAGGAGACTGTGACAGTTTCCACATCTGTGTCATTTATGTGACGTGGCTCCCTGTAGAGGCGGGGATCGCTCCACCTGCAGAAAGAGACCGGCGGTCGGTTACCCGTCTGGCTCGGAGGCAGCGGGACGCCCGGCCACCTACAATGACCGGCATGTTTGTGCACCTCCGTCTTCATTCCGAGTTTTCCGTGGTCGATGGCACCGTGCGTGTCGACAAGGCTGTTGCGGCAGCCGCGCGGGATGGTCAGCCTGCCCTGGCGCTGACCGATCTCAACAACATGTTCGGGGCACTCAAGCTCTACAAGACCGCGCAGAAGAAAGGGGTGCAACCGATTCTGGGCGCCGAGGTGATGGTCGAGGGACTGGTGCCACCCGCCAAGGATCGTCCGCTGCCGCGCATGATCCTGCTGGTGCAGAGTCATGAGGGCTATCTGCATCTGTGCGAGCTGCTGACGCGGGGCTGGCAGGCCATCGGCTCCAAGCCGCAGGCCACCATGAAATGGGAGTGGATGCGGGAGCTGTCTGGCGGGCTGATTCTGCTGTCTGGCGCACAGGCGGGGCCGCTTGGACTGCCGCTTCTGGCGGGAGACATGGAGCAGGCACATGCGCTGGCGCTGCAGTGCGAGGAGGTCTTTCCCAACCGTTTCTATCTGGAATTGCAGCGTGCAGGACGGGGGACGGACGAGTCCCATGTGGTGGCCGCCGTGCGGCTGGCGCAGCGCATGCAGCTGCCGGTGGTGGCCACCCATCCGATCCAGTTCATGACGGCGGCGGAGTTCGAGGCCCACGAGGCACGGGTCTGCATTGCAGAAGGGGAGATTCTGGGAGACCAGCGGCGCCAGCGCCGATTCACGCACCAGCAGTACTTCCACACCACGGCGGAGATGGAGGCCCTGTTCGCCGACATTCCTTCCGCGATCGCCAACACGGTCGAGATTGCGCGACGCTGTGCCATCACGCTCACGCTCGGCAAGCCTCAGCTGCCCAACTATCCGATTCCCGACGGTCTGTCGATGGAGGAGTATTTCCGCAAGCTCTCCCACGAGGGTCTGGAGGCACGGCTCGCCCACCTGTATCCCGACGAGGCCCGGCGCAACGAGGAGCGCCCCCACTATGAGGAGCGTCTGGAGTTCGAGCTGGGCACCATTTTGCAGATGGGGTTCCCGGGCTACTTCCTGATCGTGCAGGACTTCATCAACTGGGCCAAGAACAATGGCTGTCCGGTGGGGCCGGGGCGGGGGTCAGGAGCCGGTTCGCTGGTGGCTTACGCGCTGCGCATCACGGATCTCGACCCGCTGACGTACAACCTGCTGTTCGAACGGTTCCTGAATCCGGAACGGGTGTCGATGCCTGACTTCGACATCGACTTCTGCCAGACCAACCGCGACCGTGTGATCGACTATGTGAAGGATCGCTACGGGCGCGATGCCGTGAGCCAGATTGCCACGTTCGGTTCCATGGCCGCGCGGGCCGCCATCCGGGATGTGGGGCGGGTGCTGGACCTGAGCTATACCTTCTGCGACGGCATCAGCAAGCTCGTGCCGAACAAGCCGGGCATGCATGTGACGCTGCAGTACCCGCCAGCCGAAAAGAAAGAGGGCGACAAAAACAACTACGCCATCGAGATGGAGCCTCAGCTTGCCGAGCGCATCTCGCACGACGACGAGGTGCGGACGCTCATCGAGATGGCGCAGCAGCTCGAAGGGCTGACCCGCAACATCGGCATGCATGCGGGGGGGGTGCTGATCGCTCCGGGCAAGCTGACCGATTTCTGCCCGCTCTACCAGCAGCCAGGCAGCGAATCGGCCGTGAGCCAGTACGACAAGGAGGACGTGGAAGCCGTCGGTCTGGTGAAGTTCGACTTCTTGGGGCTGGCCACGCTCACCATCATGGAGCTGGCCCGGGAATTCATCTGTGGGCGCCACAAGGGGCAGGAGCATTTCGACTTCGACCAGATTCCGCTCGATGACAGGGCCACTTACCGGCTGTTTCAGGAGGGCAATACCGAGGCGGTGTTCCAGTTCGAAAGCCGGGGCATGCAGTCGATGCTCCGGGACGCGCGTCCGACGCGGCTGGAGGATCTGATCGCCCTGAATGCGCTCTATCGTCCAGGCCCCATGGACCTGATTCCCAGCTTCATTGCCCGCAAGCATGGCCGCGAGGAGGTGATCTATCCCCATCCTCTGCTCGAGAAGGTGCTGGCCGAGACCTACGGCATCATGGTCTATCAGGAGCAGGTCATGCAGAGCGCCCAGGTGCTGGGTGGCTACAGCCTCGGGGGCGCCGACCTGCTGCGCCGGGCCATGGGCAAGAAGAAGCTTGAGGAGATGGTCAAGCACCGGGAAATCTTCCGTGCCGGGGCGGCCAAGAAGGGCATCAGCCAGGAGAAGGCCGACGAGGTCTTCGACCTGATGGAGAAGTTCGCAGGCTACGGCTTCAACAAGTCACACGCGGCGGCCTATTCGCTGCTGGCGTATCAGACGGGCTGGCTCAAGGTGCATTACACCGCCGAGTTCTTCTGCGCCAATATGACCATCGAAATGGACGACACCGACAAGCTCAAGGTGCTGTACGAGGACGCGGTCAAGATGGGGCTCACCTGCGAGCTGCCCGATGTCAACCGCAGTGCCTACCGGTTCGAGCCGGTGTCGGATCAGGTCATCCGCTATGGGCTGGGGGCGATCAAGGGCACCGGCGAGAATGCCATCAAGGCACTGACAGAGGCGCGGGAAGAAGGGGGGGGCTTCACCAGCCTGTTCGACTTCTGCAACCGTGTCGACCGTACCCGCATCAACAAGCGCACGGTCGAGGCCCTTATCAAGGCAGGGGCCTTCGATGCGCTCGATCGCAACCGGGCACAGCTCATGGCCAACATCGATCTGGCGTTTGAGTACGCGGCCAGCCAGGCAGCCAATGCCAACCAGGTGGGGCTGTTCGACATGCTGGATGGTCCAGGGAGCAGCACGGACGAGCCTCCCATGGTTCCAGCCACGCCCTGGGGCATCAAGGAGCGCCTTGTGCAGGAGAAGACCGCCATTGGGTTCTTTCTCTCGGGGCACCTGTTCGACGAGAACGAGGACGAGGTGCGGCGTTTTGCGCGGCTGCGCATCGCCGATCTGACGGACAGCCGCGATCCGGTGCTGGTGGCCGGCATTGTCGGTGATTTTCGTGTCATCAATGGCCGCAGCGGCAAGCTCGCGCTGTTCAAGCTCGACGACAAGTCGGGCGTCATCGATGCGAGTGCAGATGAGTCCGTATGGTCCGCCAGTCCAGGTCTGCTGGTCGATGATGCGCTGGTGGTGGCGCAGGCTGTGCCACGCTTCGACAAGTTCAGCGGTGGCATTCGTCTCACGGTGCAGCAGGCCTGGAGCCTGCCGGCGGCACGCTGCCGGTTCGGCAAGTACCTGCTGGCCGATGTGGGCTTGCTGGCCCCTGGACAGGCGGGACCCGATGTGGCCCGCGTGCTGCAGGAACATCCGCCCGAGAGGGAGGTGCTGGAGACCGGGGACGAGATCGTGCGCGGGCTGGCGGTGCGGCTGAAGATCCGCATTCGCCCTGAAGAAGGGGAACAGGCGGACAGGGCAGGGCAGGGCGGGGCAGAGACGTCGTCTCCCACCCGTCCGGTACAGGGGCTGCTGGCGCTGGGACCAGCCTCGCGCTTCTACCCGAGCGATGCCGCCATGGCGCGGTGGCAGGCCCTGCTGTCGCAGGGGTCTGCACGCATCATGTACGAGTGAGCATCGCGGCGGTCGATATGATCGTACGGGCATGACGGGCAGGCATGAGCGAGCCGTCGAGGGCAGCTCGTGCAGGGGCGCGCATGACAGGCGCGAGGCAGTGCCCAGACGTGCAAGCCATGCCGCTCCTGCCGGCGTGGCCGTGCAGCCTCAATGCCGCTTGAAGGTGATGGTGAACGGCACCTGGGGCACCTGACCATCGACATCGGCAGGCAGGGTCCCTGTGCGTTCCAGCGCATTGAGCACGGCCTGATCCCAGTCGGAATCGGTGCTGGGCTTGACGACACGGCTGAAGAGAATGTGCCCATCCGCTCCGGCCCTGACGCGCACCACCGTCACCGGCGCTCCGTCATTGCCTCCATGGAAGCGGATGTTGGGGTAGACCCTGTTGCGAACCCGGGCTGCATAGCTGGCAGAGAATCCGCCGCGTGAGGTGGCATCCTTGCCTGTTCCCTTCTGTCCCTTGCCTCCAGCGCCGGTTCCGCGGGCATGCGCGTCTCCTCCCGATCCGCCCAGGCTGGTGCCTGCAGCCATGCGTGCCATGCGGGCGATTTCGGACTGGCGGCCTGCCTCTGCCCGTGCCTTTTCACGGGCGATGCGGGCTGCAGCCATCTTCTCGGCCTTGGCCTTCTGGGCTGCTGCCGCTGCAGCGGCACGCGCCTGACTGCGGGCGGCAGAGGCTGCTTCAGCCCTGGCTTGTGCCTTGGCCTGAGCGGCAGCCGTTGCACGGGCCTTGCGGGCCTCGGCCGCGCGGGCGGCAGCTTCCTGCTGCCGTGCCTTTTTCAGTTGAGCGGCATGGGCCTGGCGTTCCGCTTCAGCCTGCGCAGCCTGAGCCTGCCGGCGGGCCTGTTCGGCGGCATGCGCCTCCTGTTTTTGCTGGAGCAGATGGCGCTGGCGGCGCAGAGCCACATCCGCTTCCTGTTGCTGGGCTGCCTGCCGTGCCTCGGCCATGGCCTGCAGGTGGCGCTGCCGGGCCTGGGCGGCTTCCTCGGTCTTGCGGGCGCGCTCCTTCTCGCGTGCCTCGGCCTGTTGTCGGGCCTCTTCTTGTGCCTGCTGTGCTTCGGCCTGCTGCCGTACGGCTTCGCGGGCCTGTTCCCTTGCCTGCCTGGCTGCAGCCAGCTGCGCTGCATGCGCAGCGGCGCGGGCCTGCTGTGCTTCCGCCGCGTGGCGCGCATCGGCGACATCGGCCTCTGTGGGAGCTGCTGCAGCTGTTGTCGGGGCAGCAGTCGCTTCTGGGGCAGACTGGCCACCACCTGTTCCGGACTGGCCTTCCTCCGAAGGCGTGGAGTCCCAGACTTCAGCCACCACGGCTTCTCCTGCGGGCGTGTCCACCGCCCAGTGCGTGGCCCACGCCAGCAGTCCGAGCAGCCCCAGATGGATCAGCAGCGCCACGAGCCAGGCAGCGGGCCGGAAGGGTTCCCGGGGCGGAAGCAGCCCTTCGTGGGAGGAGAGATCAGGGGTATGTGACACGGGAAGCGTGCGTGGGGATGGGGCTATTTCTTTGCTGCGCTCAGTGCGGATAGCGCAATATGCGATATGCCTGCTCCTTGCAGCTGCGCGTAGGCTTGCATCACATCGTCATATTTGAGTTGGCGATCAGCCTCAATCAACACGGCCACGTCGCTGCGCCCATGCAGCATGCGCTGCAGTTCAGACAGCAGGTGTTCTCGGAGGACAGGAACGGGTGTGCCGCGTTCTCCATCCTGAAGCGTCATCTGGCCGTCAGGCATCAGCACCAAGCGGATGGCTTGTGATTGCTGGGTATGCGTGCTGCCCACCTTGGGCAGATCGATCTTGCCCGGACGCAGCATGGGTGCCGTGACCATGAAGATGATGAGCAGCACCAGCATGACGTCGATGAACGGCACCATGTTGATTTCGTTGATGGGACGGCGGCGACTGCTTCGGGAGACCACTGCAGGCATGACTTTCTCCTCTCCGATGGGGCACTCAGCGGGTGGCAGCGAAGGCGGTGGTGTCGGCCGACGCGGGTGGCGCCTGCACTGCAGGCCGGCTGGCCGCGTTGCGCTGCAGGATGTTGGAGAACTCGTCGATGAAGCTTTCCTCTGCCACGGTGATGCGCTCGATGTCGCGGGCGAAGAAGTTGTAGGCCACCACGGCCGGAATGGCGGCGAACAGGCCCACAGCAGTGGTCACCAGCGATTCGGCAATTCCGGGGGCCACGGTCGCAAGCGACACCTGCTCCATGCCTGCAAGGCCGGTGAAGGCGTGCATGATGCCCCACACCGTGCCGAACAGGCCCACATAGGGCGAGATGGAGCCGACCGATGCCAGAAAGGACAGCTTGCTCTCTGCCATGTCGGTCTCGCGCTGGAAGCTTGCCCGCATGGCACGGCGGGCACCGTCCACGAGCTGCAGCGGATCGCCGGCCTGTCGTTCGCGGAGTTTCAGGAATTCGCGCATGCCACTGGCAAAGATGCGCTCGGTAGGGCCCGCCGAGCGGGCATTGCGGCTGGCTGCATCGTAGAGTTCATTGAGACTCGCTCCCGACCAGAAATGCTGCTCGAAGAGTGTATTGAGCCCTCTGGTGCGCCGAAGCGCTCCCATCTTGGCGGCAATGACGGCCCAGCTCGTGACCGAGATGACGAGCAGCAGAGCCAGCACTGCCTTGACGATCCAGCTGGCGTGCAGCACCAGCTGCACGAGATTCATGTCCGGGGAGTTCATGGGAAGAGCCTGAGAGAAACGGGAGAAGAGAAAGAGAACGCAGAAGACGGACGCACAGGGTGCACCTGTACCCTGTCGACAGTCACGGGCTTGCAGCTCGCCCGCAGCGGCTCACTGGCTGTGGCGCTGCAGCAGGGCGTGGAGACCGGCAGGCATGCGTGCCGGCTGCAGACGCTCGCCGTCCACCCAGCCCAGGCGAATGGTGCCTTCGGCCAGCAGGGGGCCTTCGGCATGGCCGAGTCGGGCTGTCTGCACGATGACGGCCGAAGCGCGGCCGACCTGCATCGGGTGGGCCGAGACCCAGAGCAGGTCGTCCAGCCGGGACGGACGGTGATAGCGCATGTCGGTGGCGCTCACGATGAACATGCCTCCTGTTTCCGCGCGCAGCCGATGCTGCTCCACGCCGAGCGCGCGCAGCCATTCGGTGCGTGCGCGCTCGAAGAACTTGAGGTAGTTAGCATAGAAGACGATGCCCCCGGCATCCGTGTCTTCCCAGTAAACACGCACCTGAAAATGAAACATGATGTTGCAGCGCAGCAGGTCGGCGAAAGAGGTCAGGCCAGCCGCTGCAGTCGGGCAATGGCTTCCTGCAGCTGGGCAAGCGAGTTGGCCGTGGAGAAGCGCACGAACCGGGAGGTGTCTGCCGTGCCGAAGTCGCGACCGGGTGTGACCACCACGCGGGCCCGTTCCATGAGGGCAAAGGTGGCGTCCCAGCTGTTGTCCACTCCCAGGCGGGGCAGCCAGCTGCCGATGTCGGCCCAGGCATAGAAGGCACCATCGGGCCGGACCGGCACGTGCATGCCGAGGGCGTCGAGCTGCGGTACGAACCAGTCACGTCGGGCACGGAATTCGGCGCGGCGCTCTTCGTAGATGCGCAGGCTCTCGGGCTCGAAGCAGGCCAGTGCGGCATGCTGGGCCACGGTGCTCGGGCAGATGAAGAGATGCTGGCTCAGCAGTTCCACCGTCTGCGCGAGTGCCGGTGGCAGCACCACCCAGCCCAGGCGCCAGCCGGTCATGTTGAAGTACTTGCTGAAGCTGTTGATGCTGATGATGTCGTCGCCCAGCTCCAGGGCACTGTGTCCGTAGGCATTGTCATAGCTCAGGCCGAGATAGATCTCGTCGACGATGGTGAAGCCGCCGCGTGCACGCACCACGTCCACAATGGACTTGAGGGCGGCCGGCGCGATGGAGGTTCCCGTAGGGTTGGAAGGGCTGGCCAGCAGCACGCCGCGCGTGGCGGCTGTCCAGTGGGCCTCGACCTGTGCGGCGTTGAGCTGGAAGCGGTCTTCGGCCGATGCGGGAATGAGGCGCGGCGTGCCTTCTGCCGCACTCACGAAATGCCGGTTGCACGGATAGCTGGGATCCGGCATGAGCACTTCGTCACCCTGCTCGATGAGGGCCATGCACACCAGCTGCAGGGCAGCCGAGGCACCGGCCGTCACCACGATGCGGGCCGGGTCGATGGAGAGACCGAAGCGCTCGGCGTACCAGCCGCTGATGCGCTCACGCAGGGCCGGCAGGCCGTTGGCTGCGGTGTACTGGGTGTTGCCGTCGCGGATGCAGCGCTCGGCTGCCTGGGCCACCAGGGGCGGAGCCGTGAAGTCGGGCTCGCCGATGTTGAGGTAGAGCAGGGGATCTGCATGGCTGCCGGAACGCTGCTGGAGCTCCTGTGCGGCCTTGCAGATTTCCATGACATAGAACGGCTCGATGCGCCGTGCGCGGTCTGCGATATGCATGGCAGGTCAGCTCCGTTGGCGGTCGGCTTCGACCTCCAGTGCGCGCAGCTCGGGAGCCACGGCGTTGAGAACGCCGTTGACGTATTTGTGCCCGTCCGTACCGCCGAAGGCCTTGGCCAGCTCGATGCACTCGTTGATCACGACGCGCCAGGGCACATCCGGGAAATGCTGGAATTCGTATACGCCGATCCACATGCAGGCATGTTCGACCGGGGAGATTTCCTTCCAGCCCCGATCGAGATGGGGGGCGATCTGGGCATCGAGCGCCTCGGCTTCCTGCACGCATCCGTGGAAGACGGCATCGAAATGCGCGGCGTCGCCCTTGTGGAATCCGGTGAGTTCACGGGTGAACTGGTCGATGGCGGCAGCGTCGTTGTGCCCCACCAGATACTGGTAGAGCGCCTGCAGGATGAATTCGCGCGCGCGGCTGCGTCCGGTCTTGCCGGTGTGCTTGCGCGGAGCAGGGGGCTCGGCAGGGGCCGGCGCATGGTCGGCCTGCACGCTGTGGGCCAGGGCCTGCTCGGGGGTCAGCTCGGAGGCGGGAGAGGTGCGGGAGGAGGAATTCATGCCACTTTCACCATGCTGCGCATCAGAAGGGCCATTTCGACGGCCACGCGGGCGGCATCGGTGCCTTTTTCGATCTGGCGGTCCTTGGCCTGCTTGAGGTTCTCGACGGTGAGGATGGCGTTTGCCACCGGCAGACCGTGGTCCAGCGCCACGCGCGTCACGCCTGCTCCGGATTCGTTGGCCACCAGCTCGAAGTGGTAGGTCTCGCCGCGGATGATGCAGCCGAGGGCGATGAGGGCATCGTAGTCGGAGCGGTCGGCCAGACCCTGCAGGGCCAGGGGCACTTCCAGTGCACCGGGCACCTGCACGAGGGTGACGTTCTTGGCCTTCACGCCGAGCTTCATGAGTTCGGCCAGGCAGGATTCGGCCAGTGCGTTGGTGATGTCTTCGTTGAAGCGTGCCTGCACGATGCCGATGCGGAGCTTCTTGCCGTCGAGCTGGCTGGTGAGGCTGGCGATGTCGCCCTGGTTTGCGTTTTTCATGGGAAAGGAGTCCTTCAGGATTTCTGGGGGGGAGCCGCAGTGAAGCCGACGACTTCCAGGTCGTAGCCAGCCATGCTGGGCATGCGGCGCGGTGTGCCGAGAATGTTGAGCTTGCGCACGCCGCATTCACGCAGGATCTGGGCCCCGATGCCGTAGCTGCGCAGATCGAAGCTCTTGCCCGGGGCATGGGAAGCCTGGGCAGTGCCATCGAACTGGGCCAGCAGCTGGGCGGCGGATTCGCCGCAGTTCAGCAGCACCACCACGCCGCGCTGCTGTTCGTGGATGTAGCGCAGGCTGTCTTCCAGGCTCCAGCTGTGCATCTTGCGGCCGACTTCGAGGGCGTCGAGCACGGACAGTGGCTCGTGCACGCGGGTGGGAACGGGATCGGAAGGCTCCCAGCTGCCCTCCACCAGCGCCAGGTGCAGGTTGTGGCCATGCATGTCCTGGTAGGCGTGGGCGGTGAATTCGCCCTGGGCCGTCAGCATGCGGCGGGTGGCTACCTTGCGGATCAGCGACTCGTGCTTGCTGCGGTATTCGATGAGCGAGGCAATGGTGCCGATGCGCAGACCATGCTCGGCAGCGAAGAGCTGCAGGTCGGGCAGGCGTGCCATGGTGCCGTCCTCGTTCATGACTTCGCAGATCACGGCGGCAGGCGTGCACCCCGCCATGGCAGCGAGGTCACAGCCCGCCTCGGTATGGCCGGCACGCATGAGCACGCCGCCATCGACGGCCTGCAGCGGAAACACGTGGCCAGGCTGCACCAGGTCCGAGGGCTTGGCGTTTGCCGCGACGGCAGCCTGTACGGTGCGGGCGCGATCGGCTGCCGAGATGCCTGTAGTGACGCCCTCGGCTGCCTCGATGGACACCGTGAAGGCCGTGCCGTGCGGTGCCCCGTTGCGAGAGGTCATGGGGGCCAGTCCCAGATGGTGGCAGCGCTCGCGGGTGAGGGTGAGACAGATGAGGCCACGGCCGTAGCGGGCCATGAAGTTGATGGCCTCCGCGCTGACGTGGTCGGCCGCAATGATGAGGTCACCTTCGTTCTCGCGGTCTTCCTCGTCGACCAGGATCACCATCTTTCCGGCCCGGAGGTCGGCCACGATGTCTTCGATGGGGGATACGGGAGCAGGTACGGGAGCGCTAGCCATGGAGGGATGAGCCTTGATTCGAAAAATAGTTCGTATTATCGCGCAAGGGCGCGTGGGGAGGGGAGGCGGGGATGTCCATGCCGCACCAGGCACGGGCGGCCGTGTGCATCCGGTGCGGCGCCCGTCAGGTTTGCCGACGTCGCAGGGCGGCAAAGATGAGGTAGCAGCACAGGCTGGCCGTGCCGGCCCCGACCATGCCCCAGGCCAGCTTGATGCTGCTGTCGAACAGCAGTGGCACCACAAACCCCGCCATGCTGGCAAAGACCACCATCTGCACGAAGGACTGCAGCGAAGACGCCAGGCCCTGGTTGCGCGGGAAGTAGTCCATGGCAGTCATGGTGACGGCCGGGGTCAAGAAGGACAGCCCGAACGAATAGATCAGCAGGGGCAGCACGGCCCAGGGCACCGTGACATGGGGAGCGGCCAGAAGGTTGTATGCGAGGTTGAAGGAGCCTGCGATCGCCATGATGCCAAAGGCCATCACGACCATGCGCGGACGCGAGATGCGGTGGGCGAGGCGGCTGGCAATGGCAGACCCGCCGATCAAGCCGGTCACGAGCGGGATGAACATCCAGCCAAAGGCCGTTTCGGGCAGGTGGAGGATGTCCATGATGAAGTGGGACGCCGATCCGATGTAGAGCGAGAAGCCTGCAAACGACAGTGCCAGCACGACCACCAGCAGCATGAACCGCAGGTGCAGCGTGCATTCCACATACTGACGCACGATCACGGAAGGCAGGAAGGGCTGGCGCTCTTCGGGAGGAAGGGTTTCGGGCAGCCCCTTCCAGCACAGGGCAAACATGAGTGCACCGAACAGGGTGGCGAACCAGAAGACCGAGCGCCATCCGAGATGGACCTGCAGCCAGCCGCCCAGGATGGGGGCGATGGCCGGTGCGAGTCCGAACACCATGGTCATGTGTGACATCATGCGCTGGGCTTCGGCGCCCCGGTACAGATCCCGCACGATGGCGCGCCCCACCACGGCGCCCCCGCCCGCGCCCAGGCCCTGCAGTACCCGGAAGACGAGCAGACTTTCGATGCCGGTGCTCAGTGCGCCGCCGAGCGATCCTGCGATGTACAGCACCAGCGACACCAGAATGACGCGGCGACGTCCGAAGGCATCGGCGAGCGTGCCATAAAAAAGCATCATGCCCGCAAAGGCATAGAGAAACAGACTCAGCGTCTGCTGCATCAGCACATCCGTGGTGTGCAGATCGGCACGGATGGCGGCAAACGAGGGCAGATAGCTGTCGATGGCCAGAGGCCCCACCATGGTGAGGGCCGAGAGCATCAGCAGGTAGCGGAAATAGGGAGACAGCAAGGCGATGGAAGGGAAAGTGGGAACGGCTCAGAGGGCCAAAGACTTCGGGCCATCCATGACACAAGTCGCATGGATGGCCCGATGGGGCCGGGCAGAATGTCTGCGGCCGGGATCTGCTCCTTCAGGGGGCAGGGAGCGCCGACCTTACCATGGATCGGAAGCGCCTGTCCTGCAGGGGAAGGATGGCATCACTGCGCGACCCAGCCTCCGTCCATGTTCCAGGCCACGCCGCGCACATTGTTGCCCGCAGGCGAGCAGAAGAACACAGCCAGTTGCCCCAGTTCATCGGGAGTGGTGAATTCGAGCGAAGGCTCTTTCTCGCGCAGCAGCTCCACCTTGGCCTGTTCCACCGGGATGTGTTCGGCGGCGGCGCGGGCATCGATCTGTTTCTGCACCAGGGGAGTCAGTACCCATCCGGGGCAGATGGCATTGCAGGTGACGCCGGAGGTGGCGTTTTCGAGCGCCGTGACCTTGGTCAGGCCCACGATGCCGTGCTTGGCAGCGACGTAGGCAGACTTCTGTGCCGAGGCGACCAGGCCGTGTGCAGAGGCCACATTGATGATGCGGCCCCAGTTGGCCTGCTGCATGGCAGGCAGTGCGAGGCGCGTGGTGTGGAAGGCGCTCGTGAGGTTGATGGCGAGAATGGCATTCCACTTCTCGACCGGAAAGTCCTCGATCCGGGCCACATGCTGGATGCCTGCATTGTTGACCAAGATGTCCACGCGGCCGAAAGTCTGGGCCGCAAAGGCCATCATGTCCTCGATCTCGGCGGGCTTGCTCATGTCTGCGCCATGGTAGGCCGTGGAGATGCCGTATGCCGCCCCAGCCTGTCGCACCTCGTCTTCGGGGCCGGCGTGGTCGCCGAAGCCGTTGAGCACCACATTGGCACCCTGTGCCGCCAGGGCCTTGGCGATGCCGAGCCCGATTCCGCTCGTGGAGCCGGTCACCAGCGCTGTCTTGCCTTTCAACATCATGAATCTCCTTGGTGAATTCAGGTAGGATGAAATGAGGATGCGGGCCGAAGGGGCTTTCTCGGAAGCCGGGCCTGCATGGTGCAAGATCAGGTCTTTCCGTCCGGGACACATCATGAGTCAACCAGTACTCGAGCACATTGTATGCACCCTCGGTGACCATGCCGTACGCATGGGGTACTGGCAATGGGGGGAACCCGCAGCAGGGCATGTGGTGCTGTGCGTGCATGGCCTGACCCGCCAGGGGCGCGACTTCGATGCCCTTGCGAGCGAGCTGATCGAGCAGGCACACCAGCGGGGACTGCCCCCGCTGCGCATCGTGTGCCCCGATGTGCCGGGACGCGGGCAAAGTGCATGGCTGCCCGATCCTGCGCTCTACCAGATTCCGGTCTATGTGCAGGGCATGGTGCAGCTGCTGACCCGGCTCGCGCAGCAGGCTCCCATCGACGCCCTGGACTGGGTGGGAACCAGCATGGGAGGATTGATCGGCATGGGGCTGGCCTCGCTCCAGGGCAGCGCCGCATGGCCGGCCGGGGTGCCTTCCCTGGCGCATCTGGTGCTCAACGACGTGGGCCCGCAGATCACCTATGCCTCGGTGGCCCGCATAGGAGCCTATGCGGGGGATACCGGGCATTACGCATCCGAGGCCGAGGCGCTGCAGGCCCTTCAGGAGCGCTTCGCGGCATTTGGCCCTCGCACGCCGGAGGAGTGGGCACGGCTGAACCGGCCCATGCTCCGTCCCCATCCTGCCGGGGGGCTGCGTCTGCACTATGATCCGGCCCTGGCCGATGCCTTTCGCGAGGTGCCTCGCGAGGCCTTCGATGCGGGCACCCAGGTGCTGTGGAAGCTCTACGATGCCCTCTCCACTCCCACGCTCGTGATCCGGGGTGAGGAGTCCGACCTCCTGACCCCGGAAGCTGCACACGCCATGCAGATGCGCGGCCCCCGTGCGCACTTGGTCGAGATTGCCGGGGCCGGGCATGCGCCTGCCCTCGACCATGCCGCAGAGATGCAGCCGATTGCCGACTTCCTGCTCGGGAGTTCCGGTGTTTCCCGTGTCTGACTGACTGACGGGCGCAGGCGGGGGCTTCCCAGGCCTGCTTCCGGTGTGATTCCCATGATTGCCTCTTCCTCTCTGTCCGATTCTTCAGCCTCTCCCGAGGATGTGGCCCACATCGTGCATGCCACTGCCGGCAGCCTGCCGGAGCCGGCCGATGTGCTGACCCAGGCCCGCCAGTTCGCCAGTCCTCTTCTGGCCAGCGTGCAGCTCGGAACGGGCGAAAACGCCCTGGTGCATGCCGATGGCGTAGCACGCATTCTGGAGCAGATGGGAGGGGCCCCCTCCCTGCAGGCAGCCGCCTATCTGGTCTATGCGTCCGAGCATCTGAGCCGGCCACAGGAAATGATCACCCAGGTCTTTGGCGAAAGCTATGCGCACCTGGCCTTGCAGGCCACCCGGCTCATGCATCTGCAGCAGCACCAGCGCAACCAGCCCGGAGCCACCACCCCCCAGGAGCAGGCCGAGCAGATCGAGGCCGTGCGCAAGATGCTGCTGGCCTTCTCGCGCGACCTGCGCGTGATCCTGCTGCGTCTGGCCTCGCGGCTGCAGACCCTCCGGCACTATGCGGCGGTCAAGGAAGTGGCGCCCTATGCGCTGGCCTACGAATCCCTGCATGTGCTGGCGCCGCTGGCCAACCGGCTGGGCATCTGGCAGATCAAGTGGGAGATGGAAGACCTCTCCTTCCGCTTTCTGGAGCCCGACACCTATCGGCAGGTCGCGCGCTGGCTCGACGAGAAGCGCGTCGAGCGCGAGCAGCGCGCGGCCCGGCTGCGCGAGACGGTGCATGCCGGCCTGCTGGCGCAGGGCATCAGCGCCAACGTGCAGGCGCGGCCCAAGCACATCTACAGCATCGTCAAGAAAATGCGCGGCAAGGGGCTCGACTTCAGCCATGTCTATGACGTGATGGCGCTGCGCATCATCGTGCCGACGGTCGAAGACTGCTATGAGGCACTCAGCTGGGTGCATACGCGCTTCGAGGCCATCCCTTCTGAATTCGACGACTACATCGTCAAGCCCAAGGCCAACGGCTATCAGTCGCTGCACACCGTGGTGCGCGAACACGAGCAAGGTCAGCCCGAGCGCCCGCTCGAAATCCAGATTCGTACCCAGGCCATGCACGAGCATGCCGAAAGCGGGGTGGCTGCCCACTGGGCCTACAAGGAAGCCGGGACCAAGGGCTATGCCGGACACACCGCCAACAGTGCCTACGACGCCAAGATTGCCGTGCTGCGGCAGCTGCTGGCATGGGAGCGGGATTTTTCTGCCACCGGCAACGAGGATGCAGCCCCCGACGCGGCCCAGCTCGCTGCCGTGCTCGAAGACAAGATCTATGTGCTCACCCCCGAAGCGGCCGTGATCGAGCTGCCGGCAGGCGCCACGCCCGTGGATTTTGCCTACAGCGTGCACACCAGCCTCGGGCATCGGTGCCGGGGCGCGCGCGTGGATGGGGCGATGGTGCCGCTCAATACCCCTTTGCGCAACGGCCAGACCGTCGAGATCATTGCCGCCAAGGAGGGGGGACCCTCGCTCGACTGGCTCAGTTCCGATCAGAAATACATCGTCAGCAACCGTGCGCGGGCCAAGGTGCGTGCCTGGTTCAATGCCCGTGCCCAGCAGGAAACCATCGAGAAGGGCCGCGATGCCGTCGAGAAACTCCTGCAGCGCGAAGGCCGCACGGCCGTCAAGCTCGACGAACTGGCAGCCCAGCTCGGATTCGATGGTGCCGATGCCCTGTTCGAGGTGGTCGGCAAGGATGAATTCTCGCTGCGCAACATCGAGGCCGTGCTCAAGCCCCAGGCGCCCCCGCTGACGCAGGATGAATTCCTGCTGCAGAAGCAGTCGCAGCTCCAGGAGCGGCATGCCCACCGCAGCGGTCCCAAGGGGGGCGTGCTGGTGGTGGGCATGGGCTCGCTCATGACCCAGCTCGCCAAATGCTGCAAGCCAGCCCCTCCCGATGCCATCGGGGGCTTTGTCACCCGGGGCAAGGGCGTGAGCGTGCACCGGCTCGACTGTCCCAACTACCGCAGCATGGTGCGCGACAACCCCGAGCGCGCCATCGAGGTGCAGTGGCAGGCCGAGGAGGGACGGGAGGGTGTCGGGCACTATCCCGTCGATGTGCTGGTGCAGGCCCATGACCGGCCGGGTCTGCTGCGCGACATCAGTGAGCTCTTCGCGCGCGAGAAGATGCCCATGATCGGGCTCAAGAACGACATCGTGCGCGAAGTCACGCACATGACCCTGACCGTGCAGGTCAGCGACACGCATCGCCTGCGCAAGACCCTGGCCGAGCTGGCCGGCATGGACGGGGTGCGCAGTGCCCGGCGGCGCTGAACGCCCGTTCTGCCATGGGACTCTGATGCAGTCCAGAAAGAGGAAAGTGCAATTTGTCTGAAGTTTTGGATGCGCGTTGCGAAAATTGTGCAAACCCTGCTATACTACGCAGCTTCTGACGACAGGCGCGTAGCTCAGCTGGTTAGAGCACCACCTTGACATGGTGGGGGTCGTTGGTTCGAGTCCAATCGCGCCTACCAATTGCAAGCCCGCTGGTACACAGGTACCAGCGGGCTTTTTGCATGGGGTGTTGCCAGGTGCCCATTGCTGCAGGACGAGGCGCTGTCGATGCCGCAGGGGGCGCAGGGGGCAAGGGCAGTGGTGGCTCCATGCACGGATGTCGGCCGTCCTCCATGGGACAATGTGCCGCATGTCTGCCTCATCTTCCCTTGCGCATTCTTTCGCCGATTCGCTTGCCGGCAGCACGCCCGTGTCGCGGCGCTATCGCTATGCCGTGGTGATCGGACGCTTTCAGCCGGTGCATGAGGGCCATCGAGCCCTGTTGCAGGCCTGCCTGGACTGTGCGGACCAGGTCGTGGTGGTGATCGGGTCCGATCGGCAGCCCCGCAGCTTCAAGAACCCTTTCACGGTGGCGGAACGCTCGGCCATGGTGCGGGGCTGTCTGGAGGATGGCGAGCGCCATCGGGTGCGCGCAGTCGGGGTGGTGGATGATCCCTACGACGACCAGGTCTGGATCGACGAGGTGCGGCAGGCTGTGGAGGCGGTTATCCGCGCCGATGGCGGCCATCCCGACGGGATGCCCGTGGCTTTGGTGGGGCATGTCAAGGACGACAGCAGCTATTACCTGCACCTTTTCCCAGGCTGGGACTTCGTGCCCTTTGCCAACGTGGATGGTATCAATGCCACCGATGTGCGCATGTGCTACTTCGGCCGTGCGCCCGAAGATGTGGCGCGCCAGCAGAGGATGGCCGCAACCATGCTGCCTGCTTCGACCGTGGCTTTCCTGCAGACGTTCCGTGCCACGCAGGCATGGGAACAGCTGGCGGACGAGCGGGAATATCTGCTGGACTACCGGCGCCGCTTCCGCTATGCCGAAGCGGGCTTCGCGCCCATCTTCTGTACCGTGGATGCCGTGGTGGTGCAGCGCGGCCATGTGCTGCTGGTGCAGCGCGGACGGGTGCCGGGGCAGGGCAACTGGGCCTTGCCAGGAGGTTTTCTCGAAGCGGACGAGCGGCTGCTGGACGGTGCACTGCGAGAGCTGCGAGAGGAGACAGCCCTTGCCGTGCCCGATGCCCAGCTGCGCGCCAGTCTGTGGGCTCGGCGGGTGTTCGATGCGCCGGACCGCAGCCAGCGGGGACGGGTTCTGAGTCATGCCCATGCATTTGGGCTCGCCGACTCCCATCCACTGGCACCTCTGCCTGCTGTGCAGGGGCGCGATGATGCCGCGCAGGCCGTCTGGTGGCCGGTGGAGCAGCTTGAGGAGCTGCGCGATCGCCTGTTCGAGGACCACTATTTCATTCTGAAGTACTTCCTGACGCTGAAGCAGCCGTAGCGTCAGCCACGCCGTGCTCGGCAGAACGCTGCATCGGGGTTTCTCCGCGACAGGGAGAGCACCGCGGCAGGCACTGTCGGTGCCAGACCCACTACAATTGGTTGCAAGTGCCGCCCCGCGGCAGGGAGATGGAACAGGACCATGAAGATTCTCATCAGCAACGACGACGGGTACCAGGCGCCAGGCATTGTGGCACTGCACGATGCACTGCACACCATTGCCGACGTGGAGGTCGTTGCCCCCGAGAACAACAACAGTGCCAAGTCCAATGCCCTCACTGTCACGGCTCCCCTGTACGTGCAGCGGGCGGCGAACGGCTTCCGCTATATCAATGGCACCCCGGCAGACTGCGTGCACATTGCCCTGACCGGGCTCCTCGACGAGCTGCCCGATCTGGTGGTTTCGGGCATCAACAACGGTGCCAACATGGGCGATGACACCATCTATTCGGGCACCGTGGCAGCGGCCATGGAGGGCTATCTCTTCGGCGTCCCTGCCATTGCCTTCTCGCAGGTGGAGCGGGGCTGGGAACATGTCGAGGATGCCGCGCGGGTAGCCCGCGAACTGGTGCAGCGGCTTGGCGCTTCGCTCGCATCACGGCCTGCGGGCAGTTCGCCCTGGCTGCTCAATGTGAACATTCCCAACCGGCCCTATGCCGACCTTCAGCCCCTGCGCGTGTGCCGGCTGGGGCGGCGCCATTCTGCCGAGCCCGTGATCCGGCAGCAGAATCCGCGCGGCGAGACCATGTTCTGGATCGGCAATGCAGGTCCCGTCAAGGACAACGGCGAAGGCACCGACTTCCATGCCACGGACGAGGGACACGTGTCCCTCACGCCGCTCAAGATCGATCTGTGCGATCACCATGCGCTCGGCTACTGGGCGCAGGCATTCACGGCCCAGGGGGGCGGCGGCATGGGCCCCGTGTGACCATGGCGCGGCCCACCTTTCCCGCGCGCAACCAGTGGAGCGAGGCCTCGTCGTCCGACACGGGGCCGGGCCGGGCTCCTGCACCTCCCCGACCACGGGTGCCGCCGGGAACCGGCACGCTGGTGCCGACGGTTCCGGTGGGATCGGGTGCGGCTGTGCCCGTGCCGGCGCAGGCAGTGCCGCGCGCGCATGTGATGCCCGTCAACACACCAACCACGGTCGGCAACGCCGGCGCAGCCAATGCGGCGGCCCTTCGGGCCCGCATGGTTCAGCAGCTGGAGGCGCAGGGGCTGCACGATGCACGGGTGGCCGCAGCCCTGATGGCAGTGGAGCGCCACTGCTTTGTCGACAGTGCGCTTCTGGCACAGGCCTATCTCGACACCAGCCTGCCCATAGGCCTGCAGCAGACGATCTCCAAGCCCAGTGTGGTGGCACGCATGGTGGAGCTGTTGCTCTCGAGTCCGGCCATGCAGCAGCAGCCTCCCGATGCCAGGCTCGGCCGGGTGCTCGAAATCGGGACGGGATGCGGCTACCAAGCCAGCGTGCTCAGCGAGGTGGCGCAGGAGGTCTACAGCATCGAGCGACTCAAGGGACTGCACGAAAAGGCACGCGACAATCTGCGGCCGTTCCGCATTCCCAACATCCATCTGCTGCTGGGTGACGGCATGCTAGGCTATGCGCCTGGCGCACCCTATGCGGGCATCATCGCTGCAGCGGGAGGGGCCGCCATTCCACAGGCATGGGTGGACCAGCTGGCGGTAGGGGGGCGCATCGTGGCTCCCATGGCCACGGGGCCGCAGAGTCAGGTGCTCGTGGTGCTCGACCGGACAGCGCACGGTTTGCAACAAACTGTGCTCGAACCCGTGCTTTTTGTTCCCTTAAAATCCGGCATGGCCTGACGTTCGGGACGCGATGGCGTTTCCTGTCGGCCCGATCCATTTGCCGAGACGGAGGCAGCTTCCTGCAGGAGGCCGATCTGTCCGCAGCACTGGCAGATGGCCGTGCGAGGCTCCATGCCATCCCGTTGCGCTGCCGGAGGCAGTCGTGCCATGGCTCCGCAGTCCGGCGGAGTCTGTTTCGGGAGTCTGGCCATTTCGAATCCAGCAAGAAGGACTTTGCATGCGTTTCATTGCTCGCGTTGGCACTCTGCGCCAATGCACCCGCACCGCGTGGTGTCTGGGCCTGGCGGCCCTGCTCGCGGCCTGTGGTTCCACTCCCCGCGCCCCGGTCCAGGACCGTTCCACCGGCATGTTCTCCACCACTCCGCGCGTCGACCCGGCCACGCTGCCAGGGCATGAGTTCGCCGGTCGGCCCGGGTACTACACCGTTCAGCAGGGCGACACCATCCGCAGCGTCGCTCGCGCCAATGGGCTGGACTGGCGTGACATCACACGCTGGAACAGCCAGTGGGTGCCCAATCCAGACCAGATCGAGGTCGGCCAGGTGCTGCGCGTGGTCCCACCGCCCGGCATGGCAGCCCATGGGCCGGCTCCGGTGGTCAGGCACCGTGCGCCTGCAGCCATGACAGCGGCAGCCCCGGCTGTGCGCCATGCACGTGCGCATGAGGCGCCCGCTGTCACGCCGGCCCCCGGAGCGCCTGCGGTGCAGGGGCATGCCTCTGGTGCCAGTGCGGCAGGCATCAGCCTGGCCTGGCCTACGCGGGGAGGGGCCATCCTCTCGTCCTTCGACGGGGATCGCAACAAGGGCATCAGCATCGGCGGGCGCGAGGGGGATCCCATCATGGCGGCTGCCGACGGCAAGGTGATGTATGCCGGTTCAGGCCTGCGCGGCTATGGCAACCTCATCATCCTCAAGCACAACAACACCTTCCTGACCGTGTACGCCCACAACAGCAAGCTGCTGGTGCGCGAGAACCAGACCGTGCGCAAGGGCCAGACGATTGCCGAGATGGGGCGCAGCGACAGCGACCGCGTCAAGCTGCACTTCGAGCTGCGTCGCAACGGCACCTCGGTCAATCCGCTGACCTATCTGCCTTCCCGGCCCTGACCTGGCCGGCGACGGCGCCTCCCTGTCTCGGCCACTTGCCGAACGGCGCGTGCCGAAAGCAGGAGCAGTCCATCGGCTGATTGCCCCGTCCCCTGTCCAGGAGGGCAGGGGACGGTTTCGTCGATGCGGGGCAGCGTTTTCTGCGTGCGCTCGGTTCGATCGGGGCGGCGTTTAGTGTTTCTCTTTTCTTTTCCAGACCATCATGAGTGACCTTCCGATTGCACCGCCCGTCGAGGATGCCCCCCAGACCGATACCGACGAAGGGGGCACGACGGATCGGCTGGGCGAACTGCTGCCGTACTTCGGCGAACGTCCGCCGCATGCCCAGCCCGACTGGCTGCTGGTGCATGCCATGGATCTGGATGCGCAGGGGGTGTCGCGCCGCGCCGACGGCAAGGTGATCTTCATCGACGGGGCGCTGCCCTACGAATGGGTGAGTGCCAACACCTACCGCCGCAAGAACAACTGGGAGGCGGCCACGCTCACCGCCGTGCATCGCGAGTCGTCGCAGCGCGTGCGACCTGCCTGCCCGCACTTCGGCCTGCATGCCGGCGCCTGTGGCGGATGCAAGATGCAGCATCTGCATCCCGATGCCCAGGTGGCCATGAAGCAGCGCGTGCTCGAGGACAACCTCTGGCACCTTGGCAAGTGCCGTGCGGGCATCATGCTCAGTCCCATCCATGGGCCAGACTGGGGCTATCGCTGGCGTGCACGCCTGTCGGTGCGGCATGTGATCAAGAAGGGCGAGGTGCTGATCGGCTTCCATGAGCGCAAGAGCCGCTACATTGCCGACATGCGCAGCTGCGCCATTCTGCCGCCACATGTCAGTGCGCTGCTGCTGCCCCTGCGTGCGCTCGTGGCCGGCATGGAGGCGCGTGACACCTGCCCGCAGATCGAGCTGGCCTGTGGCGATGGCGTGACTGCACTGGTGCTTCGCCACCTAGAGCCCCTGAGCGAGGCCGATCTGGCGCGGCTCCATGCCTTTGCGCGGGAGCACGCCGATGCCGGAGTGCAGTGGTGGCTGCAGCCCAAGGGCCCCGACACCGTGCACTGCATCAGCCCCGATACGCCCACCCTGAGTTACAGCCTGCCCGAATTCGGCATCACGATGCCTTTCCGCCCGACGGACTTCACGCAGGTCAATCCGCACATCAACCGCGTGCTGGTCAGCCGGGCCCTGCAATGGCTGGATGTGCAGCGCCACGAACGCATCATTGACTGGTTCTGTGGGCTGGGCAACTTCACCCTGCCGATCGCCACCCGGGCCCGCGAGGTGCTGGGCATCGAAGGCAGCGAGGCCCTGGTGCAGCGCTCGCGCGAGAACCATGCGGCCAACCAGCCAAACGCCCATGGACACGCGCTGGCACCCACACGCTTCGTGGCACGCAACCTGTTCGAGATGACCCCGGCCATGCTGGTGGCAGATGGCGCTTCGGACAAGTGGCTCGTCGATCCGCCGCGTGAAGGCGCCTTTGCGCTGGTCAAGGCTCTGGCGGACATTCACCAGCAGCGTCTGGGACGGGAAGTCGAGGGCGAGAGCAGCTATGTGGCACCTGCCGAGTGGCAGCCTCCGCAGCGCATCGTGTATGTGAGCTGCAATCCCGCCACCCTGGCACGCGACGCGGGGCTGCTTGTGCACCAGGCGGGCTATGTGCTGCGCGCGGCCGGTGTGGTGAACATGTTTCCGCACACGGCGCATGTGGAAAGCATGGCGGTGTTCGAACGGGCTGATGCCTCGCAGTCCCGTATTCCGCAGGCCATCGAATCCGTGGCCGGGGCCTGACGTCTGCTCAGTGCGAGGACAGGCCGTCGGTGGTCTGGATGCTCCCGTTGCGGGAGGTCTCCCGGCGGCCCACGCTCAGGTCGACCGTGCCATAGAGCTGTACTCCGGAGGCGCTCGATCCGGCTATGCCCAGATTGCTGCCGTTGCCTGCAGGGGAACCCAGGGCCGCATTTTCCTGGAGTGCGGAAGAGCCTGCACAGCCTGCCAGCAGCAGCATGGTCGCAGCGGCAAGCGTGGCTGCAGAAAGTCGATATCGGGAGGGGACGGTAGTGGGCGTGGACATGCAGGCTCCGGAAAAATGCACCAGGAATCAAAGGCATCAGCCTAACCGCGTCCTGCGTGACTGCAGGGGGAACAGGGCAGGCAAGCTGTGACGATTGGTGACGAAGCGTTCATGGCCGGTGGCCTGGGCATGCGATGTGCGGACATGAAAAAACCGCCTCCCGTGCAGGAGGCGGTGTGTCAGAGGGTGAGACAGGCGGTGCACCGGCCATGCCGGCTGTGCACCGGGGCTGCTCAGTCCCGGTCGCTGGTGAGGCCCAGAATGACCAGCAGGCTCTGGAACACGTTGTAGATGTCCAGATAGAGCGCCAGGGTGGCAGAGATGTAGTTGGTTTCGCCACCGTCGATGATGCGCTTGAGGTCGTAGAGCATGTACAGGCTGAAGATGCCCACGCACAGGGTGGAGAGGGCCAGCATCATGGCGCTCGATCCGAGAAACAGGTTGATGAGGCCTCCGAACAGGACCACCAGTGCTCCCACGAACAGCCATTGCCCCATGCCCGACAGGTCACGCTTGACGACGGAGGACAGCACGGCCATGACGGCGAAGACGCCGCCCGTACCGGCAAAGGCGGTCATGATCAGGCGTGCCCCGTTGGCGCGGCCGAGCACGGCGGACAGCAGAGGGGCGAGCATCAGGCCCATGAAGAAGGTGAAGCCCAGGAGCACCAGCACACCGGTACCGGACTGCTTGGTGCGCTCGATGGCGTACATGAAGCCGAAGGCACCGATCAGGAACACGGCCATGCCGAGGCCTCCCGACAGCAGCGCCATGGCGCCACTGGCCACCCCGATCCATGCGCCCAGCACGGTGGGAACCATGCTGATGGCAAGCAGCAGATAGGTGTTGCGCAGCACGCGCTGGCGGGTCGCCATGTCGGGTGCATAGGCAGATCGCCCCCAGTCGCTGCTGGCGGGGACGCCGGAAGAATTGAAACGGTTTTCCATGGAATTCCTTTGGGAAAGACGGGAGCGGGGAGAAACGGAGGCAACGCGCAGGCAGAAGATACGCGACAGGTCCATGCATTTCCGCTGTTTCCGTGACGACATGGACGGATTGATTATAGAAGCGCCCCCTGAATCGCTCGCAAGGACATGTAACACCCATCCCGGTGCCCGGCCACTCCGGGGCTGCAGAGGAATGCAGCCCCGGCAGGCTATTTGGTGAGAATGAGCTTGCCCTGTCGGGTGGACTGCAGGCGATAGGTTTCGCCTTGGTGGACGATGGTGACCGAACGCTTCCCCTGAAGCAGGGCTTCGCTGGCGATGCACCGGTCGGTGGGGGCAACAACGGTCACCGGCAAGGCGGCAGCCGGAGAGGCGGAAGAAGCGGAAGAAGCGGAAGAAGCGGAAGAAGCGGAAGAAGCGGAAGAAGCGGAAGAAGCGGAAGAAGCGGAAGAAGCGGAAGAAGCGGAAGAGGCGGAAGAGGCGGAAGAGGCGGAAGAGGCGGAAGAGGCAGGAGACGATGCCGGTGCGGCATCAGGGCGTGCAGGGCAGATCATCGGGCAGGCTCCGTGACGAATCCGACCGACGTCATGCCGCCCTCGCGCGCGGCGGCCAGGGCCTGGGCGACGGGTTCGTAGCGGGTGGCCCGGTCGGCGCGCAGTTCGATGGGGGGCTGGGGGCTGCGGTGTGCGGCCTCTGTGAGGCGGGTGCGCAGCTCCTGAGGCGATACGTGCGCATCGTTCCAGAAGGTCTGGCCGGAGGCGTCGATGGTGAGCCGAATGGCGTCTGGCTGCGGTGCGGCAGGAGCGGACTGAGCCTGCGGCAGTTCGACCCGGGTGGAGTTCTGGATCAACGGCATGGCCAGGATGAAGACGATGAGCAGCACGAGCATGACGTCGACCAGGGGCGTCATGTTGATTTCCGTCATCAGGGCGTCGTCGGTGGGGTCGGAAAGGGGCATGGACATGGCGGAACGGCAAAAGTAGACAGAGGAAAGGCGAGAGGCATGCGTGCGGCGGTCAGGCCACGCGGGCGCCCGTGACGAGGCAGGCATGCAGGTCGTGCGAGAAGCGGGCCAGGCTGGAACTGACGTGCTTGTTGGCGCGAACCAGGGTGTTGTAGCCGAGGACGGCGGGAATGGCGACGGCGAGGCCCAGAGCCGTCATGACGAGAGCTTCACCGATGGGGCCGGCAACGCGGTCGATGCTGACGGCGCCGCTGCCGCCGAGGCCCATGAGGGCGTGGTAGATGCCCCAGACTGTCCCGAACAGGCCGATGAAGGGCGCCGTGGAGCCGATGGAGGCGAGCACCGAGAGCCCGGCCTGCAGCCGTGCCACGAGACTGTCCATGCTGTGGCGCAGACACAGGCTGATCCAGTCACTTACGGGCAGGGTGTCGTGCAGTTCGGTGGATTCGGCCTGCAGGCGGTGGTGGGCGCGTGCGTCCAGCCCTGCCTGAGCCAGGGCACGGAAGGGGGTTTCGGATTCTCCGAGCAGCTGCATGCCGGCGGCCATGTCGGGACTGTGCCAGAACTGTTCGGTCCTGCGTGCCAGGCGATGACAGCGCCAGGCTTCCCAGGCCTTGCCGACCATGATGATCCAGGTCAGCAGCGACATGAGCAGCAGGACGAGCGCGACGCCCCGGGTGATGGCATCGGCCTGCAGCCAGAAGTGGGTCAGATCGAAGGAGCTGGCGGCAAGGGACGGGGTGGAAGAGGAGGCTGGGGTGGTCATGGGAAGGGTCTGGGAACAGAAAGAAGAGAGGGAAGAAGCGGCCCGCCGGGCTGACATCAGTCGAGGCGGAAGGCGATGGGGACGTCATAGTCCATGGCGGTGGCTACGCCATGGCGCTTGCCGGGCACGAAGCGCCAGCGCTGCACGGTGTCCTGTGCGGATTCATCGAGTGCGGGATAGCCGCTGGAGCGCTGTATGCGCACCTGCTGGGCGGTGCCGTCGGCTCCTACCCGTACGCGCAGCACCACGGTGCCGGATTCGCGCAGGCGCTTGCTGGCGAGGGGGTAGGGCGGACGTGGGTTGCGCAGATAACTGGCCTGGCTGGAAGGAAGTTCCAGCGAGGGCGTCGTGGAATCTGCGCTCTGTGCGGCTCCTTGCCGTGCTCCTTCTGTCTGCGTATGCGTGTGGGTCGCATCCGTGGCTGAAGCGCGGGACGCATGCGCGGGAGCAGAGTCCTGGGTGCGGGATGTGGGGCCTTCTGCGGGCGCTGTGACGTGTGCGCGTTCCGGCGTGCGGGCAGAGGCCCTGGGCACCGCGGTGGGCCTGGACACAGAGGGGCGCTGCGGGGATGGAGTCGACGTCCGGGTGGGGGCAGCAGTCTGTGGGCGTGGAGCTGGCGGCTCGGAGGAGCGTGCGGGTGTGGCTGCCTGCATGGCGACGGGGCTGCGTTCGATCCAGCGTGCCTGAAGCAGGTCCGAGGTGGGCAGGGGCTGGGGGCACTGCGGCAGGGATGCAGGGGATGCGATCCACAGCAGGCTCCCATGGATCAGCACGACTGCGGGTGCAATGAACAGATAACGACGATCGGACATGATAGAAAGGGGAGCAAGGCCAGAAGCACGGAGCGGTGGAAGATGTATCCGGGAGCGATGTGTAAATTATAAATGAGAATCAATATCAATTAAGAGAAGAGGGGTTCAAGCCTATTCCAGGTGTTCCGGACCGATGGCATCGACAGTGGCACAGCCGCACAGGGCCATGCAGGCTTCGAGCTCGTCACGCAGGGTGCGCAGCATGTGGGCCACGCCGCGCGCTCCGGCATTGGCAAGAGCGAACACCTGGGGACGCCCGATGAGCACGGCATTTGCTCCCAGCGCCAGCGCCTTGAACACATCGGTGCCACGGCGGATGCCGCCATCGACCAGCAGCGGGAAGTCCGCTCCGACGGCGGCCCGGACCTGCGGCAGCAGGCGGGAGGTGGAAGGCATGGTGTCGAGAGTGCGGCCGCCATGGTTGCTCACGATGAGGCCGTGTATGCCGAGATCCTGGGCGCGGCAGGCGTCTTGGGGGTGGGTGACGCCCTTGAGCCACAGGGGCAGGGAGGTCTGTTTCTGCAGCCATTCCACATCGGCCCAGGTCGGGGCATGGGCGGTCACGCCCTGGCACAGCCCGGCCTCGGCATGCGAAGCGGGCCAGGGACGGTTGGGCAGATCGGCCAGATGGGGTGGTTGCTTCTGGGGAGGGAGTACGAATCCGGTTCGGCGTTCTGCATCGCGCACCCCCTGGACCGGGGCATCCACCGTGAGCACGAGGGCTGCACATCCTGCCTGTTCGGCGCGGTGGATGAGTGCCAGGGTGTCGTCGCGATGGGGCTGTGCATACAGCTGGAACCATGGGGGCAGGCCGCCGGAGTCGTGCAGGCAGGCGGCCAGGGGTTCGATGGGGATGCTGGAGAGGGTGCTCACGACCATGCCGACGCCCATGGCGGCTGCCGCGCAGGCACTTGCCAGTTCGCCGTCGGGGTGGGCAAGCTGCTGATGGGCCACCGGAGCCAGCAGCAGCGGGGCGTGCAGGGTGGCGCACTGCAGCAGGGTACGGGTGTGCCCGCCCGTCAGCGACTGCAGCACGCGCGGCCGCAGCGTCAGGCTGCGCCAGCCCTGGCGGTTGGCGGCATGGGTCAGGCCATCTGCCGCAGTGCCCGCAAAATAGGCATGTGCAGCGGCGCCCAGCATGTGCTCGGCATGGCGCTCGTGGTCGTCCAGGGTGATGATGCCGGGGGGAAGAGGAGAGATGGAGGGAGGATTCCAGGAGATATGCACGGCGCAGGCGGAGATGGGAGATGACAGGGGCAGCCATGGGCAGCCAGGAGCAAGTGAAAACAGAGCAAGAATCGCCTATGTCTCTGCCCACATGCGCAGCAGGTTGTGGTAGGTGCCGGTGAGCTGGGTGGTATCGGCGCTGTCGCCATGCTGGCTGCGCAGCCGGGTGAGCGCCAGGTCGAATTCATGCAGCAGACGGCGCCGGGCATCGTCTCTCACCATGCTCTCGATCCAGAAAAAGCAGGCCAGCCGTTCGCCCCGTGTGACCGGCAGCACCTGATGCAGGCTGCTGGAAGGGTAGAGCACTGCGCTGCCGGCGGGCAGCTTGATGCGGTGCTCGCCGAAGGTGTCGGCAATCTGCAGTTCGCCACCGTCGTAGGTGTCCGGCTCGTTGAGAAAGAGGGTGCAGGACACGTCGGAGCGTACCCGCACACCCTGCGGGCCCTGGAGCACGGCGTTGTCGTAGTGAGGGCCGTAGTGGTCGCCCACGCCATGTCGATTCACCCGCGGGGGAAACACCCGACGGGGCAGCACGGCACCCAGAAAAACCGGGTGTCTCTGCAGGGCGTCGGCCACCTGCTGCCGGATGTGCTGCAGGGCAGCACTGTCGGCCGGCAGCTGGCTGTTGTGCTTGACGGTGCGGGCCAGGGACCCTGCCGTGTGGCTGCCAGCATCCCACGAGGCATCCCGCAGGTGCGTCTGGATGATGGCAAGCTGGGCAGGAGAGAGCAGGGCGTCGAGTGTCAGGATCATGGCGTGCGTGTGCCTGGAGGCAGAAAAATGCAGCGATCTGTGCGCTTGACTGGCCGGGGCCTTGGGGGCCCCGGCCCGCGCGTTCAGAACCGGTAGGTGGCGGTCAGGCTGTAGGTGCGGCCGGCACCGGCGATGTAGTGCCCGCGGTAGAGCTCCGCCGCATACAGCTTGTTGGTGGCATTGAGCAGGTTGGCGCGGAAGCTGAGATGGCTGTTGTGCCGGTATTCGGCCATCAGGTCATAGGTGGCATAGCCCGGTACCCGGATGCTGCTCAGCACCGGGGTCTGCGAGCTGCGGAAGTTCACCCCGGCTCCCACGCGCCACTGGGGGTGGACCTGGTAGGTGGTCCATACCGTGCCGCTGTGGCGGGGCGTCAGCCCCGGGCGCTCCCCTACGCGCTCGCCGGGCTGGTTCTGGCTGCAGGAACCCGTGGCCGGGCAGGCAGCAGCCTTGTCCACCTTGGCGACAGGCAGATACATGTAGGAGCCATAGACCTCCCACTGGGGCGTGATGCGGCCGCTGAGGTCGATTTCCAGTCCGGCTGCATGGCGCTGGCCGCTCAGGTTGGCCACGGGAAGGTCGGGGTCGGTGTTGCGCTCGTTGTATTTGGTGGAGTGGAACAGGGCGATCCGGCCGCCGAGCTGGCGGTCGGTGGATTCGAACTTGGCTCCGAGCTCGATGTTGCGGCTTTTCTCGGGCGGGACGGAAGCGGTGGAGGCGCTCAGCGAATAGGCATCGCCCGAGGTGTTGAAGGACGTGCCATACGACAGATAGTAGGTCTGGTTGGCGGTGGGCTGGTAGAGCAGCCCGGCGCGCTGGCTCCACTCGGACACCTTCATGCGGTACGAGCTCGTGGCACCGGACAGGCTGTAGGTGTCGTAGTCACCGTGCAGCCAGTCGTAGCGCAGGCCCCCCACCACTTTCCAGGCCGGTGCGATCTGCACCACATCCTGCACATAGGCTCCCAGCCCTGTCGAACGGTAGTGTCCGGAGCGATACAGCGTGCGTGCGGCTTCATCGACCCATGCGCCATCGTCGGGACTGCCGACCGTGGTGGAGGGCTTGGTGCCTGTGCTGGTGGGGGTGTAGCTGTCCTTGGTTTCGCGCGAAAAGTCCACACCGGCCGTGATCGTATGCTCCAGTCCGCCCCACTGGAACTGGCCGGTGTAGTCGCTCTGGAGCTGCAGGGTGTCCACGTCCTGGATCTTGTACTTGGGCGAACGGGTCAGCACCGTGTCGGCCGAAAGCGTGGCGTCGGTCACTCCGCTGGCGAGCCGCATCGCACTGGCCCGTACATCGCGCGAGAAACGGCCGGCCCGCAGGCGGGTGACGATCTCTCCGCCCGTGTCGAATCGGTGGGTATGCGACAGTCCTGCCAGCGTCGCGCGACTGTGGTTGTAGTCGCTTGCCATGGCATAGTTGGCATCCGGCGAGACCGGGAGCAGCTGCCGCTCGGACGAGGAGGAGGCAGCCCCCGCCGGCGTGAGGTAGGGCACGCCGTAATTGATGCCGTTCTGGTTGTCGAGGTGGTAGAGGCTCACCAGAAATTCATCGCGCATGCCGATACCCCAGGCATAGGAGGCGGCCAGACCCTTGCGCTCCTCGCGGGCGCCGATGCCATTGCTTGCCGCATGGTCGGAAAGGGCATTGATGCGCAGGGCCTGGGTATCGCCTGTCTGGATGTTGAAGTCGCCGGTGAGACGCAGGCGCTGTCCATTGCCCACCGTGGCCGACACCTCGTAGTCGTCGAGCGGACGCGGGGTCTTGCTCACCTGGTTGACCGCACCGCCAGTGGAGCCGCGGCCGAACAGCATGGAGGCCGAGCCGCGCAGAACCTCCACCTGGTCGAGATTGAAGGTGTCGCGGTCGTAGAAGGCGGGATCGCGCATGCCGTCCAGAAACAGGTCTCCGCTGGCAGCCAGGGAGAACCCCCGCAGGCGGATGTCCTCTTCGCCCGTTTCGCCGGCCTGGAAGGTGACGCCAGCCGTTTCCTGAAGCGCTTCCTTGACCGTGGCGATGCGGCGGTCGTCCATCAGCTTTTCGGTCACCACGGTCACCGATTGCGGAATGTCCTTGAGGGCCTGCTTGCCCTTGCCGATGCGTGCGGTGGTGGCATGGATGGTGTCCTTGCCCTCGGGTTCGGGGGCCTTCTCGCGCACTTCGACCGTGGGCAGGGTGCCGTCGACCGATTCGGTTCGTACATCCTGGGCCCATGCGGCCGTGCCCAGAGTTCCCAGCAGCAAAGCGGCACCGAGGGGCATCACGGGCAGCCCGGTGCTGCCGCCAGCTGCTGCACCGCAAGCGGAGGAGGCACTCCTCCCGGCAGACAGAGAAAGGGTCGACGGAGCAGCAGCAGGGGGGACGACGGCAGAGGAGCGGGATGTGCGGCGGGAACGGGCAGAAAAAGTCATGGAATCAGAACAAGGCAATGGCGGAGAAATCGCTGGCTATGTCTGTCCATGGGCATCCTGCCGGGAACGTCTGCCGTGCGGCAGATGCATCCCGATGCTTGCGGCAGTGTGGCTGGCTGTGCAAGGGACGATGCGATCTGAAATCGACACCGCCTTGCAGGCCATTATAGGGTATGAATAAAAATCATTCTCATTTGTGTGGTGCGTGCAGCACACCTTTTCCTGCGTGGGGCATGGAGCGGAAGCACATTCTTCGCAGAAGCAACGCGGAAGACGTGGGCAAAAGCCGAACTATCCCCAGCGGCGCAGCCACTGCATGAGCCGCTCGAACCGTGTGCCGTAGGGCGGCGTGAGCCAGCGCGTGCCGCTCCAGCGCGATTGGGTGAACACGGGCTTTTCCTTGCTGAAGGCGCGGAATCCCCACTCTCCGTGGTAGGCGCCCATGCCGCTTGCCCCCACGCCGCCGAAGGGCTGCGACTCCTGGGTGAGGTGGTAGAGGCAATCGTTGATCGTCACCCCTCCGGCCAGGGTGGATTCCAGGATCTTGTCCTGGGTCGTGCGATCCTGCCCGAACCAGTACAGGGCCAGCGGGTGGTCGCCCTGACGCACGCGGTCAATGGCCTGGTCCACGTTGTCGTAGATGAGCACAGGGAGAATGGGGCCGAAGATCTCTTCCTGCATCACGCGCATCTCTGGCTGAGCGTTCAGCACCAGACAGGGGGCGAGCTTGCGCATGCCGCTGTCGGTCTCGCCAATGGGCACCACCCTCGCACCCCGATCGTGGGCATCCTGCAGCAGATCGACCAGGCGGGTGAAATGGCGGGCGCTGATGATGCTGGTGTAGTCGGGATTGTCTCCCAGCGTGGGATAGAGCGCGTGCACTGCCGCCGTGTAGGCCTCGACAAAGGCCTCGTGCTGGCTGCGGTGTACCAGCACGTAGTCGGGCGCCACGCAGGTCTGTCCGGCATTGAGCAGCTTGCCCACGGCGATGCGGTGCGCGGCATGGGCCATGTCGGCCGTGGTATCGATGATGGCCGGGGACTTCCCTCCCAGCTCCAGCGTCACGGGCGTGAGGTGGGAGGCGGCCGCCTCGGCCACGACACGCCCCACGGCGGTGGAGCCGGTGAACAGCAGATGGTCAAAGGGCAGCTGCGTGAAGGCCTTGCCGATCTCGGCATCTCCCGGCACCACCACCAGCTCGCTCGTGGCAAAGAACTTGGCCACGGCCTGCTGCAGGGCCTCGGAAAACCGGGGGGTCAGCTCGGACGGCTTGATCATCACCCGGTTGCCTGCGGCCAGCGCGGCCAGCGCGGGCGACAGCGCCAGCTGCAGGGGATAGTTCCAGGGCGACACCACACCCACCACCCCCAGGGGCTGGCGCATGAGGTGGTTGCTGGCAGGCCAGTAACTCAGGGCTGTGGGCATGCGGCGGGGCTTCATCCAGCGTGCCAGCTTGCGGCGGGTATGCCGGATTTCCAGCTGCACGACCAGCAACTCGGCCATGCGCGTTTCCTGTGCACTGCGGTAGCCGAAGTCATCGGAAATGGTCTGGATGAACACATCGGAGTGCTGATCCAGCATGCGCTGCAGGCGGTCGAGCAGGTCGAGTCGTGCTGCCAGATCAGGGTACGGACGTGCGTGGTGCGCCTCCTGCTGCTGTGCGAGCAGCAGCTGCAGATATTCGAAATGGCTGTGGGGGAGGGCAGGGGACTCTTGCATGTCGGGTGACAGGGCGGAAAAGGGGCGATGGACGCGAAGGGATTTTTCAAGTGTAAGCGTCGGCCACGCATCGCGTCATGCCCGAAACGATTCGAGCTGTGACAAGGTGTGGGCGGGTTCTGCCATGCAGAGGCGGCCTGCCTCAGGAAGAGCGGTAGGGCACCGCAGTGGGGGCGCTGGCCTGAATCGTTTTGCAGCGAAGCAGTGCGGCAGTGCGTCAGACGGACAGCCAGTCGCTGCCGTGTGCGGCATCGGCCAGCATGATGTCGTCGACTGTGCGCCCGAGGGCCTCGGCCAGTGCGGCGGAGGCCAGATCAGGGCGGTTGTTGCGTTCGCTCAGGTGGCCGGCGAGCACCTGGCCCAGCCTGGCGTGCTGCAGCAGGCGCGCCAGTCCGGCCGAGGCGGCGTTGCTCAGGTGCCCGAAGTCGCCAGACACCCGTGCCTTGAGAAAAGGCGGGTAGCGGGAGGCTGCCAGCAGATCGGGGTCGTGATTGGCTTCGATCAGCAATGCATCGCATCCCTGCAGCATCTCCACCACATGCGCGCTGGCATGGCCCAGATCCGTCACGATGCCGAGCAGACGGTCCCCGTCGGTGCAGCGCAGCTGGAGCGGCTCGCGTGCGTCATGCGGCACGGTGAAGGGAGTGCACTCCAGTGCTCCCACGCACAGAGGGGAGCCATCGCGCGCCATGTGCAGCAGCTCTCCGAGTTCAGGCTGCCCGATGCCCACATGGGTGCCCCGGCTCATCCACAGGGGAATGCCGTGGCGCTGGGCAAAGGCTACGCCGCAGCCAATGTGGTCGCTGTGCTCATGGGTGATGAACAGGGCGTCGATCTGTCCGGGCTCCACGCCGGCCTGCTGCAGGCGCAGCGTGAGCTTGCGCTGCGACATGCCGCAATCGATGAGCAGATGGCTGGTGCGCAGGCCCTCGCGGGCTTCCACCAGAGTGGCATTGCCGGCACTGCCGCTGCCGAGGCTCTTGAATCGGATGGACACGGGAAAAGAAAAGCCGAAACGAAAAATGAAAACAAAGCACAGGAGGTGCTGCTGCTCCCCCTCTGACGTCTGGAATCAGGGGCCTGAAGCGCCACAGCCTCCTGCGTCTCCGTGTGCGGAGACATGCCAGGAGGCTGTGCGGGATCCCAGCCCGTCAGGCGGGCAGCGGCAACAGAGGCTTACATCTGGCGCAGATCGTCAGCCAGCACCTGCAGGATGTGGTTGCCGTCGCGCGCAGGAGCCGCATTGCCCTGGGCATCGTAGACACGCACCATGACGCGGCCCCCCTGGGGCTGTACGCGGACCTGGTAATGCACGGACTGGGTTTCGGGCGCCTTCTTGAACAGGCGGGTCAGGACGCCGGGCTTCTTGGCGTCGGGTGCCACCAGCGGCACGTAGCGGACATCGTAGACACCTGCCTTCTGGTCACGGCCTTCCACGCTGAATCCGGTACGGTCGAGCGAGAGGCCGACACGGCGCCAGGCGCGTTCGAAGTCTTCCGACAGCACCAGTGCATCGCCTTCGATGGCGACACCGCTGGCCGCGGCCGCTGCTGCAGCAGGGGAGGCCGACGGGGCTGTCGCCGCCTTGGCAGGGACATGCGGATTGGCCTGGACCATGGCAGCTGCACGCTCCTTGGACACGCCGAGCGCGACCATCAGGCGGCGCAGGAATTCGTCTTCCAGCTCGGGGTTGACCGGGCGCGGCTGCCAGCGGGTGGCCGACTTGTCGTTGGTGCTGTAGACCTCTTCCATGCCACGGTGGCTGATGAAGATGTCCGTGCCGCCCTGGGCATTGCGTTCGAGCCGCGTCCGGAAGCGGTCGAGCTCACCAGTGGAGTAGAGCGCATCGAACATCTTGCCGAGCGTGGAACGGATGATGTCCTGGGGCAGCTTGGCACGGTTTTCGGCCCAGTCGGTTTCCATGATGCCCAGCCGCTGGTTGTCGGTGGTCAGCACGAAGCCGTTGTTTTCCCAGAAGGTGCGTACCGCGTTCCAGATCTGGGCGGGAGGCCGGTTGACGGAGAGCCAGCGCTGGTTGCCGTCGCGCTTGATCTGCACGTCGCCCACGGCATTGACGGCCGTTTCAGGCTGGGCCTGCCCGGCGGTCTGGTCCTTCTGGTAGGCCGCAGCCGAAGTGGCTTCGCCGGGGATGCTGAAGTGTCCGTCGCTGGAGAGCTTGGTCAGGTCGGGCGGCACTTCGAGTGCATTGCCGCGCTGCGCGGACTTGTAGTCCACTTCAGTGGTCGTGGTGGTGGAGCACGCGGCGAGCGCGAGGGCCGTACCCAGCACGGACAGTTTGAACAGGGTTTTCACGTCGGGAGGTTCCTTGGTTATGCCAGTAGAGATCGGACGCAACGGGAATGGCAGTCGGAAAGAAGAGAAGAGGGCGGATCAGAGCAGGCCGGAAGCCTTGAGCGCGGCTTCGACGATGGGCTGATGCGCCAGAGTCAGCTGGGTCATGGGCAGGCGCAGTTCGGGGCCGCACAGACCCAGGCGGGCAGCTGCCCACTTCACGGGGATCGGATTGGCCTCGATGAACAGGTGCTTGTGCAGGGGCATGAGCTGGAACTGGATGCGCATGGCGGTGTCGCGGTCGCCGGCAATGGCGGCAGCACACAGCTCGTGCATGAGCCTGGGTGCCAGGTTGGCAGTGACGCTGATGTTGCCCTGTCCGCCGCAGAGCATCAGGGCGACGGCGGTGGGATCGTCTCCGGAATACACGGCAAAGCCTTCGGGCACATCGCGGATGAGCCATTGCGCACGGCCGATGTCGCCCGTGGCTTCCTTGACACCGACCACGCCGGGGATCTCGGCCAGGCGCAGCACGGTGTCGTGCTCCATGTTGGCCATGGTGCGGCCGGGCACGTTGTAGAGGATCATGGGCAGATCGCCGACGGCCTCGGCAATGGCCTTGAAATGCTGGAACTGGCCTTCCTGGGTGGGCTTGTTGTAGTAGGGCACGACCTGCAGCTGGCAGTCGGCTCCCACGGCCTGCGCGCGGCGGGCGAGCTCGATGGCCTCGGAGGTGGAGTTGGCACCGCAGCCGGCCATGATGGGCACGTGACGGTCGGGATGCTGGCGCACCTGCTCGACAGCCACGCGGATGATCTCGACATGCTCGTCGACATTGACCGTGGGCGATTCGCCTGTGGTGCCCACCACGCTGATGCAGTCGGTGCCCTGTTCCACATGCCAGTCCACCAGCTTGCGCAGCGTGTCGTAATCGACACTGCCGTCGGCATGGAAGGGGGTAATCAGCGCAACAATGCTGCCTGTGATCGGTTGCATGAAGAAAATTCCTGTGAGTGGATCCGTGCGTCCTGCTCTGGATCGGCACCATCGCGAATGGTTCCCGCCGCTGCGAGCATCCGGCGCAAAACTATCATTGTATCCAGCATGGTGCCACAGTCCCAGAGGAAAAACCGCGGCGGCAGAGGCCGATCGGTTACGGCTCGTTTCCGGCCTCCGTTTGCAGTTATCGGCTGTTGGGAAGAACGGTGCAGCTCCACACGAAGTCGCTCATGGTGACCATGAAATCAGGCCTCAGATAAAGCATGAACACGGCCAGAAGCACTCCCACGGCAAGCAGGCGCAGGGCCAGGCGGGTCCATCGGGACATGACGGCACGCCTCAGGCTGAGGGCTGCACGCGGGGCGCGCGCACGAGCGGAGCCTCCCGGATGGGCAGGTTCACCAGTGCGGCCAGCACACCGAGCGCAATGGAGATCAGCCACACGATCTGGTAGCTGCCGGTGCGGTCGTAGAGTTCGCCTCCCAGCCATACGCCCAGAAAGGAACCGATCTGGTGGCTGAAGAAAGCCATGCCTCCCAGCATGGACAGATGCTCCACCCCGAAGATCTGGGCCACCAGCGCGTTGGTGGGCGGAACGGTCGACAGCCACAGAAACCCGATCACGGCCGCGAACACGTATACGCTGGCCGCCGACAGCGGCACCAGCAGGAAGATGGTGATCGCCACCGCCCGCGAGAAATAGATGCACGCGAGGATATGCCGCTTGGCCATGCGCTGGCCCAGCGAGCCGGAGAGATAGGTGCCGAACACGTTGAACAGGCCGATCAGGGCGAGCGCATAGCTCGCCACCTGGGGCGGCAGCCCGTGGTCACGCAGGTAGCTGGGCATGTGCACCCCAATGAACACGACCTGGAAGCCACACACAAAGTATCCCGCCATGAGCAGCAGGAAGCCTGGCGTGCGGAAGGCCTCGGCCAGTGCCTGGCCGGCGGTCTGCGCGCGTGCAGCGACTGCTCCGGAACGCAGCCGTGGCTCGTGCAGGCCCAGAGCAAGTGGAGCCATCAGCAGCGCGGCCGCGCCGAGCCAGAAGAGGGAGGCCTGCCAGCCGAGCCGGTCGATCATCCAGCCTTCGACGGGGACCATGAGAAACTGCCCGAAGGAGCCTGCCGCTGCCGTGATGCCCATGGCCCAGGAGCGGGTTTCGGCCGTGACGTTGCGGCCAATCACGCCATAGACCACCGCATAGGTGGTGGCCGACTGCGCCGTGCCGAGCAGCACACCGGCTGTGAGAGACAGCATGGCGGGAGTGTCCGACCATGCCATGCCTGCCAGGCCGGCGGCATACAGCACAGCGCCCCCTGCAAGCACGCGGAAGGCGCCGAAACGGTCCGCCAGCATGCCGGCGAAGATGCCCGTCACGCCCCAGGAGATGTTCTGGATGGCCAGGGCGAGCGAAAAGTCTGCGCGCGTCCAGCCGTGCGCCTGGGTCATGGGCTGGAGCCACAGGCCGAAACCGTGCCGGATGCCCATCGACAGTGTCACGATGAGGGCGCTGCAGGCCAGCAGCTGCACCAGCGGCAGGGCAGGGCGAGGCGAGGGAGAGGCTGAGACAAGAGGAGTCGGCGAGGTCATAAGCAGGGGCAGATGGCCTGTGCCCCCATCGGATCGTGGGCCGCCGGCACAGGAAAGGAAAAAACGGAAGGATGCAGAAACTCCTGCAGCCAAGGCAGAGCATACCGCGAGGAAGGCGCGGCCATCATCCGTGACCGGCTGGACTGCCATGCCGGCTTGTGAGGCGCGCATCTCGGCTGCGCATCGAGGGGCTTGTGGGGGACGTTGAAGCGACTTGGCAGAATGACTGTAAAAATGTACAGTATCCATCCGCCCTCTTCGCCTGCCGCAAGGGGTGGACGCATGGCGAGCGCGCAGGCGCCGTTGCGGCAGCCTCCCAGGGCCGCCCCTTAGAATTCATTCCATGGCCACCAAGAAATCCGACACTGCTTATTCCGAAAGTTCCATCCGGGTCCTCAAGGGACTGGAGCCCGTGCGCCAGCGTCCCGGCATGTACACGCGCACCGACACCCCCCTGCACATCGTGCAGGAGGTGATCGACAACGCAGCAGACGAGGCGCTGGCCGGCTTTGGCCGCAAGATCAAGGTCACGCTGCACGAGGATGGCTCGGTGACCGTGGAGGACGACGGGCGCGGTATTCCTTTCGGCATGCATCCCGAGGAACATGCGCCGGTGCTGGAGCTGGTCTTTACCCGGCTGCACGCGGGCGGCAAGTTCGACAAGGGCAAGGGCGGGGCCTACAGCTTCAGCGGGGGGTTGCACGGGGTCGGGGTGAGTGTGACCAATGCCCTGTCGACCCGCATGGAGGTGACCAGCTTCCGGGAGGGCCAGGTGGCCCATCTGGTGTTCGCGGGGGGAGAGGTCGCCGAGCCCCTGACGCTGCGTGAGGCCGCCGCCGGCGACCGCCGGCAGGGCACCACTGTTCGAGTCTGGCCCGATGCCCGTTACTTCGAAAGCGCAGCCCTGCCCTGGAGCGAACTGGTGCATCTGCTGCGCAGCAAGGCGGTGCTCATGGCGGGCGTTTCGGTCTGGCTTACCCAGGAAAAGACCCGCGAGACTCTGCACTGGCAGTACAAGGGAGGGCTGCGGGACTATCTGCTGCAGAGCCTGCCGGCCAATCCGGTGGTGCCGGCCTTCGAGGGCGAGCAGTACGCCGAGGGCAGCGAGCAGTTTGCCGATGGCGAAGGCGTGGCCTGGTGCGTGGCCTTTACCGAAGAGGGTGCCTCGCTGCGCGAAAGCTATGTCAACCTCATCCCCACGCCGGCGGGCGGCACCCACGACAGTGGACTGCGCGAGGGGCTCTTTCAGGCCATGAAGAGTTTCATCGAGCTCCACGCCCTGCTGCCCAAGGGAGTCAAGCTCATGCCCGAGGATGTGTTTGCCCGCGCGAGCTATGTGCTCAGCGCCAAGGTGCTCGATCCGCAGTTTCAGGGTCAGATCAAGGAAAAACTCAATTCGCGCGATGCGCTCAAGCTGGTGGCAGGATTCGTGCGGCCGGCCTTCGAACTCTGGCTCAACGAGCATCTCGACGATGGCCGACGGCTCGCCGAAATGGTGATCCGCACAGCTCAGAGCCGCCAGCGTGCGAGCCAGAAGGTCGAGAAGCGCCGGGGCAGCGGGGTGGCAGTGCTCCCCGGCAAGCTCACCGATTGCGAGAGCCGCGACATTGCCCGCAACGAGGTGTTTCTGGTCGAAGGGGACAGCGCCGGCGGCAGTGCCAAGATGGGGCGGGACAAGGAGACTCAGGCCATTCTGCCTCTGCGTGGCAAGGTGCTCAATACCTGGGAGGTGGAGCGCGACCTGCTGTTTCGCAATGCCGAAATCCACGACATCGCCGTGGCGCTGGGCGTGGACCCGCACGGCCCGGAGGACACGCCCGACCTGTCGGGACTGCGGTACGGCAAGGTCTGCATTCTCAGCGATGCGGATGTGGATGGCTCCCACATCCAGGTACTATTGCTGACACTTTTTTTCCGGCATTTCCCTAAGCTCATCGAAGCCGGGCATGTCTATGTATCGCGTCCGCCGCTGTTCCGCGTGGATGCCCCGGCGCGCGGCAAGCGTCCGGCAGCCAAGCACTATGCCCTCGACGAGGTCGAGCTGCAGTCCATTCTCGACAAGCTCCGCAAGGAAGGGGTGGCCGAGGGCAAGTGGGGCATCAGCCGCTTCAAGGGCCTCGGCGAAATGACCGCCGAGCAGCTCTGGGAGACCACCCTCAATCCCGACACCCGCCGCCTGATGTGTGTGCGGCTGGGTGATCTCGGCTGGACCGGGACCCAGGCCTGCATGATGCAGCTCATGGGCAAGGGCGAGGCGGCCGCACGACGCGAACTCATGGAGCTGCACGGCGATGCCGTGGAGCTCGACATCTGAGACAACGAGGCATGACGATGCGAAGAATCTTTCCCCTGCTGCTATGGACCGGTCTGGGCCTCATGCCCTGGGCGGCGCACGCCGATGTCTGGGGGTATGTGGATGCCGAGGGCATGTCGCACTTTGCCGATCGCAAGGTCGACAGCCGCTACCAGCTGTATTTCAAGAGCGAGCATTTCCGCTTCGATGCCCAGAAGACGCTGGCGGCAGGGCGGGGCGAGGGACGCATGCGCGTGGCTGCCCGCAGTGGCGGCACGGTCCGCGGCAGCACGCTCCTGAGCGGCAATGGCCTGGCCTTCAATCCGCAGGCCGATGCTGCTGCGGGAGTCAAGGCACGCCGGCTCACCGCACTCATCAACCAGTCCTCTGCCTACCGGGCAGTCGCCCATCACATGGCCCGCGAGGCCCGGCGCAATGCGGTGGATGTGGATCTGCTCAAGTCGGTAATTGCAGCCGAGTCGGGCTTCAACCGGCAGGCGGTGTCCGGAGCCGGAGCCGTGGGGCTGATGCAGATCATGCCGGCCACGGCCCGCGATCTGGGCGTACAGGCCGACGCAGCGGGCAGCGTGGAGCACAAGCTCACCGATCCTGCGCTGAACGTGCGCCTAGGGGCGCGCTATCTGCGCCAGCTGCTCGACCGTTTTCATGGGCGGGTCGATCTGGCGGTGGCTGCCTACAACGCGGGGCATGGCGCCGTGTCGCGTGCGGGCAATGCCGTGCCGCGTTATGCGGAAACGCAGAACTATGTGCGTACCGTCATGGCCCTGTATCAGACCTTCCGCCCCGGAGCGGAAGGCATGGGGGTGCCCATGGCCAGCGTGGCACCGATTCCTCTCGGCCGGCTGGCCGGGCGTGGGCGTGTGAACATGACGCTGGCCTCGGCGCGGAGTGGAAAAACCCCCTCTGCACGGGCCATGCGGCTCGAAGCCGCTGCGCTCGAATCGGCCCAGCGTTCCCTCACGGCAGAAGCCACCGGCACCGAGGCACCGAGTGCCATGGACCAGATTGCCGGTCAGGTGGCTGCCGCTGACAGGATGCCGCAGGTGCCGATGCAGCTTGGTGCCGATGTGGTGGTCAGAAGCGGTGCGCCCAGCGCGCATGCCACTCCCGACAGTGCACCGGGAAGCAGCATGCCGAATCCCTGAGTGCATGAAGAGCATGAAGAGACTGAGCAGAGCGGCGCCCCTGATGCCGAGAGGCCCTCGCGATGGCGAGGCATCACGATGCTTGGGCCTTTTGCCTGCTGTCTCCTGTCTTGCCTTCCGTTTTTTCTTCGCTTCCTGCATCCCGTTGGGGGTGGCAGGAGCTGGCCGGTGGGGTTCACTGGCCGTTTTTCTGATTTCCAGCGAGTTCTGACATGGATACCGTGAGTGTGGTTTCCGGGCCGGCCGAGCACGGCGACAACCCGAATCTGGCCCAGTATGCGCAGCGTGCGTATCTGGAATATGCCCTGTCCGTGGTCAAGGGGCGGGCCCTGCCGGATGTGTGCGACGGACAGAAACCCGTGCAGCGGCGCATTCTGTATGCGATGGATCGCATGGGCCTCTCCTTTGGCGGCTCGAACGGCGCCACAGGGGCCAAGCCGGTCAAGAGTGCGCGCGTGGTGGGGGATGTGCTCGGGCGTTTCCATCCCCACGGCGATCAGGCAGCCTACGATGCGCTCGTGCGCATGGCGCAGGACTTCAGCCAGCGCTATCCGCTCATCGATGGACAGGGCAACTTCGGCAGCCGTGATGGCGACGGCGCAGCGGCCATGCGCTATACCGAGGCACGCCTGTCCCGCATCGCGACGCTGTTGCTTGACGAAATTGGCCAAGGCACTGTTGATTTTGTTCCCAACTACGACGGCAGTACCGAGGAGCCAGCGCAGCTTCCCGCACGCTTGCCCTTCGTGCTGCTCAACGGGGCGAGCGGCATTGCAGTGGGCATGGCCACCGAAATTCCCAGCCACAACCTGCGGGAGGTGGCCGATGCCTGCGTGGCGCTGATCAAGCAGCCTTCCCTGTCGGACGAGGAGCTGTGGGCCCTGGTGCCCGGACCGGACTATCCGGGAGGCGGACAGATCATCAGCAGCGCCACCGAGATTGCGGAAGCCTACCGAAGCGGTCGGGGCAGCCTCAAGGTGCGTGCCCGCTGGAAGATCGAGGATCTGGCCCGCGGCCAGTGGCAACTTGTGGTGCAGGAGCTCCCTCCGGGCGTCAGCACCCAGAAGGTGCTGGAAGAAATCGAGGAGCTCACTAACCCCAAGGTGCGCGCAGGCAAGAAGGCCCTGTCGCAGGAACAGCTGCAGCTCAAGGCCAGCCTGCTGGCCGTGCTCGACGGCGTGCGTGACGAATCCAGCAAGGACGCACCCGTGCGGCTGGTGTTTGAGCCCAAGAGCCGTACCGTGAGCCAGCAGGATCTCACCACGGCGCTGCTGGCCCACACCAGCCTCGAAACCACGGCGCCCGTCAACCTCACCAGTGTGGGGCTCGATGGTCGGCCGGTGCAGAAATCGCTGCGGGCCATGATCGAGGAGTGGATCGATTTCCGCAGGACCACGGTGACGCGGCGTACCCGGCATCGGCTCGACAAGGTGCTCGACCGCATCCACATTCTGGAAGGGCGGCAGACCGTGCTGCTGCACATCGACGAGGTCATCGCCATCATCCGCCAGAGCGACGAGCCGGGGCCGGCGCTCATGGAGCGCTTCCACCTGACCGAGCGACAGGCCGAGGACATTCTCGAAATCCGTCTGCGGCAGCTCGCGCGGCTGGAGGCACTGCGCATCGAACAGGAGCTCTCCGACCTGCGCGGCGAACAGGCCAGGCTCGAAGATGTGCTCCACAGCCCGGCTGCACTGCGGCGGCTCATGGTGCGGGAGATCGAGGCCGATGCCAAGCAGTTCGGCGATGCGCGCCGCACCCTCATCCAGACCGAGAAGCGGGCCGTGGTCGAAGTCCGGGTGGTCGATGAACCGGTGACGGTGGTGCTCAGCGAAAAGGGCTGGGTGCGTGCCCGCACGGGCCATGGGCACGATCCGGCAGGGTTTGCCTTCAAGCAGGGCGACGGGCTGCAGACCACCATCGAGTGCCGCACCGTCGATACGCTGATCGCCCTGGGCAGCAATGGCCGGGTGTACAGCGTGCCCGTGGCCAGCCTGCCGGGCGCGCGTGGCGATGGGCAGCCCGTGACCACGCTCATCGAACTGGAAGCGGGGACCCATCTGCTGCATTACGTGGCAGGCCCTGACTCCCAGCAGGTGCTGCTGTCCGGCAGCGGGGGATATGGCTTCTGGGCCACCATCGGCGACATGACATCGCGTCTGCGCGCAGGCAAGGCTTTTGTCACCTGCAACGAAGGCGAAACGCCCTGTGCTCCCAGCGTGATCGATGGCGACCATGGCAGCACGCCTCTGGCTCCGGCCACCGATGTTGCCTGCGCCAGTGCAGGCGGTCGACTGCTCACTTTCCCGCTCTCCGAGCTGCGCCACCAGCCCAAGGGCGGACGCGGGCTGATGCTCATGGGCCTCGAATCCGACGACACACTCATCGGCGCAGCCGCCTATGCCCGCTCCATCCGTGTGCAGGGCACAGGCAGGGGTGGCAAGCCGCGCGAGGAGGTGCTGGAGCTGCGCAGTCTGCGCAATGCGGCCGGAACCCGGGGACGCAAGGGCAAGGAAGCCGACTGGAGCTTCCGGCCACAACGCATCGAGCGCGTGCAATGAGTCTGCAACCGAGTCCGCACCGGCCCATGCATGCCCTGCGCTCCCTGAAGCGAAAGGGGGCGCTCTCTGGCTGGATGGGGCGTGCATGTCGTCGGTTCGTCGTGGCAGGCATGGCAGCGGGGCTGCTTTCCGGGTTGGGAGCTTCCTCTGCCTGGGCTGCGCGCCATGGGCATGAGGCAGGCGCACGGTCTGGAGCCCGCATGGGGCATGTGGCCGAGCAGGTCTACGTGGTATCGCAGGATGCCCAGGGCCTGCGCACCTCCGACCTCACGCCCGAGTTTCTGGACCGTCTGGAACAGTACACGGTGGCCCAGATTCAGCAGTCATTGCCCTCGGCGTCCCCTCTTGCCCAGGCATCCGGCAGGCACACAGGGCGGTCGCGCCATGGCCGTTCGTCCGCTGCCCCGCGACATGATCCGGCCGATCAGCACCTGACCTCGCGTGCAGCTCTGGTCGATACCCCTCACGGACGGCTGATTGTGATCCGGGTCGCGGGGCCTGGTGCGGCAGAGCAGCTGTGGATCGAGGGGCTCCGTGGCAAACGCTTCGTGCGGCTCGCCTGTGTGCGGACGCAGCAGGGGGCGGCCATCGATCTGCGCAAGGGACTGTGTGCCCAGCGTGTGCGCGAGGTCTTTTCGGTCACGCGGATGACCGATCCCACGCGCGAGGCCCCCTCTGCACATGCCGGACATACCGCATCGGATCCTGCGTCGGCTCCCGCATCCGGGGGAGCTTCGGCAGCTTCTGGCATCCCTGAACCTCAATCCGCTTCTGCCGGTTCTGCCGCTCCTGCGGCGGCCTCCCTTCCTTTTTTCTCCCCCGTGCCCTTTGGGCAGGAGCGAGCCCCTTCCATCCTGCGTACCCCCTGAGGGGACATTTCTGCATTTGATTGGTTTTGCACCATGGCTGTTTCCACTTCCCGCATTCCCGTGATGTCGCTGGCCGACATGCTGTATTCCCAGGGCTTCGGTACCCGGCGCGTGTGTGCCGGTCTGGTCCAGCAGGGGCTGGTTCGGCTGGAGGGAGTGCCGGAGCCCGTGACCGATGCCCTCCATGCGGTCGAGGCACGCGAGAGGCTGGGCTTCACCGTGCAGGGGCAGCCCTGGGAGTACCACGCTCAGGCCTATGTGCTCCTCCACAAGCCTGCAGGCACCGAATGTTCGCAGAAGCCCTCGGCCTGGCCCAGCATCTACACGCTGCTTCCCGCTCCTTTGCGGCAGCGTCCACAGAAGGGGGCGGTGCAGGGAGTGCAGGCCATCGGGCGTCTCGATCAGGACACCACGGGCATGCTCCTGCTGACCGATGACGGCAAGCTCATCCACCAGATGGCCTTTCCCCGGCGCCATGTGCCCAAGGTGTACGAAGTCACCTGCAGGCATCCGGTCGATTCTGCCCAGATTCAGAGGCTGCTGGCCGGAGTCGTGCTCGACGACGATCCCAAGCCCGTGCGCGCCGCCGCCTGCGAGCAGACCGATGACCACGCCCTGCGGCTCACCCTCACCGAGGGCAAGTATCACCAGGTCAAGCGCATGGTGGCTGCGGTGGGCAACCGGGTAGAAGCGCTGCACCGCAGCCGCATCGGTGCGCTGGAGCTGCCTGCCGATCTGGCGCCGGGCCAGTGGCGCTGGCTGACCCCTGCCGAACTCGAAGCTGCACGCCAGACCGCTCCCGCTGCCACACCCGCAGCATGAACCGTGTCACGCCGATCGGTCCATGGAGCCGGGTGAAGGAAGCCGGCAGCTTCTGCCGGTGCTCCTCTCCTGCGGAGCCTGCCTGGGAGTAGAGCCAGGCGACGAATCTGCAGCCTGTGCTACTGCTGGTGCCGTGCCGGTGCACGGCAGGCAGCCGCTGCCCAGGGAAGGGCGAGCAGGGCCAGAGTGGCAAATCCGGCACCGGTCCAGAAGGTGGCGGGCGCCCCAAAGTGCTGCCACAGGGCGCCGGCCAGTGTGCTCGCCACCAGCAGGGCAGCTCCGCTCACGAGGTTGAACAGTCCGAATCCCGTGCCCAGCAGAGCGGGCGGAGCCGTGTCCGCCACCATCTTCGACAGCAGCCCCTGCGTCAGTGCCATGTGCAGCCCCCACAGGGCAGCACCCACCCACAGCAGCGTGCGCCCGGGGGCCAGTGCCAGCACCACATCGGCCAGCACCAGCGTGACCAGACCGGCACCCAGCAGCAGACTGGATGCGCACCGGTCTGCCGCCGCACCGGCGGGATAGGCACAGCCGGCATACATCACGTTCATGATGACCATGACCACCGGAACCTCTGCCTCCGGCAGTCCCATGCCCTGTGCGCGCAGCACCAGAAACGCCTCGCTGAAGCGCGCCAGTGTGAAGATCGCTCCCAGCAGCACCACCATCCAGAAGGCCAGGGGCAGCTGCGCGATGCTGCTGCGTCGCAGAGGAATGCCCGCACTCCGGTGCGGGCGCGTTTCGGCAGCCGGCTCGCGCACGCCCACCACCAGCAGCGCCACGGCCAGCAGCGCCGGCAGCACGGCCCACCACATGGCCGTGCGCACATCGTGGGTCCACCACATCAGCAGCCCCATGGCCGCCAGCGGACCCAGCAGGGCGCCCAGCGAATCCAGTGCCTGCCGCAGGCCGTAGGCAGCCCCCCGCTCCTCGGGAGCCGTCATGTCTGCCACCAGGGCATCTCGCGGAGCCCCGCGAATGCCCTTGCCGATGCGGTCCACGAATCGGGCGGTGAACACCAGCCCAATGCTGTGCGTGAGGGCAAAGACCGGCTTGCTCAGTGCAGCCAGTCCATAGCCGAACACCATCAGTCCCTTGCGCCGCCCGAAATAATCGCTCAGTGCCCCCGAAAACACCTTCATCACGGCCGCCGTGGCCTCCGCCACGCCCTCGATCACCCCCACCGTCACCATGGAGGCCCCCAGCGTCCCCACCATGAACATCGGCAGCAGCGCATGGATCAGCTCGGAAGACACATCCATGAACATCGACGCCATGCCCATGGCCCAGATGCCCACGGGCAGCCGGCGCAGCACGGCTCCCGTGCGACGGGAAGTCACGGCATCTGCGGAACCATCGGAGCAGGTATCGTCGGTCATGGGGGAGACAGAGAGAAAGAGAAGGAAACAGAAAGCAGCACACTGGCACACCAGTGCACGCATGAGGCACGCACCGCTGCACTGTCTGCTCCACTGACCAGTATGCCCCAGCGTGGCAGCGTCGGCCATGGCCTGCCGACCCGGGCGTGGAAGCGGGAGGGCCCCATGCGCTTGTCCGTCTTGCGGCCATCCCGGATAATCGGCTCAGGTTCAGGGGCATGTCCGTCCCGGTTCTGCACGTCCCGATCTCCCTGCTGGAAGGCCCTGTATGGATCAGCATTTTCTGACCCCCCTGTTCGCACCGTCTTCTATCGCCGTGTTCGCCGGCAACGCCGAGCTTCGCGCCAGCGATCCCGCCTACCGCGACGCTGCCTTTCTCTTCGATGCCCTCACGGCCCAGCAGTACAGCGGCAAGTTCACCTTTCTCGACGTCGATACCACCGAGGGGCGTCTCGCCGACCTCATCAGCACCGGTGCTGACCTGGCCATCGTGGCCCTGCCGCCCGAACGGGTCGAAGCCGCCCTCGAAGTGGCAGGCCGCATCCGCTGCCGCGCCGCCCTGGTGATTTCCACCGGCATCAGCGCCGAGCAGGCGCAGCAGCTCCATGCCGTGGCCCATCGGCATGACATGCTCCTGATGGGGCCCAACAGCCGGGGCTTTCAGCGTCCGCACATGGGACTCAATGCCAGCATCGTGGGGCCACTGGCCGAAAAAGGCGCGCTCGCGCTCGTTTCGCAGTCGGGCGCGCTCACGGCCGCGCTGCTCGACTGGGCCCGTCCCAATCGCGTGGGATTTTCCACCGTCATCTCGCTGGGGCCACACACGGCAGTCGACATGGCGCAGGCGCTCGACTTCCTCGCCTCTGATCCCCAAACCCACAGCATCGTCATCTATCTGGAGGGTATTTCCAACGCGCGCCGCTTCATGAGCGCCCTGCGTGCAGCCGCCATCTCCAAGCCGGTCGTGGTGCTCAAGGCGGGCCGCCGTCGCGCAGGCAACGAGGCCGCACGCACCCACTCGGCCGCCATCGTCGGCAGCGACGAGGTGTTCGATGCCGCGTTGCGGCGCGGGGGGGCCGTGCGCATCCGTTCCTTCACTGAGCTGTTCTCCGCCGTGCAGTGCCTTGCATCGCGCTATCGGCCCGTGGGCAACCACCTGGCCATCATCACCAATGGCGGCGGTCCCGGCGTGCTGGCCGCCGATCGTGCCAATGATCTCGGCATCGAAGTCGGACGCCTCTCCGAGCCGGGGGCCAACGCCCTGCGCGACAGGCTCCTGCCCCAGGCCTCCCTGGTGGATCTCATCGACCTCTCCGAGGACGCCACCCCCGCCCATTACCTCGCCGCCGTCGAGGCAGCCTCCAAGGAGCCCGGCATCGATGGTGTGCTCACCATCCATGTTCCCAAGGTCGGCTCCGACCTCGATGCCGTGGCGCAGGCCATTGCCGATGCGCGCCCCCATCTCAGCAAGCCCCTCATCAGCTGCATCATGGGCGACGAATCGGTGCATGAGGCCCGCGCCATCCTCAGCCAGACCAGCATCCCCATCTTCCGCAGCCCCGAGGCCGCAGTGGGTGCCTTCAGCAACATCGCCTCTTACTATCACAACCAGAAGCTGCTCCAGCAGACACCGCCCCCCCTTACCCATCTCGCCAAGCCTGATGTCGAGGGGGCGCGTCTGCTCATCGAAGGCATTCTGGCCGACCGCCGCACGGTCCTCACGGAGATGGAATCCAAGTCCGTGCTCTCGGCGTTCCATATTCCCGTCACCCAGACCATCCTTGCGCGCACCCCGGCCGAGGCCATGATGCTTGCTGCCCAGCTCGGGTTTCCCGTCGCGCTCAAGATCGACTCGCCCGACATCTCCCACAAGTCCGATGTCAACGGCGTGGCCCTCAACGTCATGAACGCCGTGAGCGTGCGCGACATCTTCGAGGACATGATGGCCACCGTCAAACGCCGCATGCCCGAGGCGCGCATCAACGGCATCACCGTCCAGCGCATGGCACGCCACACCCGGGGCCGCGAGCTGTACATCGGCGTCGTCACCGACGAGGCCTTCGGTCCCGTCGTCGCGTTCGGTGCCGGAGGTGTGCGCATCGAGCTCTATCGCGACCGAGCCATGGAGCTGCCGCCACTCAACCAGTTCCTTGCCCGCCAGCTCATCGACCGTTCGCGCGTATCCAGAACGCTCGACGAATGGCGCGGTGCCCGCCCGATCAACCGCGAGGCCCTGGAGCAGATCCTCCTGCGCGTCTCCGAAATGGTCTGCGAGCTGCCGCAGCTCCGCGAGCTCGACATCAACCCCATCATCGTGGACGAGCAGGGCGCCGTGGCCGTCGACGCCCGTCTGATCGTGGGCAACACCACCCTTTCCACGCGCCCCTATCAGCAGCTCTCCATCCTGCCGTACCCGGCGCGCTTCGAGCAGACCTGGCCGCTGCCCGGAGGCAACCACTACACCATCCGCCCCATCCACCCCGACGATGCCGACATGCTGCAGCAGCTCGTGCGCAGCCTCAGCCCCGAGAGCCGCTACAACCGTTTCGTTTCGGCCCTCACCGAGCTGTCGCCCGGCATGCTCTCCAAGTTCGCCCTCATCGACTACGACCGCGAAATGGCCCTGGTCGCCGTCATGACCGAACGCCACCCCACCGACGACGGCCACATCACCGAAACCCAGCGCGTCGTCGGTGTCTCTCGCTACGTCACCAATCCCGACAGCAGCAGCTGCGAATTCTCCCTCGTCGTTGCTGACGACATGGCCGGCAAAGGCGTCGGTTCACGCCTCATGCGCTGCATCATGGACGTCGCCCGCGAAAAGGGCCTGAGCGAAATCATGGGCCTTGTCCTCACCCACAACACCAACATGCTCAAGCTCATGCGGGCTCTGGGCTTCATCATCAAGCCCTACCCCGAAGACCCCGATTTCCGCCTCGTGAGCTATCAGCTCTGAACGGATGTACACTACATCGACCCACCCAAAGGGGAAGTAGCTCAGCTGGGAGAGCGTCGCGTTCGCAATGCGAAGGTCGGGAGTTCGATCCTCCTCTTCTCCACCACTATTCAAGAAACCAACCGCATCCGGTTGGTTTTTTTCTCCCGCTTCCCAGCGGAGACGCAGGGTGGGAGCTTTTCTCGCAAGCGCCACCCTGTGTCCATGAGAGGTTCATGATGCGTGCCCTGATTTCCCTGTTCTTTGCCAGCCCACGCCGCACTCTGGGCTGGATGGCCGTGGCCATTGTGGGGATGCTGTCGTTCGGGCTGTATCTGCAGTACCACGTGGGCCTCACGCCCTGTCCGATGTGCATCGTGCAGCGCTATCTCTACATCCTGATCTTCCTGGTGGCACTGGGGGGTGTCTTTTCACGTCGCTGCGGGGTGCAGGCGGTGGTTCTGACGCTGGTGCTCGTGCTGGCCGGCAGTGGCGTCTTCGTGGCCGCGCGGCAGACCTGGCTGCAGTGGCATCCGCCTGCTTTCTACAGCTGTGGCCGCGACTTCTACGGCCTGATCGAGCAGATGCCCCTGAGCCAGGCATTGCCCAAGATCTTCGCGGGCAGCGGGGATTGCACGGCGATTGACTGGACCTTTCTGGGCGGCAGCATCGCCAACTGGTCGCTGCTGGCCTACACCCTGATGGCCCTGGTGGCGCTGGGCTGGCTGTGGCGGCTCTGGATGCGCCGGGGCATGTGCCGGGCCTGAAGCCGGACGGCCTCTGTGCATGAGCGGGACGCTGTCGTGCCCGGCAGGGGGCACGGGCGCTCCCTACAATACGCGCATGGCTACCCTTTTCGACGACGATTTCTTTGCTCCCGCTCCCGCTCCTGCCGCAGCAGCGGTGGACCCTGCGCATGATCCCCTGCTGCGCGGACTCAATCCGGAGCAGCTCCGGGCGGTGACGCTGCCTGACGAGCATGCCCTGATTCTGGCCGGTGCAGGCTCCGGCAAGACGCGCGTGCTCACCACGCGCATTGCCTGGCTGCTGCAGCAGAACCGGGTGTCTCCCGGCGGACTCATGGCTGTCACCTTCACCAACAAGGCGGCGCGCGAAATGACCGCACGCCTCACGGCCATGCTGCCCCTCAATGTGCACGGCATGTGGATTGGCACCTTCCATGGCCTGTGCAACCGTTTTTTGCGTGCGCACTACAAAGTGGCCCAGCTGCCGCAGGGCTTTCAGATCCTGGACACGCAGGACCAGCTGTCGGCCATCAAGCGGCTCTACAAGCAGTTCGACATCAATGACGAACAGTTTCCGGCCAAGCAGATGCAGTGGTTCATCGGGGGCTGCAAGGAAGAGGGCATGCGTGCAGCCGATGTGCCCCAGCGCGATGCCGAGAGCCGTAAGAAGGCAGAGATCTATGCCCTCTACGAGGCCCAGTGCCAGCGCGAGGGGGTGGTGGATTTCGGTGAACTGATGCTGCGCAGCTACGAAATTCTGCGGGACTACCCGCTGGTGCGCACGCATTACCAGCGCCGGTTTCGCCATATCCTTGTCGACGAGTTCCAGGACACCAACCGCCTGCAGTATCTGTGGCTCAAGATGTTCGTGCCCGAGGTGGGCAGCGGCATTGCCCCTAATGCGATCTTTGCCGTGGGGGACGATGACCAGAGCATCTATGCCTTCCGCGGCGCCCGCGTGGGCAACATGAACGACTTCGTGCGCGAGCTGCATGTCCGGCACCAGATCAAGCTCGAACAGAACTACCGCAGCTTCAGCAACATTCTCGACAGCGCCAATGCGCTCATCAGCCACAACACACGTCGTCTGGGCAAGAACCTGCGCACCGATGCTGGAGCGGGGGATCCCGTGCGTGTGGTCGAACTGCCCAGCGACATGGCCGAGGCGCACTGGATGGTCGAGGAAATACGCCAGCTTGTCGGCGAGGGGCGGCCGCGCAGGGAAATCGCGGTGCTCTATCGCAGCAACGCGCAGAGCCGGGTCATCGAGTCGACGCTGTTCAACGCCGGCATTCCCTATCGGGTCTATGGAGGGCTGAGGTTCTTCGAGCGTGCCGAGATCAAGCATGCGCTGGCCTATCTGCGCCTGCTGGACAATCCGCGCGACGACACCAGCTTCCTGCGCGTGGTGAATTTCCCTCCACGAGGGATAGGCGCTCGCACGCTGGAGCATCTGCAGGATGCCGCCCGCGCCTCTCAGGCGCCGCTGCATGATGCCGTGTCGCAGGTTCCCGGCAAGGCGGGAGCCAATCTGTCCTCGTTCGTGGCCAAGATCGATGCCCTGCGGGAGCAGGCCGAAACCCTCACGCTCAAGGAGATCGTCGAAAACGTGCTGGAGCACAGCGGTCTGCTCGAACATTACCGCAGCGAGCGCGACGGTGCCGACCGGGTCGAGAACCTTCAGGAGTTGGTCAATGCAGCCGAAAGCTTCGTCAGCCAGGAAGGCTTTGGACGCGATCGGGCGGGCATGGAGCAGGTCGATGCCGGCGTGCCGGGCACGGAACCCGGAGCCTTGCCGAACGGGGAGCCAGAAGACGTACTGGGCGACGGTGAGACCCTGTCCCCGCTGGCGGCCTTTCTCACCCATGCAGCCCTCGAATCGGGCGACAACCAGGCCCAGGCAGGGCAGGATGCCGTGCAGCTCATGACCGTGCATGCTGCCAAGGGGCTGGAGTTCGACGTCGTGTTCATCAGCGGGCTGGAAGAAGGCCTCTTTCCGCACGACAACGCCCTCAACGATGCCGATGGCCTGGAAGAAGAGCGTCGTCTCATGTATGTGGCCATCACCCGTGCGCGCCAGCGTCTGTACCTGAGCCACGCCCAGACCCGGCTGCTGCACGGCCAGACGCGCTACAACATCCGCAGCCGTTTCTTCGACGAGTTGCCGGAGGAATGCCTCAAGTGGATCACGCCCCGGCGCTCAGGCTTCTCAGAGGCGCTCCATGCTCTCGAATCGGCCTGGGATGGCGAGCACTGGAACCGTGATGTGCGACAGGCTGTGGGGTGGAAAGGAACATCCACGGCCACCGCCGACGTACCCCGCAAGCAGCAGGAAGGCGGCCATGGCCTGCGCAAGGGCATGCGCGTCTTCCACACCAAGTTCGGTGAAGGCACCGTGCTCATGCTCGAAGGGCAGGGCGCCGATGCCAAGGCGCAGATCCAGTTTCCGCGGCATGGTGTCAAATGGCTGGCTCTGGGCATTGCCAAGCTCACTCCCGTGGAATCCTGAGCCGACCGCCTCAGCCAGACACACGTGCACACGATGCCACAATTGCTATCCATGACACGGCCACCGATGCGCGTGGCCCCTTCCCCTTCTGGAACCGATGGGCGCGTGCCGCCCGTGCAGGAGATCATCATGTTCGAACCTCAGGAAATGCCGTTGTTCCCCAGAGCGCTGCGGGGAACCATGCAGGTGGCCTTGGCGCTGGTCGGCGCTGGCCTGACGGGCTGTGCCACCGTGTCGCTCGATTCCCCCGACTGGGACTCCCAGCGGCCGCCGGTGGTCAATCGCTCTTCCGTGCCTGCCCCGGCGCAGGCAGCACCGGCTGCAGCAGGCAAGTCGCTCCAGACCCAGCTCGAGGATGCGGGTGTGATCGTCACCCCGGTCAGCCCCTCGGCTCTCGACCAGGTCCCCGCGCAGGCACCTGTCCCGGCCGTTCCGACAGCATCGGCTCCCGGGGTGCCGGCCTCGGCAGCGCCTGTCCCGGATAGGACCACTCCGGATGCATCCCAGATTCAGGCAGCACAAGATGAGCCCTCCTCTTCGGGGACGGTCCCGCCGCCAGTGCGGGCCGTGGACTGGGAGGGCAACTACTACGGGCTCCTTCCCTGTGCCGACTGCGAAGGCATCCGCGCCATCCTGACCCTGCGGCCCGATGCCAGCTATATTCTCAGCCTCACCTACGAAGGGCGCAACGATCTGCCTCTCATGATGCGCGGTCATTTCACCTGGGATGCGCAGGACAGCCGGATCGAGCTGGATGACCAGGGCGACCATCGCCGCTATGTCATCGGCAATGGCGAGGCGCGCATGCTCAACCGCGACGGCACCCCCATCACCGGCGTGCTGGCCAACCGCTACGTGCTCAAGAAACGCGCGGACGACTGAGCAGCCAGGGCAAGGAGACAGGGCAGGGGCAGTGGGGCCTTTTCGTCCATGCCCCCGTCTTCACCGGGCTGCGCGCAGCGCTGCAGCCACCTCGTGCACCAGCTCAGGTCCCCGGTAGATCAGCCCGCTGTAGAGCTGCACCACATCGGCGCCCGCGCGGCACTTGTCCACGGCATCCTGTCCGCTCAGGATGCCACCCACGCCGATGATGGCAAACCCTTCGCCCAAGGCCGCACGCAGGGAGGCAATTACGTGATTGCTCTTGTCGCGCACCGGCGCACCGCTCAGGCCACCGGTTTCGGTCGCATGGGCGAGCCCCTCCACTCCTTCACGACCGATGGTGGTGTTGGTGGCAATCACCCCCAGCCGGCCATGCGGCTTGCCATCGCTGCCCATGCCATGGCGCCGGAGGGTGGTGGCGATGCAATCGATCTGGGCATCGTCCAGATCCGGGGCAATCTTGACAAAGAGCGGAACCTGCCGGCCATGCTGTGCTGCCAGAGCGTCGCGCCGCCGCATGAGGGGATCGAGCAGGGCGTCCAGCGCCTCGTCGCTTTGCAGTGCGCGCAGGTTCTTGGTGTTGGGACTGCTGATGTTGACCGTCACATAGTCGGCCCAGGGATACACCCCTTCGAGTCCCTTCAGATAATCGCTGGCTGCCTCCTCGATCGGGGTGGTGGCATTCTTGCCGATGTTCAGCCCCAGCAGGCTGCGCGCATGGGTCGGCCGGCTCGCCTGCACGTTGCGGATGAAGGCCTCAAGCCCATCATTGTTGAACCCGAAGCGGTTGATGATGGCCTGTGCCTCGGGCAAGCGGAACAGACGTGGCTTGGGATTGCCGGGCTGGGGGCGTGGCGTGACCGTACCCACTTCCACGAAGCCGAAGCCCATGGCTTCCCAAGCGCCGATGCAGCGCGCATTCTTGTCCAGTCCTGCCGCCAGACCGACCCGGTTGGGAAATCGCAATCCGCACAGCGTCACGGGATCTTCGACGAAGGGCTGGGAAATCAAATGTTTCAGGGGGCCGTGCTGCAGCCGTACCAGCGTGCCGAGCAGGGAGTCATGGGCGGCCTCCGCATCCATGCGAAAGAGAATTGCCCGGGGCAGGGCGTAGGGAATGAGTGCCATGAAGTCGTCGGATAATCGTGAGGGAAATGGTGCAGCGTGCCGCAGCGGCGTGCCGCCATGGTTGATTGTCCCAAATTCCTCCCCTCCCTTTCTGCAGAAATCCATGACACAAGACGAACTCAAGACCCTTGTCGGGCAGGCAGCCCTCTCCTACGTCACCCCCGACACCATCGTGGGGGTAGGCACCGGCTCCACCGTCAACAAGTTCATCGATGCGCTCGCCACCATCCGGACCCGCATCAGGGGAGCTGTGAGCAGCTCGGTCGCCTCCACCGCCCGTCTTGAGGCACTTGGCATCCCGGTGTTTGCCGCCTCGGCCGTCGACATGCTCGACGTGTACATTGACGGAGCCGACGAGATCGACCATCAGGGCTACATGATCAAGGGCGGCGGTGCTGCACTCACGCGCGAGAAAATCGTCGCGGCCCAGAGCCGGCGTTTCGTGTGCATTGCCGACGCCAGCAAGTATGTGCCCGTGCTGGGTGGCTTTCCCCTGCCGGTCGAAATCATTCCCATGGCCAGTGGCCGCCTCATCCGCCAGTTTGCCGCCATGGGAGGAGCAGCCACCCTCCGCGAAAAAGACGGTGCGCCGCTGGTCACCGACAACGGCCAGCACATTCTCGATGTCCGAGGCCTGCGCATTGCCGATCCACTCGCCTTCGAGTCCGAAGTCAATCAGTGGCCGGGCGTGGTGACCGTGGGGGTGTTCGCCCACCAGAAAGCCCAGATCTGCCTCCTGGGGACCGAGCAGGGCGTGCAGACCCTGAACTTCTGATTTGCATTCCTGTCTGTTGACATGGCCTGGCCATGGCCATGGCCGGCATGGCAGCAGGTGCAGCTGTTTTGTTCTGTGCAGTCCGTTCTCTGTGGACGAGGCTGTGCAGCAGCAGGGATGACCGCCTGAGCGCTCCCTGCATGCGCATGGCAAGGGGTATGCGGGGGTGGCATACCGTTGGCTGCAGGGGCAGACCGGAGGAGTTTTTATTTCAGGAAAACGTATTTCATATTGCGATATTTTTGGATGTTCTTGGAAGAGAGTTTTTCCCATGATCCGGCAATATATTCCTTTATACGAAAAAACGTGCATAACGTATTGATTTCATTGAGTCAAAAATAACTCTTATATAAGACATAAGACATGTGCACGGTCTTATAGAAGACTTATGATGACGCCATGCCGACGCACACCGCAAGGAGCATCGGCGCACAGAGTGCCCCAGGCACCGACAGCGAGACAACGTGGCCCTTTGGGGTGCCATGCGACCGAGTGAGTGCAGATACCGTTTTCATTTTTCCTTCTGGAGAGAACCATGACTCAACAAACCCGTGAACAGCAAATCGCCGCCCTCGAAAAAGACTGGGCCGAGAATCCTCGCTGGAAACTCGTCAAGCGTGGCTACAGCGCCGCCGACGTGGTGCGCCTGCGCGGCAGCCTGCAACCCGAGTACACGCTGGCCAAGCGCGGCGCCGAAAAGCTGTGGGATCTGGTGCAGGGCACGTCCAAGAAGGGCTATGTCAATGCCTTCGGCGCCATCACGGCAGGTCAGGCCATGCAACAGGCCAAGGCAGGTCTCGAAGCTGTCTACCTCTCCGGCTGGCAAGTGGCCGCTGACGGCAATACCAGCGAAACCATGTACCCCGACCAGTCGCTGTACGCCTACAACTCCGTGCCGACCATGGTGCGCCGCATCAACAACACCTTCCAGCGCGCCGACGAAATCCAGTGGAGCCGTGGCGTCAACCCCGGTGATGACAACTTCATCGACTATTTCCTGCCGATCGTGGCAGACGGCGAAGCCGGTTTCGGCGGCGTGCTCAACGCCTACGAACTGATGAAGAACATGATCATGGCAGGTGCTGCCGGCGTCCACTTCGAGGACCAGCTTGCCGCCGTGAAGAAGTGTGGCCACATGGGCGGCAAGGTGCTCGTGCCCACCCGTGAAGCCATCGAGAAGCTGACCGCTGCCCGTTTCGCTGCCGACGTCATGGGCGTGCCCACCATCGTGCTGGCTCGTACCGATGCAGAAGCTGCCAACCTGATCACCAGCGACTTCGACGACAACGACAAGCCCTTCCTGACTGGCGAACGTACCCAGGAAGGTTTCTACCGCGTCAAGAACGGTCTGGAACAGGCCATCAGCCGCGGGGTGGCCTATGCCCCCTACGCCGACCTCGTGTGGTGCGAAACCGGTACCCCCGACCTGGGCTTTGCCCGTGAATTCGCCCAGGCCGTGCTGCAGGCGAACCCCGGCAAGCTGTTGTCCTACAACTGCTCGCCGAGCTTCAACTGGAAGAAGAACCTGGACGAGAAGACCATTGCCAAGTTCCAGGACGAGCTCTCCGCCATGGGCTACAAGTTCCAGTTCATCACGCTGGCCGGCATCCATATCAACTGGTACAACACCTTCCAGTTCGCGCATGCCTATGCCGGCGGCGAAGGCATGAAGCACTACGTCGACATGGTGCAGGAGCCTGAATTCAAGGCCCGCGAAGAAGGCTACACCTTCGTGTCGCACCAGCAGGAAGTCGGCGCAGGCTACTTCGATGACGTGACCACGGTCATCCAGGGTGGTTCTTCCAGCGTGAAGGCCCTCTCCGGCTCCACCGAGGAAGCCCAGTTCCACTGATCGGTGGAATGGCAGGCAGTCGGGCCGCAGCAGCCCGACTGCCTGCCTCAGAGACAGCAGACAACAGGAGACATTTGAACCACGGCCATGAGCCGTGGTTTTTTTATGGTGTGCCAAGCAGGGCGATGGGTTTGCCATCCATCGAGCATCCCGGGAAGAAGACGCCGCATGCAGTCTTTCCCTGGGCGGTCTCCAAAGTTCAGTTCCTGGCGATACGTGTCTGGCATGCAGGATAGGTATGTCGCAGCCCATGAGCCGGACTGCCGGACCGACGCATTTCTTTTCCTGCTTCTGGGGGCACATGCACAGTGACTGAGCCTATGCCTGCCGTCTCCTTTGCCAGATGGATGAATGGTTCCCATACAGGCAAGCGACAGGCCGAGACGACTGACTGAAGTCAGCGGAGTGGCGAAGGGTATGGGAAAACCGTCATGATGCATCCACCGTCTGGAGCATTGCGCATCACGCATGAGAAACGACCTCGGGCAGCAGCTGGCCAGTGAAACAGAAGATGCACAGAGCAGGGCGGCTATGGACTCAGTCGGAGCTGCGGTCAGACCGATTGCAGATTGCCGATCTGTTGTGTGACGTGCCTTGGAAAAAAGGAGATGCGCACACACGGCGCATAAAAAAGGCCCCGCATGCGCGGGGCCAATTGCATCTGCTAATTCCGGCCTTGCACCGGTTAACGAGACACAAGGAGACAACCGGTCAGGGCAAGAGATCTGTCCACGACAGCCTCTTGTCCCTTGTAAAAATCAGTCCGTCGATCAGCGGGCAACCGGCTTCTTGGCGGCTGCGGTAGCGGACTTGGTGGCGTTCAGAGCCGTGTTGGTCACTGCATTGAAGTTGGCTTCGGCCACGTCGGAAGCCTGCTTGACAGCCTTCTGGACGGATTCGAAAGCGGTATTGGCAGCAGACACCACGTTCTTCATCATGGCCACGCCAGCTTCGGAACCAGCCGGAGCGTTCTTGCTCAGGTTTTCCACGACTTCGGTGACCTTCTTCTGGGCTTCGTTGGCCTGGGATTCGAACACCTTGCCGAATTCAGCGGCGGTGCCGGAGGTCAGGTCATACAGCTGGCGGCTGTAGGCGGCGGTCTTTTCGGCGAGCGGCTGGAACATGCTGGCTTGCAGGGCGAGCAGCTCCTGGGCATCCTTCACGCCCATGGCGGCTTCGGTGGTCTTGGCTGCGTCGGCCAGGGTGGACTTGGCGACGGACATGTTCAGGTCAACCAGCTTTTCGACACTTTCGAAAGCCTTGGTGGTCAGGCCGAACAGAGTTTCGAGATTGGCTTTGTTGGCGGCGGCAATTTGTTCAGCGGTCAGCATGATAGTTCCTCCAGTGGATATACAGGTGCAACTGCGAATTGCTTTTCACGGTGTCACCACCGCCCATCCCATGCGTCGCAGATATCGCTGGTATGGTGTGTTGCAATGATTTTGCTGCACCGCAACATGGCTTTTAGTATACGGCCAAATTGAAGAAACACCAAATCGGCATTGTGCGGCGCAGCAGAATTCATCGAGTCAATTGAAACAAATTGAAACGGCGTTCAAACAGGCCTGCGCAACCTTCTGGCACGCCCATGAAAGCAGGCTGCTTCCGACCGGGCGGCACGCGCAGGCACTGCCCTTGGTGCAGCCGAACTGTCCTGAGCGAAGCCCTCTGTGTCTGCATACCTGGACACCATGTCATTTGGGAGGGACATGGCACAGAGCCGTGCAGTCGCTATGCTGCAGGACAGACAGTGGAACAAGGAATACCAACCCATGCCAGAAGCTCTTTCTCCTTCCCGGAGCCGACCGACTCAGCCTCCGGTACTGCTGGTGACACGTGCCATTTTTCCGCAGATTCTCGACAGGTTGCACCAGGTGTTCGAAGTGCGGGCGAACCAGGCAGATGATGCGTGGTCTCCCGAGGAACTCCGCGCGCGGGCACGCGATTGCGATGCCCTCATGACGACACCTGCCGAACAGGTGGATGCGGCCCTGCTGGCAGCCTGTCCGCGCCTGCGCATGTGTGCGAATGTGGCGGTGGGATTCAATAATTTCGATGTGCAGGCCATGACGGCGCAGGGGGTGCTGGCTACGAATACGCCTGGAGTGCTCACAGAAAGCACGGCAGATTTCGCCTTTGCTCTTCTCATGGCCACGGCAAGGCGGATCACGGAGTCCGAACAGTATCTGCGCGAAGGACGTTGGCAGCGCTGGCGCTACGACATCCTGCTGGGGCAGGATGTCCATGATGCCACCCTGGGCATCCTGGGAATGGGGCGCATCGGACAGGCGGTTGCGCGCCGGGCGGCGCTGGGATTCGGCATGCCCGTGCTCTATCACAACCGGCGTCGCCTGCCGGAAGCTGAGGAGCGGGCCTGCAAGGCCCGATTCGTGGAGTTCGACGCGCTGCTGCAGGCAGCCGACTTCCTCCTGCTGGCGCTGCCGCTGACTCCCGAAAACCGGCATATCATCGGAGCCCGCGAGCTGCGCCGCATGCAGCCTCATGCCATGCTCATCAATATTGCCCGTGGGGGCATCGTGGATGACGCTGCCCTGGCAGAGGCTTTGCGCACGGGGGCGATTGCTGGAGCCGGGCTGGATGTTTTCGAAAATGAACCGCACGTGCATCCGGACTTGCTGGCACAGCACAACGTGGTGCTCACGCCGCACGCAGCCAGTGCCACCCGTGCCACCCGCTTGGCCATGGCACGGCTGGCTGCAGACAATCTGATGACTTTTTTCACCAGGGGGCATGCGCTCACGGCGCTCAATCCCGAGGTACTTGCGACTCCCTTTCATAGAACATGACTGCCACTATCCTGCTGAGTGTGGGCCTGCTGTGCCTGCTGATCCTCAATCTTGCCCTGACCTATCTGCTGTGGCAGCGCAAATTCGACGAACGCGGTCTGCTGCAGGTAATTCAAAGTGGCAACGAGCGTCTCGAGCGTGAGCTCCGGCGCGAGCTGGCCGAGACCGCCAGAGACAACCGTCAGGAGCAGGTGCATACCCTGGGACAGTTCCAGTCTGCGCTCGTCCAGCACGGAGCCGAGGCGGCACGGGGACAGGCACAGCAACTCGATGCCTTTGCGCAGCAGCTGACCCAGATGCAGCGTATCGTGCATGACACCTTGAATCAGCAGCTGGGGGCACTTTATGAGGGGAATGTCCAGCGCATGAATGAGGTGCGCGGCACGCTCGAACATCAGCTGGGCCAGCTGCTGGCCAGCAACTCCGAGCAGATTGGTCAGATGCGGGCGCTGGTGGGCAATACGCTGCAGCAGACACTGCAGGCCAGACTGCAGGAAAGTGCAGAGCTGATGCAGCGCCAGCTTCTGGGCGTGCAGGCGGGCCTCGGTGCGATGCAGAAACAGGTGTCCGATACGCTTGCACGGCAGCTGGAGGTACTCACCGAAGCCAACGCACGCCGCCTGCAGGAAATGCGCCTCACGCTGGAAACGCAGATGACCCAGCTGCAGCAAAGCAATGCCGGCAAGCTCGATGAGATGCGGCAAACGGTGGACGAGAAGCTGCATGCCACGCTGCAGCAGCGGCTGGGAGAGAGTTTCCGGCAAGTGGCCGAACGTCTCGAAATGGTCTACAAGGGGCTGGGCGAGATGCAGACTCTGGCACAGGGGGTGGGCGATCTCAAGCATCTCCTCACCAATGTCAAGACCCGCGGGATGTTTGGCGAAGCGCAGCTCGGTGCCCTGCTCGAACAGGTGTTTTCGCCCGAGCAGTATGCTGCGCAGGTACAGGTACATCCCGGCAGCCGGCAGGCGGTCGACTTTGCCATTCGGCTGCCCGGCAAAAAGGAAGATGGCACGCCCCTGTGGCTGCCCATCGATGCCAAGTTTCCCAATGAGGACTACGAGCGGCTCCTGCAGGCACAGCAGCAGGCAGATCCCGAGGCGGCCGATGCCGCTGCGCGCCAGCTTGAGGCCCGCGTGCGTACCGAAGCACGTTCCATTGCCGAGCGCTACATCGCTCCTCCCCACACCACCGATTTCGCGATTCTGTTCCTGCCCACGGAAGGGCTTTATGCCGAAGTGTTGCGCCGAGCCGGTCTCATCGAGGGGTTGCAGCGCGACTTCCACGTCACTCTGGCAGGTCCGACAACTCTGCTGGCCATGCTCAACTCACTGCAGATGGGATTCCGGACCCTGGCGCTCGAAAAGCGCAGCAGCGAGGTGTGGCAGGTTCTGGGGGCGGTCAAAACCGAATTCGGCAAGTTCGGCGATGTCCTGGGGCGCATCCGCAAGCAGACGCAGGTCGTCATGAATACCCTCGATCAGGCGGAAGTCCGGAACCGGGCCATGCAGCGCGCCCTGCGCAGCGCAGAGGCCCTTCCAGACGAACAGACCCAGCACGTGCTGGGTCTGGAGGGTGAGCAGGGAGCGTCTGCCCCAGAGGAGGAGGAATCGGCATAGCCATCCTCGGGGCGTGTGATGCGCCCACATCATGAATGGGCCGCTCGAGTCGGAGCGGGACAGGGCAGAGGAGGCGGTGCGTGACCTCTGGCGGGTACCGATCAGCGTTCGATGGAGCGCCCGTCCTGCTGATGTCCCGGAGGAATGAATCCTCCCTCGGGAGTACAGTTGCCCTTGCGTTCCTGTCCGGGCGGGCAGTGGCTGTGCTGACCGACGGCGCGGCCGCGGTCATGCGGCATGTCGGGATCGAGCACCACACAGCCTCCGAGCAGAGTGGTCGTCAGGGGAAGACACAGCAGATACCAGCGTTTCATGAGAAGGCTCCTTGGAAAAGGGGAACAAAGAAGGAAAGAGAAGACCGGGGTTTCCTCTTCGTGTGCTCCTATTGTGCCTTCGTCCGCAGGTGCAGAAACCATCCCAGGAAAATCCCCGCAGGCACTCGAGCGTTCTGCCGAACGCCCTGCAGAGGGTGTCATCTGAACAGATCACACAGTCCCGAGGGGGCATGTCCCCCTCCACACGCAGGCTGGTAGAAGTCACGGATGGCCTGCCAGGCATCTTCCGGGCTGTCCACATAGCTGAGCATGTCCAGGTCGCCTGGAGCGATCATTCCTTCCTCCACCAGCAGGTCGAGATCGAGCAGGCGTTTCCAGTAAGCGGAACCGTACATGACGATCGGCACGCGGTTCCTGATCTTGTGCGTCTGCACAAGGGTGATGACTTCGAACAGCTCGTCGAGCGTGCCGAATCCTCCTGGAAAGACCACCAGCGCCTTGGCCCGGATCATGAAGTGCATCTTCCGCATGGCGAAGTAATGGAAGGTGAAATTCAGCGCAGGCGTGATGTAGGGATTGGGGTGTTGTTCATGAGGCAGGGTGATGTTGAAGCCCAGCGTGGGTTCTCCTGCCTCGAAGGCGCCGCGGTTGGCCGCTTCCATGATGCCTGGGCCTCCTCCCGTGCAGACATACAGATGGGCATGGCGTGGTCGCCCCTGGCTATGGGTGGCCACCAGATGGGCAAACCGGCGCGCTGCCTCGTACTGGGTAGCCCCCCGTCGCATCCGAGCCTGCTCGGCCGCCGCAAGTGGATGCCCCTGCTCGGCAGCCGTCTGGATGGTGTGTTCCACGGTTTCGGATGAACGCACGCGCGCACTGCCATAGACGACAATGGTGTGGTCTATCTCCTGCTGCTGCAGTTCCAGCTCCGGTTTGAGCATTTCGAGCTGAAGCCGAATGTGCCGGGTTTCGGAACGGAGCAGGAACTCGGGATCGTCGAATGCGATGCGACTCGCCTTGGGAGGCAGCGAGATCCCCGCGCTGTCGAGCACCCGCATTTCCTCCCATGCATGGGCCATGCGATGCTGCTCCAGCGTGCTGTCGTTGTCGTGCAGATCCATGATGCAGAATGTTTTCCTTGTAGGGTGAAGAAGGGGTGGGGGCGGCACAGGCAGGCATTCCCGGGAATCCGGGAGTCTCCCCCATGACGGCGCGAACCGGCGCGGGTCTTTGCAGTTCCAATGAAAAAAGGCTTCCTGAGAAGCCTTTTCATCCTGGGCACAGCCTTTGCAAGCCATGCAGTCGATTGCTGCGAGCGCTGTCGCAGCCGCGACCTGCACCTTACACGCGCTTGCGATACTCGGCGGTGCGGGTGTCGATTTCGATGCGGTCACCCTGAGCCACAAAGATCGGCACGCCGATCTCGAACCCGGTGGCAATCTTGGCCGGCTTGAGTACCTTGCCCGAAGTGTCGCCCTTGACGGCGGGTTCGGTCCAGGTGATCTCGCGCACGACGCTGGTGGGCAGTTCCACGGAGATGGCCTTGCCATCATAGAACACCACTTCTGCGGGCATGCCTTCTTCAAGGTAGTTCAGGGCGTCGCCCATGTTTTCGGCCTCGACTTCATACTGGTTGTATTCGCTGTCCATCCAGACATACATCGGGTCGGCGAAGTAGCTGTACGTGCATTCCTTCTTGTCGAGGATCACGTTGTCGATCTTGTCATCGGCCTTGAACACGACTTCGGTACCGAAGTTGTTGAGCAGGCTCTTGAGCTTCATGCGAACGGTGGAAGAACCGCGGCCGCCACGGGCGTATTCGGTTTTCAGAACGACCATCGGGTCCTTGCCGTGCATGATGACGTTGCCGGCGCGAATTTCTTGGGCGATTTTCATGGTGATGTGAAAGGTTGGTGCCGCTCGAAGAAGCTCGAACGCTCTGGCGGCGATGCAAGGGCGCGGTCCGGAAAAAGAACACCGGACATGGCGCAGTCTGGAAAAAGAAAAGGCGAGGCCTTTTTGACAGCCTGCCATTCTATCCAGAATTGCGCCTCAGGCCAAGCCGCGGAGGCTGGCGTTCGGGGGCACGGACAGTGCGGCGGAGGGTGCAGGAGACAGTGCTCCCACTTCCTGCAGCAGCTGCGTTGCAAGATCTTTCTGTTCAAGCAGGCGCTTCCTGGCGGCAAGCACGCAGTCACGCCATCTCTGCAGACGCGCAGGGGTCAGGGAGGGGAGGGGGCCTGTCTGGAGTCCATTCCAGATGGCATGGAACTCCCGCAGATCATCGGGGGCATCGAGCCAATCCAGAAAGGCCTGCAGCTTGGCATGATGGGCGCGATCCTCCTGGGCATAGATGTGCCAGACGAAAGGGTGGCCAGCCCACAGGGCACGTACCAGCGAATCCTCTCCACGCACGCAGTTGAAGTCACAGGTCCACAGCAGGGCGTCGAACTGTCGCTGGGACATCCACGGCAGCAGCGCGATGGAGCAGGCACCGTAGGCAAGGGTCTGCAGGGGCTCAGGATTCTTGTCTGCCAGAAGGGGCCAGGTACAGCTCTGGACTGCCGTGCGTGCGCGACCTGCCGTGACCAGCAGCCGGCAGGGCATTGCAGAGAGCTGCTCCAGCCAGGAGGCGAGCGGCGGAGGCTCGTAGCAGAACAGGCTGACGGTGAGGCTGCCGGACGGCATGGGGGGCAGGGCGGGCAGAAAGGACAGGTGGCTGTGTTCGGCTGCCGGGTCTCTTGCCAGGAGGTTCGTTTCTCGCAGCAGCCCCCCGGTATCGGGTGTGAAACCGGGATAAAAGAAGCGCTTGTGCAATCCGGCAGCCGGCCCTTGCATGACAGGCGACTCCAGCCGATGAAAGCGCGAGGCGTAGCTTTCGGCCGTCAGGTATTCCAGGTTGATCCAGTGGCCGGCAGCCAGACCCTGCGCTGCCCGGAGGTGCTGCGCCTCGGCCCACCAACTCTCCACTCCCGTACCCAGGGCACAACCGAATGCTTCCACCAGCACATCGCCTGCATCTGCCACAGGGAGCGGCAAGGCAGAGGATTCCGCTGTCCAGCGGCACACGTTGATTCCGTGCGGTACCACGGGGGCCATCCAGTGCAGGTCTTCCGGATGGTCAACCCACAGGCGCACGCGCTGACCACGTTCTGCCAGATCGGCGCACAGGCGCCAGCACACGCCCAGGTCACCGTGGTTGTCGATGACGTTGCAGAATATGTCCCAGCGCAGGCGCAGGGGTGAAACAATCGAAGAAGGGGCTGGCGCTGTCATGGCGACCTATTGTGCTTGATTCCTCTGCAGCAGACAGCCTTCTAGAATGGGCGGCATGGTCACGCCTTCTGCACAACAGCCCTCTCAGCCATCGCCTCCCGGCGATGTTCCCGCACCAGTGGCATCCGTGCATCCACCGGAACTGCTGGCGCAGGTAGCCGCTCTGCCGTTGCTGCCCGGGGTGTATCGCTATTTCGATGCGGCAGGCCAGGTGCTGTATGTGGGCAAGGCCGTGAATCTGAAGCGGCGGGTGTCGAGCTATTTCCAGAAGGATCATGGCGGCACGCGCATCGGCTTCATGGTCAGCAAGATCGCTCGGCTGGAGGTGACGGTGGTGCGCTCGGAGGCTGAGGCACTGATCCTTGAAAACAACCTCATCAAGACACTCAAGCCCAAATACAACATCCTTTTCCGGGATGACAAGAGCTACCCCTACCTCAAGCTCACCGGTTCGGGGCAGACGGCCCGGTCACATTCGGCATCCGAAGGGCATCTACGGGCCACGGATTTCTCACGCATGGTGTATTACCGTGGTGCCACCGATCGCCGACACCGCTATTTCGGTCCGTATCCCAATTCCTGGGCTGTCAAGGAAACCATCCAGTTGCTGCAGAAGGTCTTTCGTCTGCGCACCTGCGAGGATTCCGTCTTCGGCAATCGCGTGCGCCCCTGTCTGCTCTATCAGATCAAGCGGTGCAGCGGTCCCTGTGTCGGCCTGATCGACGAGGAAACCTATGCCCGCGATGTGGCCCATGCCATCGAGTTTCTCGAAGGGGCCACCGATACCCTGCTGCAACAGTTGCAGGAACGCATGCAGGCCCATTCTGCACGCCTGGAATTCGAGCACGCAGGCGAGCTGCGCGATCAGATCGCCGCTCTGAGCAATGTTCTCCATCAGCAAGCGGTCGAGGACACACGGTCGGACAAGGATGCCGACATCCTGGCCGTCAGGGTGCAGGGCGGCAAGGCCTGTGTCAATCTGGCCATGGTGCGCGGAGGGCGTCATCTGGGCGACCATGCCTACTTTCCCTCGCAGCTCGACGATGCGGCACGGGTGCATCAGCCCGAACACGCCGCTGCGGGTGACGGGGATCGGGCGCAAGAGGACGCCCCGTCGCTGGAACAGCTCATTCTCGAGGCCTTCGTGGCCCAGCACTATCTGGGAACCGATATTCCACCCCTCCTGCTCACCAGTGTTCCCCTGGACAAGGGGCTGGCGGCAGCCTTGCAGAAGGAGGCAGGGCATCGCATTCAGCTGGTGCATCAGCCTCGTGAGCATCGGCGCGTATGGCTGCAGATGGCCGAACAGAATGCAGCCCTCCAGTTGACCAGACTCCTGGCAGAGGAAGGATCGCAGCAGGCGCGCACCCGGGCTCTGGTCGAAGCGCTTGAGCTTGACATCGACGACATGGACAGCCTGCACATCGAATGCTTTGACATTTCCCACACGGCAGGAGAGGCCACACAGGCCTCGTGCGTGGTCTTTGCGCAGCATGCCATGCAGCCAGCACAGTACCGCCGCTACACCATTCGGGACATCACCCCGGGCGACGACTATGCCGCCATGCGCCAGGTCCTTCAGCGCCGCTATGGAAAAATGGCGGAGCAGGGGCACGACACCGCGCTCTCCGTCACGCCGGACACCTCCGGGGCAGAGTCTGCAGGGAGTACGGCGCCGCGCTGGCCTGACATCGTGCTCATCGATGGGGGCAAGGGACAGGTCTCGGTCGCACGTGAAGTGTTCAGCGAACTGGGCATCAGTCTTTCCCGCATTGTCGGGGTCGAAAAGGGGGAGGGGCGCAAGGTAGGACTCGAAGAACTGGTGTTCGCGGATGGGCGCGAGAAAATCTGGCTGGGCCGTGATTCCGCTGCGCTGATGCTCGTGGCGCAGATTCGTGACGAGGCGCACCGATTTGCCATTACCGGCATGCGCGCCAAGCGTGCGCGCGTGCGCACGGGAGCCAGCCGTCTCGAAGATATTCCAGGCGTGGGGCCCAAGCGTCGTGCGCGGCTCCTGCAGCGTTTCGGCGGAGTGGCCGGCGTCTCGCGTGCCTCCGAGGAGGATCTGGCTACCGTCGAAGGCATCTCCCACGAGCTGGCGGGGCAGATCTATCGCGCATTGCACTGAGCTTCCGGGAGGGCCGCTGCGCGTCCCTTGCAAACCATGCCACAATACCCGACGAACATGCTCCGGATCGGAGCCGTTTCGTTTCAGTGATCTGCCATGTTTTTCACCATACCCACCATCCTCACCTGGACGCGGATCGCGGCCATACCGCTGCTGATGGGTGTCTTCTATCTGCCGATGGCACCGCATCTGCAGAATTTGGCGGCTGCGCTTCTTTTTGTGCTCTTTGCTATTACGGACTGGCTCGATGGGTTTCTTGCGCGTCGCCTGAACCAGACATCGGCGTTCGGCGCTTTCCTTGATCCAGTGGCCGACAAGTTTCTTGTCTGTGCCAGCATCCTCATGCTCGTGCATCTGCAGCGCGCCGATGTGTTTGCGGCCTTGATCATCATCGGCCGCGAAATCGCCATCACTGCCCTGCGCGAATGGATGGCACAGATCGGGGCCTCGCGCAGTGTGGCCGTGCACATGATCGGCAAGCTCAAGACCACGGTCCAGATGATCGCCATCCCTCTGCTCCTTTATGACGGACGTCTGCTTGGCGGAATGATCGATACCCATGCATGGGGAACCTGGCTGCTCTGGGTAGCTGTGGTGCTCACCGTCTGGTCCATGGTCTACTACATGCGCCGTGCAGTTCCCGAAATTCGTGCCCGTGCACATTGACCAGGACAGATCTGCAGCCTGTCCACTGGAGCCCGTGACGCCATGAACCCCCAACGCATTGCCGTCATTGCCGGAGATGGCATCGGCCAGGAAGTCATGCCCCAGGGGCTTCGAATTCTCAGAACGGCAGCAGTGCACCTGGGGGTATCCCTGCAGTTCGATATCTTCGACTTCGCCTGCTGGCCTTATTACGAGCGTCATGGCTGCATGCTGCCTCCTGACTGGAAGCAGCAGCTCTCTGGCTACGATGCGCTGTATTTCGGTGCGGTCGGGTGGCCCGACAAAATTCCGGACCACATCTCGCTCTGGGAGTCACTGCTTCTTTTCCGACGTGAATTCGACCAGTACATCAATCTGCGTCCAGCACGTCTCATGCCAGGCATTACGGCTCCCGTTGTGCGTCGCGATGGTACGCCGCGACAGCCCGGCGAGATCGACATGCTGATCGTGCGCGAAAACACCGAGGGCGAGTATTCGGCGATCGGTGGGCGCATGTTCGAGGGCACCGAGCGCGAGATGGTCATGCAGGAAACGGTCATGACCCGCGTGGGCGTCGATCGCGTGCTGCGATTTGCCTTCGAGCTGGCACAGTCACGCCCCCGTCGGCATCTCACCAGTGCCACCAAGTCCAATGGCATCGCCATCACCATGCCCTATTGGGATGAGCGTGTGGCAGCCATGGCAGGACAGTATCCGGACGTCGTCGTCGACAAGTTCCATATCGACATCCTGACAGCCCATTTCGTCCAGCGCCCCGAGTTCTTCGATGTCGTGGTGGCCAGCAACCTGTTCGGTGACATCCTGAGCGATCTGGGGCCGGCCTGTACGGGCACTATCGGCATCGCTCCGAGTGCCAACCTCAATCCTACGCGTCGCTACCCTTCACTCTTCGAGCCCGTGCACGGTTCTGCACCCGACATCGCCGGCAGAGGAGTGGCCAATCCCATTGGACAGATATGGGCTGGCGCCATGATGCTCGATTTCCTGGGGCATCGCCCCGCTCACGATGCCATTCTGCGAGCCATCGATGCGGTTCTGAAGGCGCGGCAACCAGGCTGTCTGACCCCGGATCTGGGCGGAACGGGGACCACGGAAAGTCTTGGCACCGCCATCGACCAGGCGCTGACGCACATCCTGTGCACTTCCGGCCGGACATAGCATCTCTCGCAACCTCTGCCGGGCGCCCATGCGATTGCTTTTACAATAGCTCTCCCATTCAGGAGCCGGCCTCTGATCGGCGCAGGCTGAACCCCTGCGCAGCAGGGCGCAAGCCTCCCGTGTTTTGACGGTATAGTATCTCCCTGTCAGAAAAAACGTTTACCAAATCTGGGGAATCGTCGTGAACAAAGCAGAACTGATTGAGCATATCGCCAAGGAGGCCGATCTGTCCAAGGCCACCGCCACGCGTGCGCTGGATGCCACACTGGAGGCAGTTCGCATTACCCTCAAAAAGGGGGGCGCCGTGTCTCTGGTGGGATTTGGCACCTTTGCGGTGGGCAAGCGCGCCGCACGCACAGGAAGAAACCCGCGCACCGGGGCTCAGATCAACATAAAGGCTGCTAGAATCCCCAGATTCCGCCCAGGCAAGGGTCTCAAAGACGCCCTTAACTGAGCCAGGATCACACAAGTGGGTGTTTAGCTCAGTTGGTAGAGCGGCGCCCTTACAAGGCGTAGGTCGGCGGTTCGACCCCGTCAACACCCACCACTTCATGGTCTGCGTCAAAGCCCGTACCCTTGGTTCGGGCTTTTTCGTTTTCGGTGCGCATGGAGTGCGCGGACCATGATCGCATGGCCATGGTGCGGTCGTCATCCTCTCGGCAGGACCGTGCAGGAAGCGGCACAATGACACCTTGATTCCTCCTCTTCGAAAGCATTCTTCCATGTTGGTTCTTGGCATCGAATCTTCCTGTGATGAAACTGGAGTGGCACTGGTCCAGACGCAGGCAGATGCAGACATTCCCTGCCTCCTTGCCCACGCCCTTCACAGTCAGATCGACATGCACCGTGCCTATGGAGGAGTGGTTCCCGAGCTCGCCAGCCGCGACCACATCCGCCGAGTCGTGCCTCTCGTGAGGCAGGTCATGGCAGCTGCAGGCCAGACACTGGAATCCGTGGACGTGGTTGCCTATACCCAGGGACCGGGGCTGGCTGGGGCGCTTCTTGTGGGTGCAGGAGCCGCCTGCAGTCTTGCGGCAGCCCTCGATCGGCCTGTGTGGGGTGTTCATCATCTCGAAGGCCATCTGCTCTCTCCCTTCCTCAGTGCAGATCCTCCAGAATTTCCATTCGTGGCTCTGCTGGTTTCCGGGGGGCATACCCAGCTGATGCATGTCGAGGGAGTAGGGCGTTACACCTTGCTCGGCGAAACCATTGACGATGCAGCGGGCGAGGCATTCGACAAGTCTGCCAAACTGCTGGGGCTTCCCTATCCAGGAGGGCCTGAACTGGGCCGATTGGCGGAGGCGGGCGACCCATCGGCCGTTGCCTTGCCTCGGCCGCTCCTGCACAGTGGCGATCTCGATTTTTCCTTTGCTGGACTCAAGACGGCTGTTCTGACCCAGGTCCGCAGGCATGCTCCTCTGTCCTCTCGGATGCGTGCAGACATCGCGGCCAGCACGCAGGCCGCCATCGTGGAAGTGTTGACGAAAAAGGCCATGGCTGCGCTTGCCCGCACGGGTATGAATCGCCTGGTCGTGGCGGGCGGAGTCGGTGCCAATGCCAGCCTGCGGGCGCAGCTTGGGGCTGCCTGCGCCGCCAAGGGAGTGCGTGTGCACTATCCCGAGCTGCATCTGTGTACCGATAATGGAGCCATGATCGCGCTGGCGGCCGCCATGCGGCTGCAGCGGGGGCTGGCGCAGCCTGCAAAAAACTATGCCTTCGACGTGCGCCCCCGCTGGGGGCTGGACATGGCGCCTGTTCTGCCGTGACCCAGGGAAGGTGCAGGGGCCATAGCCACCGCGGTGCACCGTTCTTGTTCTCCCTGTGTGGATCAGCTATACTCGCAAAGCTTTTGCATGCTTGTCATGCGGCACGTGCGCAAAAGTACACGCGTGGGCAATCCGGCCCATAGCGCAAGTCTGATGATTCCAAGGAAATTCCATGGTCGACAAAATCGCCGTTATCACCGATAACGCTCGCAGTGCCAACGATACTGGCAGTCCCGAAGTGCAAGTGGCCCTGCTGACCGCACGCATCAATGAACTGACGCCTCACTTCAAGCAGCATACCAAGGACCATCATGGTCGTCGCGGTCTTCTGCGCATGGTGAGCCGCCGTCGCAAGCTCCTCGACTACCTCAAGTCCAAGGATGCCGACCGCTATCTGGCACTCATCGCCAAACTGGGCCTGCGCAAGTAAGCGCAATCCGGCAAGAGACGCCTGAGAGATGTCCATCCCTCAGGCGTTTTGTTTTTTCAGGGGTTCTTTGTCAGCTCGAAGCTGTGTCATTCCATGGATGCATCGACAACCGATCGGCATCGATGGAATGGCATCGTGTGCTGCAGGGTGCTCCTTTGTTTCAGGAGAAAACCATGTCCATCTTCAATAAAGTCACCAAAACTTTCCAGTGGGGGCAACATACCGTCACCCTCGAGACCGGTGAAATTGCCCGTCAGGCCAGCGGGGCCGTGCTGGTCAACATCGATGACACCGTCGTGCTCGCCACGGTGGTCGGCTCCAAGAACGCCAAGCCGGGTCAGGATTTCTTTCCCCTGACCGTCGACTACATCGAAAAGACCTATGCGGCAGGCAAGATTCCGGGCAGCTTCTTCAAGCGCGAAGCCAAGCCCAGCGAACTCGAAACGCTCACGAGCCGTCTCATCGACCGCCCGATCCGTCCGCTGTTTCCCGAGGGTTTTTACAACGAAGTGCATGTGGTGGTCCACACGGTGTCTCTCAATCCTGAAGTGGATGCCGACATCGCAGCCCTGATCGGGGTGAGTGCAGCGCTCGCCATTTCCGGCATTCCCTTCAACGGCCCCATCGGTGCAGCGCGCGTCGGTTACATCAACGGCGAATATGTGCTCAACCCTGGACAGACGCAGCGCAAGAACAGCAAGCTCGACCTCGTGGTGGCAGGCACCGAAACCGCCGTGCTGATGGTGGAATCCGAGGCGCAGCAACTTTCCGAAGATGTCATGCTGGGTGCTGTCGTGTTCGGGCATGAGCAAGGCAAGATTGCTATCAATGCCATCCATGAACTCGTGCGCGAAGCCGGCAAGCCCATGTGGGACTGGCAGCCCGAAGCCAAGAACGAGGCATTCATTGCAAAGGTCAATGCCCTGGCTTCCGACAAGGTGCATGCGGCTTACCAGATCCGCAGCAAGCAGGCACGAACCCAGGCTCTGCGTGAAGCCTATGCGGCCGTCAAGGCAGACCTGACAGCCGAAGGCGTGGCTTTCGACGAGGTCAAGGTCGACAACCTGCTGTTCGAGCTGGAAGCCCGCATCGTGCGCGGCCAGATCCTGGCCGGTGAGCCCCGCATCGATGGCCGCGACACACGTACCGTGCGCCCCATCGAAATCCGCAGCAGCGTGCTGCCGCGCACCCATGGCTCCGCCCTGTTTACCCGTGGTGAAACCCAGGCACTGGTCGTGACCACACTCGGCACCGAGCGTGATGCACAGCGCATCGATGCCCTGGCAGGCGAATACGAAGACCGCTTCCTCTTCCACTACAACATGCCTCCCTTCGCCACGGGCGAAGTGGGGCGCATGGGCAGCACCAAGCGCCGCGAAATCGGTCATGGCCGTCTGGCCAAGCGCGCCCTGCTGGCATGTCTGCCCAGCAAGGACGAGTTTCCCTACACCATCCGCGTGGTGTCGGAAATCACCGAATCCAACGGGTCTTCCTCCATGGCGTCCGTGTGCGGTGGTTGTCTGAGCCTGCTGGATGCAGGGGTTCCCATGAAGGCACACGTGGCAGGCATCGCCATGGGGCTGATCAAGGAAGACAACCGCTTTGCCGTCCTGACCGATATCCTGGGCGATGAAGATCACCTGGGTGACATGGACTTCAAGGTAGCTGGTACCACCGATGGTGTCACGGCTCTGCAGATGGACATCAAGATCCAGGGCATCACCAAGGAAATCATGCAGGTGGCACTGGCCCAGGCCAAGGAAGCGCGCATGCACATCCTGGGCAAGATGCAGGCTGCCATGGGGGAGGCACGTTCCGAAGTGTCCGAATTTGCGCCTCGTCTGTACACCCTCAAGATCAATCCTGAAAAGATTCGTGACGTCATCGGCAAGGGTGGAGCAACCATTCGCCAGCTGACCGAAGAAACCGGAACCCAGATCGACATTGCGGAAGATGGCACCATCACCATCGCCAGCACCGACACCGCCCGGGCCGAAGAGGCCAAGCGTCGCATCGAGCAGATCACTGCCGAAGTCGAGGTGGGCAAGGTCTACGAAGGTCCCGTGGTCAAGATCCTGGATTTCGGTGCGCTGGTCAATGTACTGCCTGGCAAGGATGGCCTGCTCCATATCAGCCAGATCGCGCATGAGCGCGTGGAAAAGGTCAGTGACTATCTGCACGAAGGGCAGGTGGTGCGTGTCAAGGCGCTCGAAACCGACGACAAGGGGCGCATCAAGCTGTCCATGAAGGCGCTTCTGGAGCGTCCCGAGGGCAGCGGTCGTTCCGAACGCGGAGATCGCGGAGACCGCTTCGATCGTGGCAACGGCAACGGTGGGGCTCGCCATGCAGGCGAGCAGCAGCCTCAGCAACCCCAATCCTGATGCAATCGGAGCACACGCCATGATGAAGGCCATTGCCATTCGTGAATACGGTGCTCCTGATGTGTTGCAACTCGTGGACCTTCCCATCCCCGTCCCCGGGGAAGGGGAGGTGCTCATTCGGGTGGCGGCATCTGGCGTGAACCGTCCCGATGTGTTGCAGCGCAAAGGGCGTTATCCCGTCCCTCCAGGGGCTTCCGATCTGCCAGGTCTGGAAGTCGCAGGCGAGATCGTGGCAGGCGACAAGGCTGCCATGCAATCGGCTGAGATAGCCATGGGAGATCAGGTGTGTGCCCTGGTGGCTGGAGGTGGGTACGCGCAATACTGCGTAGCCCCTGCGGCTCAGTGCCTGCCCGTGCCGAAAGGGCTGGACATGATCCAGGCGGCGAGTCTTCCGGAAACCTTCTTCACCGTTTGGAGCAATGTCTTCGATCGTGGCCATCTTGAGGCGGGGGAGACACTGCTCGTTCAGGGAGGCACCAGCGGTATTGGTGTCACAGCCATCCAGATGGCCAAGGCGATGGGCGCGCAAGTCATTGCGACTGCCGGCAGTGACGACAAATGCCATGCCTGCCTGGAATTGGGTGCCGACGCAGCCATCAATTACAAGACACAGGATTTTTCTCAGGAAGTCCGTACCTTGACTCAAGGAGCGGGTGTCGATGTGATTCTGGACATGGTGGCTGGAGCCTATGTGGCTCGCGAAGTCGACTGTCTGGCAGAAGACGGCCGTCTGGTCATCATCGCCATTCAGGGAGGAACGCAGGCTGATTTCAATGCAGCCAAGGTGCTCATGCGCCGCCTCACCATCACGGGCTCCACGCTCAGGCCGCGCTCGGTGGAATTCAAGCGTGCCATTGCACATCGTCTGCGAGAAACGGTGTGGCCGCTCATCGAATGCGGTGCCATCAAGCCGACGGTGTTTGCCACTTTCCCTGCTGCAGAGGCTGCAGCGGCACATGCCCTCATGGAATCAAACCGACATATCGGAAAAATCGTATTGACGTGGTAACAAGAGAGAACACAGCGACATGAAAAAACTCATTGCCGGCAATTGGAAGATGAACGGGAGCCTTTCGGCCAACGAACAGCTGGTTCGTGAACTGTGCGCAGGAGTGGGCAATCCTTCCTGTGACGTGGCCATCTGCGTGCCATCTCCATATCTGTCTCAGGTGCAGGGGCTTCTCGGGGGGCAGTCTGTCATCGCGCTGGGAGCTCAGAATGTTTCGTCACATGAATCAGGGGCCTATACCGGTGATGTCTCAGCTGCCATGCTTCGAGACTTCGGGGTGCGCTACGCCATCGTGGGGCACAGCGAGCGCCGTCAGCATCAGGCTGAAACCGATACCCATGTCGCCATCAAGGCGCAGCGAGCCCTCACTGCCGGCATCACTCCGATCGTCTGTGTGGGTGAAAGCCTGGCAGAGAAGGAAGAGGGCATGACCGACTTCGTCGTCAAGCGCCAGCTGTCTGCCGTCATTCATCTCCTGGGACGTTGCATCAGTGAGGTCGTCGTGGCCTACGAGCCCATCTGGGCCATAGGCACAGGCAAGACTGCGACTCCCGAGCAAGCGCAGAAGGTGCATGCCATCCTTCGTGCCCAGCTGCGTGCAGCGACTGACCGGGCTGACCGCATCCGCCTTCTGTATGGTGGCAGCATGAATCCCGCCAATGCGGCAGAACTCCTGGCACAGCCAGACATCGACGGTGGTCTGATCGGCGGTGCTTCACTCAAGTCGGCAGATTTTCTCGCGATTGTGCGTGCCGCAGAGTAAAATTCGCTTCATCAATCGGCCCTCGCGCGCAGCGCAGGGCCTTGTTCATTTCCAGATTCTTCTATGCATTTCCTTCTCAACATCCTGTTGGTGATCCAGATCCTTTCCGCATTGGCGATGATCGGTCTCATTCTCATGCAGCACGGCAAAGGTGCAGACATGGGAGCCGCGTTTGGAAGTGGCGCATCCGGGAGCCTGTTCGGCGCCAGCGGTAGTGCCAACTTTCTGTCCCGATCCACGGCGGTCTTGGCGACAATCTTCTTTGTAGTTACTCTTGTGCTGGCCTATTTTGGTAATTTGCGAGGCGGTGCAGCTGGCGGCAGTGTGCTCAGTGGCCTGCCCGCCGCGGCACAGTCCGCATCTGCTCCGGTACCCGCTCCTGTGGCATCGCAGGTCCAGCCAGGCAGTCTCGTACCGGGAATGAGTCCTGCTTCCGCCGAAAAAGCGGACGCTTCTTTGGTACAATCACGCACCAGCAGCAAGCCTGCTGCGTCAGCCTCGCGCTGATTGCCGCACATGCAGATGTGATGTAAAAAAATCACATCAAGACTCAAAGAAGTCAAATATGCGGTTATACTTTATGGCTGATCCAGATAAGCCATAAAGTTTTCACTCTGGTGCAAACTTGCCGTCGTGGTGGAATTGGTAGACACGCTATCTTGAGGGGGTAGTGGCGAAAGCTGTGCGAGTTCGAGTCTCGCCGACGGCACCAGGATTCAATATTGGCTTCACGCCAGAATGGCTGTGCAAAATGGATCTCTCTCAATATCTCCCGGTACTTCTTTTTATCGTCGTTGGCCTTGTTGCAGGGGGCGTGACGTTGGGGCTGGGGTCTGCATTGGGTCCGCATCGACCCGATCCTGCAAAAAACTCTCCATACGAGTGCGGTTTTGAGGCATTCGAAGATGCGCGCATGAAATTTGATGTGCGTTACTATCTGGTTGCCATCCTATTCATTCTTTTTGATCTTGAGGTTGCGTTCCTCTTTCCGTGGGCTGCTGCGCTCAAGGAATTGGGTCCGACGGCGTTCTGGGCGGCCATGGTGTTCCTGGGGATCTTGCTCGTGGGCTTCGTCTACGAGTGGAAAAAGGGTGCTCTCAACTGGGAATGACGAAAGCCTGTGGCGTGCTCTCGTGTCGAGGCGTGAGAAGTGGGCCGCAAGTTTTTAGGAGACTTGCATGTCGCTAGAAGGTGTTTTCAAAGAAGGGTTCATCACCACCAGCTATGACGCGGTGGCGAACTGGGCCAAGACTGGGTCGATTTGGCCGATGACCTTTGGTCTTGCGTGTTGTGCGGTGGAAATGATGCATGCTGCCGCTGCACGCTATGACATCGCTCGATTTGGTTCCGAGGTATTTCGTGCCTCTCCACGCCAATCCGATTTGATGATCGTGGCGGGTACTCTGTGCAACAAAATGGCGCCTGCCTTGCGCAAGGTGTATGACCAGATGGCTGAGCCGCGTTGGGTTCTTTCCATGGGTTCCTGTGCCAATGGCGGTGGGTACTATCACTACAGTTATTCTGTGGTGCGTGGTTGTGATCGGGTGGTTCCTGTGGATGTGTACGTTCCAGGGTGTCCTCCTACGGCGGAGGCGTTGATCTACGGTATTCTTCAGTTGCAGCAGAAGATCCGTCGCACCAACACAATTGCTCGTGTCTGAAGGGGAGATCATGGCCGATTATGCAGTCGATATCGAAGCTCTGGCTGGTGTGCTCAAGAAGACGTTGGCGTCTTCTGCAGTCGAGTCTTTTCATCAGGAGCATGGGGAGCTGACGATCGAGGTCAATGCCTCGCATTATCTTGAGGTGTGCCGCGTATTGCGTGACGCGCAGGGTCTTCAGTTCGAGATTCTGGTTGATCTGTGTGGGGTTGACTACTCTGAATATCGTCAGGAAGTGCGGGAATCTCGTCGGTTCTGCGTGGTACTTCATCTGCTTTCCATCAGTCTCAATCAGCGTCTTCGTGTCAAGGTCTATGCGCAGGATGATGCGATGCCCCTTGTTTCTTCTGTGGTGGATGTCTGGAGCGCTGCCAATTGGTTCGAGCGCGAGGCGTTCGACCTTTTTGGTATTGTTTTTGAGGGGCATCCGGATTTGCGGCGTATCCTGACGGATTATGGATTCATCGGTCATCCTTTCCGTAAGGATTTTCCGCTTTCTGGATATGTGGAAATGCGGTATGACCCTGAGCAGAAGCGCGTTGTCTACCAACCTGTTTCCATTGAGCCTCGTGAAATCACGCCTCGCATCATCCGTGAGGACAACTACGGCGGCCTCCATTGAGGTGTGAGGGGAGCTAGTATGGCTGAGATTAAGAATTACACATTGAATTTCGGACCGCAGCACCCGGCGGCACATGGTGTGTTGCGTCTGGTGCTGGAGCTGGATGGGGAAGTGGTGCAGCGTGCAGATCCGCATATCGGTCTTCTGCATCGTGCTACCGAAAAGCTTGCCGAAAACAAGACCTTTCTGCAAACCCTCCCCTACATGGATCGTCTCGATTACGTCTCCATGATGTGCAATGAGCACGCTTATTGTCTTGCGGTAGAGAAGTTGCTTGGAGTTGAGGTGCCCCTCAGGGCTCAGTACATCCGGGTGATGTTCTCCGAGATCACCAGGCTGCTCAACCATTTGATGTGGCTCGGTTCGCACGGCAATGATTGTGGCAGTTCGACAATTCTCATCTATACCTTCCGGGAACGCGAAGACCTGCTTGATATGTATGAAGCAGTATCGGGCGCGCGCATGCATGCCGCATATTTTCGCCCAGGTGGGGTGTATCGTGATTTGCCGGACAGTATGTCCAAGCTTGCGCCCAGCAAGGTACGGAGCAATCAGGCACTGCAGAAATTCAATGCCGCCCGTGAAGGGAGCCTGCTTGATTTCATTGAGGATTTCACTGCTCGTTTCCCCAAGTGCGTGGATGAGTATGAGACTCTGCTGACCGACAATCGCATTTGGAAGCAGCGTACTGTGGGTATTGGTGTCGTGAGCGCCGAGCGTGCCATGAATCTGGGCATGACAGGGCCCATGCTTCGTGGATCCGGTGTGGCATGGGATCTGCGCAAGAAACAGCCGTATGACGCCTATGCACAGGTGGATTTCGATATTCCAGTCGGTGTGACGGGGGATAGCTATGACCGGTATCTGGTCCGTGTGCAGGAAATGCGTGAGTCCAATCGCATCATCAAGCAGTGCGTGGATTGGCTGCGTGCTCATCCTGGCCCTGTGATTACCGAAAATCACAAGATTGCTCCTCCGTCGCGAACCGACATGAAGAGCAATATGGAGGATTTGATCCATCACTTCAAGCTCTTCTCCGAAGGGTTCCATGTTCCCGAGGGCGAGGCCTACGCCGCAGTGGAGCATCCAAAGGGTGAATTCGGGATCTATCTCGTGAGTGATGGTGCCAACAAGCCCTATCGCATGAAAATCCGTCCACCGGGATATGTTCATCTTTCCGCTTTCGATGAGCTTACGCGTGGGCATATGCTGGCAGATGCCGTGGCCATCATCGGTACGTTGGATATCGTGTTTGGAGAAATTGATAGATGATTTCCGAAACTATCAAGAATCGCTTTGCCCAGGAAGTGAGCAAGTATCCGCCGGACCAAAAGCAATCTGCAGTCATGGGGTGTCTTGCCATCGTCCAGCAGGAGTTGGGTCACGTGTCTCCGGAAAGCGAGGCCGAAGTGGCCTCTTATTTGGACATGCCTTGCATGGCGGTTCATGAGGTCACGACGTTCTACAACATGTACAACCAGCGTCCTGTTGGTAAGTACAAGTTCAATGTGTGTACCAATCTTCCGTGTCAGCTGCGAGATGGGGGCAAGGCACTCAAGCACCTTGAGGACACGCTGGGCATCAAGGATGGAGAAACCACTCCCGATGGAATGTTCACCCTGCAGCATTGCGAATGTCTGGGTGCCTGTGCGGATGCACCGGTAATGCTGGTCAATGATCGCTCCATGTGCAGCTTCATGTCTGCCGAGCGGCTTTCGGCACTGGTGGAAGAACTCAAGCAGTCGGAGGCCAAGTAATGTCGGTGCAAGAAGTACTGTCTCGATTTGCCGCCTCCGGTGCGGATACCTGTTTCCATGGACGTCATATTGATCCTCAGATCTATAAGGATCTGGATGGTCGGAACTGGCATCTGCAGGATTACATCCAGCGCGGCGGATATCAGGCCCTGCGCAAGGTATTGGGCATGGACGGCGGCGAAGGAATGACTCAAGATCAGGTGATTTCCACCGTCAAAGAGTCTTCGCTGCGCGGACGTGGTGGTGCCGGTTTTCCCACTGGACTGAAGTGGAGTTTCATGCCACGTCAGTTTCCTGGGCAGAAATACCTCGTGTGCAATTCCGATGAAGGTGAGCCAGGTACCTGCAAGGATCGCGATATCCTCATGTACAACCCGCACATCGTGATCGAAGGCATGGCGATTGCTGCTTTTGCGATGGGGATCGGAGTAGGGTACAACTACATCCACGGGGAAATTTTTCAGGTTTACGATCGTTTCGAGGAAGCTCTTCGTGAGGCACGCGAAGCAGGCTATTTGGGACAGAATATCCTGGGCAGTACCTTCAACTTCCAGCTGCATGCCCATCATGGATTTGGTGCCTACATCTGCGGAGAGGAAACGGCCCTGCTGGAATCCCTGGAAGGCAAAAAGGGGCAGCCGCGATTCAAGCCGCCTTTCCCAGCCAGTTTTGGTTTGTACGGGAAGCCCACTACCATCAACAATACTGAGACATTTGCAGCTGTACCGTGGATCATCCGTCACGGTGGTCAAGCTTATCTGGAGTGTGGCAAGCCCAATAATGGCGGTACCAAGATCTACTCCGTTTCGGGTGATGTCAATCTGCCGGGGAACTATGAGGTTCCTATGGGAACCCCCTTTTCGAAACTGCTCGATCTTGCAGGTGGGGTACGTACAGGGCGCAAGCTAAAGGCTGTCATTCCTGGTGGGTCTTCCGCGCCCGTGTTGCCGGCTGATGTGATCATGGATTGCACCATGGACTATGACTCCATTTCCAAGGCCGGATCGATGCTGGGATCGGGCGCTGTGATCGTGATGGATGACAGCCGGTGCATGGTCAAATCGCTGCAGCGGCTCTCCTACTTCTATATGCACGAATCCTGTGGGCAGTGCACGCCATGTCGTGAGGGAACTGGTTGGCTATGGCGCGTCGTGGACCGTATTGAAAACGGTCTGGGTCGTCAGGAAGATCTGGAATTGCTGGACTCTGTCGCCTCCAATATTCAGGGGCGGACGATCTGTGCGCTGGGGGATGCGGCGGCTATGCCTGTGCGTGGAATGCTTAAGCATTTCCGTGATGAATTCGCATATCACGTGGAACATAAGCACTGCATGGTGCCGACCTATATTTGACGAGTGAATATCCATGGTTGAAATTGAACTCGATGGTAAAAAGGTAGAAGTCAAAGAAGGCAGCATGGTCATGCATGCGGCTGAACAGGCAGGTACCTATATTCCGCATTTCTGTTATCACAAGAAGCTGAGCATCGCTGCCAACTGTCGTATGTGTCTGGTGGATGTGGAGAAGATGCCCAAGGCAGTTCCGGCATGCGCCACACCAGTAGCACAAGGCATGATTGTTCGCACCAAGAGCGACAAGGCCATCAAGGCTCAGAAGGCTGTGATGGAGTTTCTCTTGATCAACCATCCCTTGGATTGCCCAATTTGCGACCAGGGGGGCGAATGTCAGCTGCAGGATCTGGCGGTTGGATACGGTGGCAACGGCTCTCGTTATCAAGAGGAAAAGCGTGTCGTTCGAGCCAAGGATGTGGGTCCTTTGATTTCCATGGCGGAAATGAGCCGCTGCATTCAGTGCACGCGATGTGTGCGGTTTGGCCAGGAAATTGCGGGTCAGATGGAACTCGGCATGAGTCATCGTGGCGAGCATTCTGAGATCGAGACTTTCGTGGGCGCCACGGTGGATTCCGAACTCTCAGGCAATATGATTGACATCTGTCCTGTCGGTGCACTTACCAGCAAGCCTTTTCGGTATCATGCAAGGACATGGGAGCTGGGACGCCGTCGTTCGGTCAGCCCGCATGATTCTACTGGGGCAAATCTGATCATTCAGGTCAAGAATAATCAGGTCATGCGCGTAGTTCCCTTCGAAAATGAAGCAGTGAATGAATGCTGGATTGCCGATCGTGATCGTTTCAGCTATGAATCCTTGAATTCTTCGGAACGCCTCACTTCGCCCATGATCAAGCAAGGAGGCGAATGGCATGAGGTGGATTGGCAGACTGCGCTTGAATACGTAGCCAATGGAATGAAACACATTCAAGAGGAGCATACAGGGCGTGGTCTGGGGGCACTCTTGAGTCCTCACAGCACGCTGGAAGAGCTCGCTCTCGCGACACGTCTTTTGCGTCAGATGGGAAGCGATAACATCGACACCCGATTGCGTTGTGCGGATTTTTCTGATCAGCATGGCAAGATTCGCTGGCTGGGTATGCCTATCGCTGCGCTCAACGGTCTGGATCGGGTATTGATTGTAGGCAGCCATCTTCGCAAGGACCATCCCTTGCTGGCACAGCGGATTCGTCAGGCGGCCCGTCATGGTGCACAGATCATGGCGTTGAACGAGGAGCGTTTCGACTGGGCCATGCCTATGCATGCGAGCCTGGAAGCTCCTGCCGTTCAATGGACATTGGCCTTGGCTGGTATTGCTGCTGCCGTGGCTTCGGAGCGCGGCATCCAACCACCTGTGGAAGCAGAATTCGGGCTGGAAGCCACAGATATTGCTCGTGCCCTTCTCAATGGGGCGAACAAGGCTGTTCTTCTCGGGAATGCCGCAGTTCATCATGAACAGGCCTCTGCGCTGCACGCACTCGCGCAATGGATTGCGAAGGAAACAGGTGCAACGCTAGGTTTCCTTGGAGAAGCGTCCAATACGGTGGGTGCCCAACTGGTACGAGCCCAGCCTGTGGCCGACGGGCTGAACGCAGCAGAAATGCTGCAGGGACAAGTGAAGGGGCTTCTGCTTCTTCACACAGAGCCTGAATTCGACAGTGTCTTGGGAGCTCGGGCAGCGCAACAGCTCGAAAACGTCGACATGGTTGTCACCATGAGCCCTTTCAAGTCCAACATGGCTTTCAGCGATGTGCTGTTGCCAGTGAGCCCATTTACCGAAACCTCTGGTAGTTTTGTAAATACCGAAGGGCGTGTGCAGGGATTCCATGCTGTCGTCAAACCGGCAGGTGAAACGCGTCCTGCTTGGAAAGTCTTGCGCGTACTTGGCAACATGCTGAATCTTTCAGGATTTGACATGGAGTCGAGCCACGCTGTACTGACATCCATCGACGGCGTGCGAGATGACCATGAAGGAGTTGTGGATCATCTGCTGGACAATGCCACTGATGCAACCATCACCGTGAATCAGGCGCAGGCAGCTCCAGTGGTGGCATCCATTTATCAGCTTGACGGGATCGTGCGTCGTGCACCTTCACTGCAGGCAACAGCAGATGCGCGTGCTGCTCGGCAGCATCAAGGAGGCAACGCATGATCGATGCCATTTTTTCGGCTGGACAAGGGTTGGTGCAGGCCAACTGGTGGATGACGCTCGCATGGCCAGTGCTGTGGGCACTGATCAAGATTGTTGTAGTGGTGTTGCCATTGCTGATCTGCGTGGCTTATCTCACTTACTGGGAGCGTCGTCTTCTGGGGTTCATGCAGGTTCGTCTTGGACCCAATCGGGTGGGCCCTGCAGGGTTGTTTCAGCCATTCGCGGATGCGCTCAAGCTGCTCACCAAGGAAGTACTGCGACCCGATCGCGCAAATACAGCCATCTACTACCTGGGCCCGATCATTGCCTTCATGCCCGCACTGGCGGCTTGGGTAGTGGTTCCCTTCGGCCCTGAGATGGCATTGTCCAACATCAATGCGGGCCTGCTGCTGCTGATGGCCATCACTTCTGTCGAAGTCTATGGCGTCATCATGGCCGGCTGGGCTTCCAATTCCAAGTATCCTTTCCTGGGGGCGCTGAGAGCATCTGCACAGATGGTGTCTTATGAGATAGCCATGGGATTCTGTTTGCTCATTGTGCTAATGATCAGTGGGAGCATGAACCTCAGTGACATCGTCATGTCTCAGTCGAAAGGTATTTTCGCTGACAAGGGCGTGAATCTGCTTTCATGGAACTGGCTGCCCTTGCTTCCAGTCTTCTTGGTGTATCTGATTTCCGGCGTGGCAGAAACCAATCGACATCCGTTCGATGTGGTCGAAGGCGAGGCAGAAATTGTGGCTGGTCACATGGTGGAGTATTCGGGCATGGGATTTGCCATTTTCTTCCTGGGTGAATATGCCAACATGCTCCTCTTTTCCAGCTTGGCAGCAGTTATGTTCCTGGGAGGCTGGCTTCCACCCTTCCAGTTTCTCGGGTTCATTCCTGGGTGGATATGGCTGGGGCTGAAAATTTTTGTTGTGGTGAGCATGTTCATCTGGATCCGGGCAACGTTCCCTCGCTATCGCTACGATCAGATCATGCGATTGGGCTGGAAGGTTTTCATTCCTGTCACGCTGGTGTGGCTGGTGCTCATCGGTCTGTGGATGCAATCTGCATGGAACGTCTGGAAATGAGCGGGGGAGTGAAATGTCTGCAGTCATGAACAAGTCGCAATCAGGCTTTTCCATCAAGGATTTTCTACACAGTTTCATGCTTGTGGAACTGTTCAAGGGTATGGCTTTGACAGGTCGATATGCCCTCAAGGGAAAGTTCACTATTCAGTACCCAGAAGAAAAAACTCCTCTGAGTCCTCGCTTCCGGGGATTGCATGCGCTTCGCCGTTATGAAAATGGGGAAGAGCGCTGCATTGCCTGCAAGCTGTGCGAAGCCGTGTGTCCTGCCATGGCCATCACCATTGAATCTGCGCAGCGCGAGGATGGCTCGCGACGTACGACACGGTACGACATTGATTTGACGAAATGCATTTTCTGCGGATTCTGTGAGGAAAGCTGTCCCGTCGATTCGATCGTAGAGACAAATATCTTCGAATATCACGGGGAAAAACGAGGCGATCTTTATTTCACCAAGGAAATGCTCCTTGCCGTTGGTGACAAGTACGAAACTCAGATTGCTGCCAACAAGGCAGCGGATGCACCCTATCGGTGATCAGTCATACATTGGAATCGAATAATCATGGATGTCACCTCTGTGCTTTTCTACGTGTTTGCCGCGGTGCTGCTTTTTGCTGCATTTCGTGTCATCACGGTCCGCAATCCCGTATATGCCGCTCTTTATCTGGTTCTGGCCTTTTTCCAGGCGTCAGGAATCTGGATGCTGCTTCAGGCGGAGTTTCTCTCCATCACACTCGTTGTCGTGTACGTTGGGGCCGTTATGGTTCTATTCCTCTTCGTCGTCATGATGCTCGACATCAATGTCGATGCCTTGAGAAGCAAGTTCTGGACACATTTTCCCTTTGCTGCACTGGTGGGAGTGATCATTATTGCGGAGATGGCGGCTGTTCTCTTGGGCAATTTCCATGAAACTGTGCCGAACCCGATGCGGGGCGCGGATGGCATGCCGCTTCCGCCTGGAGCATCGAATACCAAAGAGCTGGGGAGGCTGTTGTTTACCCAATATCTCTTGCCCGTGGAAGGGGCTGCTGTTCTGTTGCTTGTTGCGATGGTGGCTGCCATTGCCCTTACGCTTCGTAAACGCAAGGATAGCAAGTATCAGTCGCCTGGAGAACAGGTGCGTGTGCGTGCCTCGGATCGCGTACGCATTCTGAAAATGGATGTGACTCTGCCTGCACCTTCTCATGCCAAGCAGTCTGATGCAGTCGTTGAGGAGAAAAAAGCATGACATTGACAGTGGGACATTACCTGACGGTAGGCGGCATTCTGTTCGCCCTGTCTGTGGTTGGCATCTTCCTGAATCGCAAGAATCTGATTGTGCTGTTGATGGCAATTGAACTGATGTTGCTTGCTGTAAACATCAACTTCGTGACTTTCTCCCATTTTTGGGGGGATCTCAGTGGGCAAATCTTCGTATTCTTCATACTGACAGTGGCTGCGGCAGAGTCGGCCATTGGCCTTGCCATCTTGATACTTGTTTTCCGCAATGACAAACAGCACATCAGCGCAGACGTGCTCAATTCACTGAAGGGGTGATACTCATGAATTCCAGCCTTTCTTTGAATATGCTGCTTATCGTGCCGTTGGCCCCTTTGGTCATGTCGATTCTGGTCGGGGTTTTCGGAACGGCGTTGGGAGGCAATATACTTGGGCGTAAGGCATCCCAAATCCTTGCTATTTCTGGGGTTTTTATCTCCTTTGTTGTGTCTGTTCTGGTATTCAAACAGACGCTGGCAGGAGCTACCTTCAATCAGACCATCTACGAATGGATGAACATTGGTGGTCTGAAGATGGAGGTGGGTTTCATGGTCGACAACCTCACGGCCATGATGATGTGTGTGGTGACATTCGTGTCCCTGATGGTGCACATCTACACGGTGGGTTACATGGAGGATGACGACGGCTATGATCGTTTCTTTTCCTACATTTCCCTGTTTACCTTCTCTATGCTCATGCTGGTCATGAGCAACAATTTTCTGCAGCTGTTCTTTGGCTGGGAAGCGGTAGGCTTGGTGTCCTATCTGCTGATCGGATTCTGGTTCAAGAGGCCGACGGCAATTTTCGCCAATCTCAAGGCTTTTTTGGTAAACCGAGTAGGAGATTTTGGATTCATTCTCGGTATCGGTCTGATCTTGGCTTACACAGGTACATTCAACTACACTGAATTTTTTGCCAAGGTCAATACTTTGGCAGTTCAGACATATCCAGGCGTTGGATGGAATGTGGCGACCATGGCTGCCATTTGTCTTTTCATCGGTGCAATGGGAAAGTCGGCACAGTTTCCTTTGCACATCTGGCTGCCGGATTCCATGGAAGGCCCCACTCCCATTTCGGCACTGATCCACGCAGCCACCATGGTGACGGCAGGTATTTTCATGGTGACGCGCATGTCGCCTCTTTATGAGTTGAGTGATACAGCCCTCAACTTTGTATTGGTCATTGGCGCCATTACCGCCTTCTTCATGGGACTTCTGGGAATTATCCAGAACGATATCAAGCGCGTGGTGGCGTATTCAACTCTGTCGCAGTTGGGGTACATGACCATGGCATTGGGTGTTTCAGCCTATCCGGTGGCAGTGTTTCATCTGATGACGCATGCCTTCTTCAAAGCGCTTCTTTTCTTGGGCGCTGGCTCGGTAATCATGGGTGTCCATCACAACCAGGATATGCGCTGGATGGGAGGACTGCGCAAATACATGCCTATCACTTGGATCACTTCTCTGATTGGTTCACTTGCATTGATCGGGACTCCGTTCTTTGCTGGCTTCTATTCGAAGGAAAGCATCATCGAGGCAGTACACATGAGCACTTTGCCTGCCGCAGGTATTGCCTACTGGGCGGCACTTCTGAGTGTATTCGTGACAGCGCTCTACAGTTTTCGGATGTATTTCCTGGTTTTTCATGGGCCGGAACGGTATGACCTCAATCCAGAGGCGCATCATGGGCATGATGCGCATGCTCATGGGCATTCTTCCAAGCCTCATGAGTCGCCATGGGTGGTCACGTTGCCTCTGATTTTGCTGGCGATTCCTTCTGTCGTTGTGGGCTATGTCGCAATTCAGCCTCTTCTGTTCGGACATTTCTTCGATGGCATCGCGCAGATCAATCTGCATCAGCACCCTGTCATGGAGCATCTCGGGGAAGAGTTCCATGGTGCCTGGGCCATGGGCATCCATGCAGTGACCACCATTCCTTTCTGGCTCACAGTGGCAGGGGTGGGAGTCGCGTATTACCTCTATATTCTCGACAATGCGATGGCAGCGCGTCTCAAGACCCTGTTCTCGCCCTTTGTCACCATTCTGGAAAACAAGTACTACCTTGACTGGATCAACGAGAACATCATTGCGCGCGGTGCCCGCCTGCTTGGTACTGGATTCTGGAAGGTGGGGGACCAGACCTTGATCGATGGATTGGTGGTCAATGGTTCCTGGAAAGTGGTGGGAGGCATTGCTGCTGTGGTGCGCAAGCTCCAGACCGGTTATGTCTATCACTATGCGCTCCTCATGATCATGGGCGTGCTGGCTCTGATGACCTGGTTCGTCTGGCTTGGCAAATAAGGAGAAAGAACAAAATGGGATTGTTAAGCCTATCGATCTGGATGCCCATCGTCATCGGCTCCATCCTGCTCGCGTTCGGCGCCGATCGCTACAAGAGCATGGTGCGTTGGCTGGCGCTCTTGGGGTCTCTGGCCAGTTTAGCGGTCACTGTTCCGCTCTATACAGGATTCCGCCTGCACACTGCAGCCATGCAGTTCGTGGAAAACAATCCATGGATTCCACGCTTCAACATCAATTACCACCTTGGGGTGGATGGCATTTCGCTGTGGTTCGTACTGTTGACGGCTTTCATTACCGTGATTGTCGTGATTGCCGGCTGGAAGGTCATTACCAGCCGTGTCAATCAGTACATGGGCGCTTTTCTCATCCTGAGTGGATTGATGATCGGTGTCTTTGCATCACTGGATGCCATGTTGTTCTATGTGTTCTTCGAGGCTACCCTGATCCCGATGTATCTCATCATCGGAATTTGGGGTGGGCCGAACCGCATCTACGCAGCCTTCAAGTTTTTTCTCTATACCCTGGCAGGCTCGCTTCTGATGCTGGTTGCACTGGTGTATCTGTTCAATGTTTCCGGCGGCAGCTTTGACATTCAGCTCTGGCAGAGCATGCCGCTGGGGGCACGTGCCCAGACTCTGCTTTTCTTTGCTTTCTTTGCTGCTTTTGCCGTGAAGGTGCCCATGTGGCCTGTGCATACTTGGTTGCCCGATGTGCACGTCGAAGCTCCTACCGGAGGCTCCGTGGTGCTGGCAGCCATCATGCTCAAGCTGGGTGCCTATGGCTTTCTGCGTTTTTCGCTGCCCATCGCACCTGATGCAGCGCACCAATGGGCGTGGCTCATGATTGCCTTCTCACTGGTGGCAGTGATCTATGTGGGCCTGGTGGCCATGGTGCAGCGCGACATGAAGAAGCTGGTTGCCTATTCTTCCGTGGCGCACATGGGGTTTGTGACACTGGGCTTCTTCATATTCAATGATCTGGGTATCGCAGGGGGCATCGTGCAGATGATTTCTCACGGTTTGGTATCTGCTGCCATGTTTCTGTGCATTGGGGTGCTTTACGATCGTGTGCATTCCCGTGAAATCGCAGCCTATGGCGGCGTGATCAATACCATGCCGAAATTTGCCGCCTTCGCGCTGCTGTTTTCCATGGCCAACTGCGGTTTGCCGGCAACCTCGGGGTTTGTGGGTGAATGGATGGTGATTCTGGCTGCTACGCAGGCTGGTTTCTGGCTCGGGGTTATGGCAGCATCTGCCTTGGTGCTCGGTGCAGCCTATTCGCTCTGGATGTACAAGCGTGTGTATCTGGGCCCTGTCGCAAATGACAATGTGCGCAAGTTGATGGATATCACTCCTCGGGAATTCTTGATGCTGACGCTGCTGGCATTAGGGGTGTTGTGGATGGGGCTCGATCCCAAGCCGGTCACTGATGTCATGGATGCGTCGGTCACTCAGCTGCTGCAGCATGTCGCACAATCCAAATTGCAATAAGAGAACGCACCATGATTGATAACCTGAGCTGGGTCGCCATTTTCCCGGAGTTGATTCTGCTGGTCATGGCCTGTGCCATCACGCTGGCAGATCTCTCGGTCCATAGCACCAAGCGGACATTCACTTATGTATTCACGTTGCTGACACTCTTCGTGGTGGCTGTATCACAAGGGTTGTATGCGCTGAATGGGTTCACGATCTATGGCTTCGGCAACATGATCGTCAGCGATCCCATGGGAAATTGGCTCAAATGCTTTGCTGCACTGGCCATGATGGTTACCATGATCTATGGCCGTCCCTATTCGGTGGCGCGAGATATGCTGTCGCGTGGCGGGGAGCTGTTCACTCTCAGTCTGTTCAGTCTGCTCGGCATCTTCATGATGATTTCCGGCAATCATTTTCTTGTGATCTATCTGGGCCTCGAACTCTTGACTCTTTCCAGCTATGCGTTGGTTGCTCTGCGCCGTGATCACAAGCAGTCTACGGAAGCAGGCATGAAGTACTTTGTGCTGGGTGCATTGGCTTCCGGTTTCATGCTTTACGGCATGTCGATGATCTATGGCGCAACTGGAACCCTGCAGATCAATCAGATTCAGCAGATCGTTGCAACCGGTATGGCCAAATGGCAGATTCTGATGCTTGGACTGGTGTTTCTGGTGTCAGGGCTGGCTTTCAAGCTGGGGGCTGCTCCATTCCATGCGTGGCTGCCTGATGTGTATGAAGGGGCTCCGACCTCTGTGACGCTGATTGTGGCAAGTGCGCCCAAACTGGCGGCGTTTGCCATCATGGTGCGCCTCCTGGTAGAAGGATTGATGCCGCTGGCTGTTCAATGGCAGCAGATGATGGCCGTGTTGGCCATTGCATCTCTGTTGATCGGTAACCTTGCAGCCATCATGCAGACCAATCTCAAGCGCATGCTTGCATATTCCACCATTTCGCAGGTGGGATTCGTGCTGTTGGCTTTCGTCTCTGGATACAGCAATGGAAATTTCAATCTCGTCGTCGATGCCTATTCGGCTGGCATGTTCTATATCGTCACCTACGTCCTGACCACCCTGGTCAACTTTGGTGTGATCATGCTCCTGTCGTATGAGGGGTTCGAGTGCGAGAACATTCAGGATCTTTCCGGACTGAATCAATCTCGCCCGCTGTACGCAGGTGTGATGGCTGTGAGTCTCCTGTCCTTGGCTGGTGTGCCTCCGATGGTAGGGTTCTATGCCAAGCTGACAGTGCTGCAAGTTCTGGTGGCTTCCGGACAGACATTCCAGATTGGACTTGCCATTTTTGCGGTGCTCATGTCCCTGATTGGTGCGTTCTATTATCTCCGCGTCATCAAGGTCATGTACTTTGATGCCCCGAATCCCCAATTGCCAAAGGAATTGCATGCAGGACTGGATGTTCGTGCCGTACTGTCCATCAATGGCGCGTTGGTGCTGCTGTTTGGATTGATGCCGGCAGGGTTGATGGCTATCTGTGCATTTGCCATCCATCGCATGCTCAATGCCTGAAATTCTCAGTGTAATAACAGGAAATATCCCATGAGTCAGCAGTTCTCTGTGCTGTTGGTTGTGCTGGTGGCCTTTATCGCGGCCAATCTTCCTTTTCTTAATGGCCGTCTTCTGGCGTGTGTCCCCTTGACAAAAAAAGAGGGGGAGCACAGCAGTGGAAAAAGATTAGGGCTTCAGTTTATGGAGTGGATATTCCTGTATATGCTCACAGGGCTGTTCAGCCGTTGGATTGAGTCACGTGCCGGGCAGGTCTATTCACAAGGCTGGGAATTCTATGTCACTACGGTGGCCTTGTTTGCCACTTTTGCATTTCCGGGGTTTGTGTACAGCCATATGACCAGATCAGGAGAATGAGCGACTCCGCTTGCTCTTTCGCCATTCAGGGAATATTGAATGCTTCGCACGGTCACCTTATGGTGACCGTGCGATTGTTTTTTGCAGCATTCTGGTCGAAAAGACATCCAATGGAGTGATCCACCATGCGTAAAAACGAGGAAATGAACCCTCTCGTATCTGACCTTCTTGCTCATATTGCAACAGGATCGTCTGATCTGAATGAGAGCGTCCTTGAATCAGAGACAGTATGGACTGGGCGATTTCTGAAGGTCCAGCGTGACAGGGTGGGGTTACCTGATGGGAAAGAGGCTTCGCGCGAGTTTATCCGTCATCCAGGGGCAGTTGTAATAGTGCCGCTTCTGGAGGATGGAAGATATCTCGTGGAACGCCAGTATCGACATGCTGTGGATCGCGTCATGATCGAATTTCCTGCTGGCAAGCTGGATCCTGGCGAAGATGGTCTAGCATGTGCCCGTCGCGAACTGATTGAAGAAACGGGATTCGATGCGATGGAATGGGCTTATGCAGGCGTGATGCACAATTGCATAGGATATTCGGATGAGCACATCGACATCTGGTTTGCCAGGAGGCTGTGTTTCAAGGGGCAGCACTTGGAAGAAGGAGAGCTGTTGCATGTGCATGGAGCAACCCTGGAGGATCTGCTCGAATGTGTTCGTCAGGGAGAACTGACAGATGCCAAGACACTCAGCTGTCTGCTCTGGATGCAGAACCTGGATGGCAGAGGATGGACTTTGCCATGGAAGCAGGTGACAGTCACATGAAGGTGCTGGATCTGGAGTGTGCGGTTGGACATCGCTTTGAAGGATGGTTCGCTTCTGAGGGGGAGGCTGTTGTACAGCTTGAGCGCAAGGAAGTGCTGTGTCCGGTCTGTGGGAGTTTCTCCATCGTCAAGCGACTGTCTGCTCCTCGGCTGAATCTGGGGCATCATGCATCTACGCCTGCCCCATCTGCTGCCACCATACACAAGAATCAAGACAAGCTACCAGAGCAAAACCTACCCATGTCCCCTGCGATGCTGACAGCGGTATACGAACGCATGGTGCAGCAGGTACTTACCCATACCACGGATGTGGGGACAGAGTTTGCACGTCAGGCCAGGGACATGCACGAAGGTCACAGAAAGCCAGAAGCTATTCGTGGACAGGCGACTGCACAAGAGGTACGTGAGCTGCGGGAAGACGGGATCAAGGTGTTGGCGCTACCTGTGCCGGAAAGCTCCAAGCAGTCCTTGCAATGAATGTGCGCTTCCTGAGCAGAGGAAGAACAGATGCTGCCGCGAGCAGAAGGCGCAACACACGATCAGCGAGGGGTGGGTTCAGAGCGCGGAGAAAAACTCGTGGGTGCGCAAGGCTGTTTCCGTGAGCTGGAAAACTTGGTGTGCGGCATCGGGAGCTTCGCATGGAACGATTTTCCGAGCAGGCATGCTTCTGAGCCAGGTGAGCTGACGCTTGGCAAGTTGTCGGGTTGCTGCAATCGCCTTCTCTCTCCATGAGGAGAGAGGCTCTTGATTGTCCAATCCTTCCCAGGCCTGGCGGTACCCTACGCACCGCATGGAAGGGAGTCCGACATATAGATCGGGTCTGGCCCGCAGGGCATGCACTTCTGCCATGAAGCCCGCGTCCAACATGGCATCGAAGCGTCGAGCAATGCGCTGATGAAGCCAGGCACGATCCATCGGCTCAAGAGAAATCAGAGTCAACGGAGGCCGAGGTGGGAACTGACTGGAGCTGCGGTCTGCCTGCCATTCCGAAAAGGGCTTTCCTGTTGCCAGCCATACTTCCAGTGCACGACCGATGCGTTGGCTGTCTTGGGGGGGCAGTCGCTGTGCAGCCAGAGGATCGACACGTGCCAGTTCGGCATGCAGGGCTGGCCAGCCTTGTTGAGCAGCCTGGGCCGCTACTTGCTGCCGTATCTGCGGATCAGTTTCAGGAAGATGACTCAGTCCCTCGAAAAGAGCCTTGTAGTACAGCATCGTGCCGCCGACCAGAAGGGGGAGATGGCCACGGCCGTGGGTAGCCCGTATGGCTGCCGTGGCATCCTGGAAGAAGCGTGCAGCGCTGTAGGTTTCCGACGGATCGAGAATGTCGATGAGATGGTGTCTGGCCCGCATGCGCTCTTCTGCGCTGGGTTTTGCAGTACCAATGTCCATGTCCTGATACACCAGCGCAGAATCGACACTGATGATCTCCAGCGTGATTCCCCAGCGGGCTTGGGCTTCTTCTGCCAGATACAAGGCTGCCGCAGTCTTGCCGCTGGCAGTGGGGCCAGCCAGTGCAAGATAGGGCAGGGATGAGGGAGCGGAGGCGGCAGGCACAGTACTTGAATGTCGGCTTCAGGAGAACCAAGAGCAGATAAATGGGCAAGCACGAGAGAACTCTGCCGCTCTCAGTGCACATGGACGTATGTAGGTGTCCATGCGAGGAATCCTGCCGGCAGTTTTGCGATGCATGAAACCGCAAAAAAAAGCCCTGATGAAAACTCAGGGCTTTTGATATCTGGGGTGGCTGATGGGGCTCGAACCCACGACAACAGGAATCACAATCCTGGACTCTACCAACTGAGCTACAGCCACCAGAAAGAATGAATTATAGCTTGTTTTTTGAGATGTTCGTCAGCGACACTTCAAAAATTACTTGATGGGACGAGAGGTGGAGCCGAGGGGGTTGGCCACCAGGATTTGTACCTTCAGGAGTTTCTTGAGTGCCTCATAGTACGCCACCATGCTGGCTTCATTGAAGGCTTGTGCCACTTGGGGGCGCTGCTGTGCCTGAGCGGCGGCAGTGGCGGCATCTGCGGGAAGGATCTTGTTGACGCGGACCACAGCGTAACCCTGAGGGCCAAGATCGACACCCTGAAGCGCCGGGAGATGAGAAGGGCTGACTCGCAGTGCGCCATTGATGACCGTTTGTGGTGTGCCATTCGGTTGTGTGCGGGACACGTCCATAGTGGCAGGCATGGGAGCCTGCGCAGGATGGGGTTGCCATTGCTTGAGGGTTGCTTCACCTGCAGCCTTGGCCAGTTGTGCTGCCTTGGCTTGAGTCACCTGGCTTTCGATGGTGGCTTTGACCTCGTCAAAGGTCTTTTGTCGTGCCGGGCTATAGCTGATGATGCGTCCACTGGCCAGCTGGTTGGCACCGATTTCCATCGGTGTGATGTTCTGCTTTCCGGACAGGGAGCTGGCTGTGAACAAGGCATTCAAGAATGCGGGCTGAGCCAACGGGCCCTGTGCATGGGGAACAGGGGTACGGCCAATGTTCTGGGCAGTCTGGATCTGCAGGCCGAACTTGTCAGCCACAGCCTTGAGGGACTGCGGTTGTTTGAACACATCTTCCTTGAAGGCCTCTACGGCTTCGCCGAATTTCTGCTGGGCCTGCTGTTTCTTGAGCTCGGCTTCGATCTGCGGCTTGAGTGTGTCGAAACTCTGCTGCCCACTTCCTCCGCGGATTCCAGTCAGTTTGATGATGTGATAGCCGTAGTCAGTTTCCACCACCTTGCTGATTTCGTTTTGCTTGAGTGCAAAGGCAGCTTCTGCGAAGGGCTTGACCATGGTGGTGCGATCGAAATACCCCAGGTCTCCTCCCTTCTTGGCAGAGCCGGGATCCTGCGAGTACTTCTGTGCCAGCTGTGCAAAGCTGGCAGGGTCTTTCTGGACCTGCGCCAGAATGTCTTCGGCTTTCTTGCGTGCTGCTTCTCGCAGGGTGGAAGAGGCCTTGGCATCGGCTGCGATCAGAATGTGGCTTGCACGGCGCTCCTCGCGCGTACCGAATCGGTCCTTGTTCTGTTCATAGAATTTCTGGAGGTCGGCCTCACTGACCGTGAGGTGCTTCTGCACTGAAGCCAAATCCAGCACCACATATTCGATGGAGGCCTGTTCGGGGGCACGGAATTCTGCAAGATGGCTCTTGTAGTAGGCTTGCAGATCCTGGGCAGAAGGATGAACGTGTGCCTTGTAGGATTCAGGCTTGAAATAGATGACGCTGATGTTGCGTCTTTCGAAGAAAGGGCGTGTTACCAGGTCAGCCAGGGAGGCTGGCATCCAGCCGCCGGCACCCGACACGCCCTGCAATACCTGCCGGCTGGTGAGTTGGCTGCGGACCATGGCCTCATAGCGCTGTGGCGTGAGTCCCTGTGCGGCCAGGAGCTGCGCATAACGGGTTTGATCGAGCTTGCCATCGCTTCCCCGCAGTGCAGCGATTGCAGGATCGCTGATCAGTTCCTGCGCAAGGCGCTGGTCGCTGATGAACAGCTTGAGCTTGGATGCGGCTTCTGCCAAGACACGGTTCTGCACCATGCGCTCCAGCGTGGCGTACTTCGCGGCCGGAGAATCCAGGAGCTGGGCATCGATGCCGGGTTGACTGGCGCGGAGCTGATCCACTTCCTGCCGATGGGCATTGTCCCATTCCGCCTGCGTGATCTTCTGGCCGTTGACAATGGCCACGGTGGTATGCCCCGCGTCGTTCATGCGCTGATAGTTGTCGACGCCCAGCATGACGAATGAGGGGATGACCAATGCGAACAGCATGATCATGAACAGCTTGTTGTGCTTTTGGATGAATTCGAACATGCCATGTCCTGAAGCAATGAAAAAGGCGAACGATCAGTCCGCCTTTCAGGGGGACAGAGGCCACAGGTGTGGTTCCTCTGAGGGCGCGCAACGCGGCAGCAGACCCCGTGCAGGGGTCTGCCTGATGCATTCTGTGGTGCCCGGCCTGGATCGATGGATTGTAGCAGGCGTGATTTTCACGCTCTCCCCTCTGGAGGAGCCTGCAGATCGAGCCGACTCCCTGCGGCATCTGCCACACGGGCTTCTGTCGGGCCAGCAAGATAGTGCAGGACGTCAGGCACCTCTGTGCCTACGTGGATCATTTCCATCTGTGCATGACGCATGAAGCCTGCGGTCACCGATCCTTCGAGGAACTGGAGAAGGGTGTCGTAGTAGCCGGCCGTGTTGAGCAGGGCGACCGGCTTGTGGTGGTAGCCCAGTTGGCGCCAGGTCCAGGCTTCGAAGAACTCCTCGAATGTGCCAATGCCGCCCGACAGTGCCAAAAATGCCGTGGCTCTCTCGGCCATCATGAACTTGCGCTGATGCATGTTGTCCACGATATGGAGTTCAGTGCATCCATGGTGTGCGAATTCACGATCGACCAGTGCCTTGGGAATGATGCCGACGACCCGGCCACCTGCCTGCAGTGTGGCGTCCGCCAGGATGCCCATGAGGCCCGCGTGGCTGCCGCCATAGACGAGCTGTCCGCCGTGGCGTCCAATCCAGTCGCCTACCGCATGAGCGGTCCGGCTATGAATGGGATCCCGCCCCTGCTGCGATGCGCAGTACACGCAAATGGAAAACGGAGGGGCGTGGGGGCCGAAGAGGGCGGTATTTTCAGCGAAAGAAGGTGCAGACTTGGAAACTGAGGGATCGCGCATGAGGGAGATACATCAAGGAATAGGCGTGCTTCATCATACGCGTGCACATCCGATGCACTGTGTCGGATCCGTCATCGCTTTCCGTGGGCTTGCCGGCCATGTGTTTTCATGCGGGCATCCAGCGTGACCAGGCGAAGGCTCCCCATGTTCCGATGGCAGTCAGTGTGCTCAGAAATACGGCGGCACTGCCGAAGTCCTTGGCCTGCTTGGAAAGAGGGTGGAGCTCATAGCCCACGCGATCTGTCACGGCTTCGATGCCACTGTTGAGCAATTCGACGATGAGCAGCTGCCAGGTGGCGACCCACAGAATGACCACCTCCATCCAGCTGCGCCCCAACAAGCAGGCTACGGGCAACGCGAGCAGATTGAGGCATGCCTCCAGCCGGAAGGCAGGAGATTCTCGGAAGGCAGAGAACAGTCCGGCCAGAGAGTAGCCCGTGGCGTAGTACAGACGAATCAGGCCCTTGCGCCGTTTCTGGGGATGGGGACCAGCCGGCGCACTGGAGATGGAGTCTGCCGCCGCATGCTGTTTGTCCGCACTCACAGCTGCCACCATTTGCGCTTGGATTCCGCGTCCTTGGGCGGTTCCTGGGAGATCAGGCGGGTTCCGGCCATCAGATCATGTGCGAACTGTCTGCCCGGCATCAGACGGGTCAACAAGGCCCAGAACAGTACCCATCCCAGCAGCAGCATGATGGCCAGTCCGCCATGCCTTTGCCATGTGCCTGCCAGATACAGTGCTGCAAGCGGGGGGAGAAACCACAGCCAGCTCCACATGTACCGCAGCAAGGCGCGCCACTGGGCAATCGGCTTTCCTGTCCGATCCGTCACCCGGATGTGCCAGGTCTTCATGGCCAGGGTCTGACCCTTGCTCCAGAACCATGCGAAATAGATGCCCAGCATCAGAAACATAAAGCCCTGAAGTGCATGGCGGTTCTGTGTTCCGCTGCGGGTCTGGGTGAGGGCGCTGAACAGGTATCCCGTGATGAAGACCACACCGAAGAGCAGGACTCCTTCATAGAGCCAGCATGCCATGCGTCGCCATAGGGGAGGGGCCTGGAGGACGGACGAAGAAGACGAATGCACGGCAGGAAGAGGCGAAGAGGACGGCTGCGAGGACATCGGCCGAGTATATCGGGATGTCGCTCGGGGCAGACAGCATGGGCTGGCCATGCAAAAAATGGCGGGGGACTGACTTTTGCATTGCAACAATGCGATAATGAAACTTGTCACGCAATACGGCAAACGGGTCACTGCCCGGCGCGTTACCAGAGCGCTCATGGTTTTGGCCTCAAGTCTCGACGCCCTTCCACAAGAAGGACGCTGAGAGGCACCCAAGGTTTTTCTGTATAGAAAATCACAAAAGGTTCATCAATGGATACAGCTCAAGTTCAGGCGGCAACCGCCAAGCCTGCCCCCAAGGTTCCCATGCTCATGGGATCCGAAGCACTCATCAAGTGTCTCGAAGCAGAAAACGTCAAGCACATCTGGGGATATCCCGGTGGTGCGGTGCTCTACATCTACGACGCCCTCTACAAGCAAAGCTCCATACAGCACGTGCTCGTGCGGCACGAACAGGCTGCCGTGCATGCGGCAGACGGTTTTGCGCGCGCGACCGGTGAAGTCGGGGTGGCTCTGGTCACGTCAGGTCCCGGGTTGACCAATGCGGTCACCGGGATCGCCACTGCCTACATGGACAGTGTGCCGCTCGTGGTCATTTCAGGTCAGGTGTCCACTGCCGCCATCGGTCAGGACGCCTTTCAGGAATGCGATACCGTGGGTATCACGCGTCCGATCGTCAAGCACAATTTCCTGGTCAAGGACCCGCGCGACATTCCGCAGGTCATGAAGCGCGCCTTCCATATTGCGCGTACTGGACGTCCCGGACCGGTGGTGGTGGACATTCCGAAGGACGTGTCGTTCCAGAAAATGGCTTGGCATGGCTATCCGGAAACCGTGGAGATGCGTTCCTACAATCCGGTGCGCAAGGGACATGCAGGCCAGATCCGCAAGGCACTCCAGCTGCTGCTGGCTGCCAAGCGGCCCTATGTGTATGCCGGCGGCGGGGTGGTCATGGGCAACGCCAGCAGCGAGCTTCGAGCCCTTGTCGATGCTCTTGGTGCGCCGTGTACCAATACCCTCATGGGTCTGGGATCCTATCCGTCCACCGACCCCAAGTTCCTGGGCATGCTTGGAATGCATGGTACGGTCGAGGCCAACAATGCCATGCAGAACTGTGATGTGCTGCTGGCTGTGGGGGCGCGGTTCGACGATCGCGTGATCGGCAATCCCAAGCACTTTGCGCAGAACGAACGCAAGATCATTCACATCGACATCGATCCTTCCGTCATTTCCAAGCGGGTCAAGGTGGATGTACCCATCGTGGGAGATGTCAAGGATGTCCTGGCCGATCTGCTCACCGCGATCCACGATGCACCGGTACAGCCGGATCCTGCAGCCTTGGCTCCCTGGTGGGACACCATCAACAAATGGCGCAGGACCGAATGCCTCAAGTACGATCGGGATGACAAGGAAGTCATCAAGCCACAAAAGGTGGTCGAGACACTTTGGCAGATGACTCGAAACGATGATGTGTACATCACTTCGGATGTGGGGCAGCATCAGATGTGGGCGGCCCAGTACTACCGTTTCAGCGAGCCTCGCCGCTGGATCAATTCCGGTGGGCTGGGGACCATGGGCGTGGGGATTCCCTATGCCATGGGGATCAAGCTGGCGCGTCCCCAGAGTGAAGTGTTCTGCATCACTGGTGAAGGTTCGGTGCAGATGAACATCCAGGAACTCTCGACCTGTCTGCAGTACAACACGCCCATCAAGATCTGTGCGCTCAACAATCGCTATCTGGGCATGGTGCGTCAGTGGCAGGAAATCGAATATTCCGGTCGCTATAGCCACAGCTACATGGATGCATTGCCCAACTTCGTTAAGTTGGCCGAGGCCTATGGCCATGTGGGGCTGCTCATCGAGGATCCCAAGGACATTGAGCCGGCACTGCGCGAGGCACGCAAGCTCAAGGATCGCACGGTTTTCCTGGATTTTCGGACCGATCCTTCCGAGAACGTCTATCCCATGGTGCAGGCAGGCAAGGGCATCACCGAGATGCTGCTTGCGTCCGAGGAACCCTGATCCATTCCAGCCACTGCTGCCGGTCTTTCAGGCAGGAGGGGCTGGTTGGTCTGCGCCGAGTGCTGCAGCAAATTCTGCAGCTGGCCAGCGGTGGCTCTCACGTTGGAATCTATTGTCCGCCAAGTCCTGTGCTTACCGGTACGGGAGGAGGGCGACGAAAAGAGGAAACACTCATCATGAAACACATTATTGCCGTGCTGCTCGAGAATGAGGCTGGCGCTCTGTCCCGTGTGGTCGGGCTGTTCTCTGCCCGTGGCTACAACATCGAAAGCCTGACGGTTGCTCCCACTGAGGATGCCAGCCTGTCGCGCATGACCATCGAGACCAGCGGGTCTGATGATGTCATCGAACAGATCACCAAACACCTCAACCGTCTCATCGAAGTCGTCAAGGTGGTGGATCTGACCGAAGGCGCCTACATCGAGCGCGAGCTGATGATGGTCAAGGTGCGCGCCGTAGGCAAGGAACGCGAGGAAATGAAGCGCATGGCGGATATTTTCCGTGGGCGCATCATCGACGTTACCGACAAGAGCTACACCATCGAGCTCACCGGGGACCAGTCCAAGAACAACGCTTTTCTCAATGCCATCGAGCCCAGTGCCATTCTGGAGACCGTGCGCACGGGAGCCAGTGGCATCGGGCGTGGAGAACGCATTCTGCGGGTCTGATTCCCCCTTTTACCAGGCCCCAGCGTGTCGACGGGCTCAACGCTGGCGGTTTCTCATGAAGGCGAAATGTCGATGCGTTCGCCCTGAGCCTGTCGTAGGGCAATTTCGCCATTTCCCCATTCTTTCCATTGGAGAGCTGTATGAAAGTTTTTTACGACAAAGACTGTGACCTGTCCCTGATCAAGGGCAAGACCGTAGCCATCATCGGCTACGGAAGCCAGGGCCATGCCCATGCACAGAATCTGAACGACAGCGGTGTGAAGGTTGTTGTCGGTCTGCGCAAGGGCGGCGCCAGCTGGCCCAAGGCCGAAGCTGCGGGTCTGACCGTGAAGGAAGTCGACGAGGCAGTCAAGGACGCCGATGTCGTCATGATTCTTCTGCCTGACGAGAACATCGCCAAGGTGTACAAGAACAATGTGGAACCCAACATCAAGAAGGGTGCCTCTCTCGTGTTCGCACACGGTTTCAATGTGCACTACAACCAAGTGGTTCCCCGCGCCGATCTGGATGTGTGGATGGTGGCGCCCAAGGCTCCCGGTCACACCGTGCGCAGCACCTACAAGCAAGGCGGCGGTGTGCCTCACCTCATCGCCGTGCAGCAGGATCCGTCCGGCAAGGCCCGTGAGCTGGCTCTGAGCTATGCCATGGCCAACGGAGGGGGCAAGGCAGGCATCATCGAAACCACCTTCAAGGAAGAAACCGAAACCGATCTGTTCGGCGAGCAGGCTGTGCTGTGCGGTGGTGCCGTGGAACTGGTGAAGATGGGCTTTGAAACCCTGGTCGAAGCCGGCTACGCTCCTGAAATGGCTTACTTCGAGTGCCTGCACGAGCTCAAGCTGATCGTGGACCTGATCTACGAAGGCGGCATTGCCAACATGAACTACTCGATTTCCAACAATGCGGAATTCGGCGAGTACGTGACGGGGCCCGAGGTCATCAATGACAAGAGCCGTGAAGCCATGCGCAATGCCCTCAAGCGCATCCAGAACGGTGACTACGCCAAAATGTTCATCCAGGAAGGCGCCATCAACTATCCGGCCATGACGGCACGTCGTCGCAACACGGCGGCTCACCCCATCGAAGTGGTCGGTGGCAAGCTGCGTTCGATGATGCCCTGGATCGCCAAGAACAAGCTGGTCGACCAGACCAAGAACTGATGATGGCTGGGAGCTGTGCCATCCGGCCGGCTCCCGATTCATGCCACAATAGGCCTCTGTCCGCTTCAAGGCGGCAAGGCATGCAGAAAAAGCCACTGTCAGTGGCTTTTTCCGTTTCTATTCCCTCTCCACTGCGCCATGTTCCGGGCATCGCCTGCGGAGCATGCCCCGACGCGAAGAAATGCAATGAGCAAGAACTATCCCCACCCTCTCCTGGCACGCGAAGGATGGCCTTTCATTGCCACCAGCATTCTGGTGGCTGTCCTGATGCAGATATTTTTCGGTTTTGCAGTGGCTGCGGCATTTTGGCTGATTGCCCTGTTCGTGGTGCAGTTCTTTCGCGATCCGCCGCGAAACATTCCCCAGGATGCAGGCGCCGTACTCTCTCCTGCCGATGGCCGCATCGTGAAGATCGAGAAGGTTCGCGACCCGTATGCGGACCGCGATGCGTTGCTCATCAGCGTGTTCATGAACGTGTTCAACGTGCACAGCAACCGTGCTGCGGTCGACGGGGTGGTGCGCAAGGTGGCGTATTTTCCAGGCGCCTTTGTCAATGCCGATCTCGACAAAGCCTCGACGGAGAATGAACGCAATGCGGTCGTGATCGACAGCCATGGCACCACGGTGACCCTGGTGCAGGTGGCAGGACTCGTGGCCCGGCGCATTCTCTGCTATGTCAAGCCCGGGGATACCCTGGCTCGAGGACAGCGCTATGGGTTCATTCGCTTCGGGTCCCGCGTGGACGTGTATCTCCCAGTGACGGCACGGCCGTTGGTGGCGCCGGGACAGAAGGTGTCTGCCACCACCACCGTACTGGCTGCTCTTTGATCGGTGCCCGAGCCCTCTTGCCCTGCGTCTGGCGTGGCTTCAGGATGCGGTCACGCATATGCGCAGGAAGTCGGGGCATGACGTCGGCAGCGCGCTGAGCTCGCTATGATAGGCGGCAACCGTCATGGGAAATTGCGGCGCCTGTTCCTGTCACCTTCCCGGCATGGTTTCGGGCATCGAGGAGAAATCCTGGCATGCAGGAGCGCGGGGATGAGCCCTCTTTCTTGTCCGGGCGAGGTGCTGGAGGCAAGGCGGCCGTGTGTGGGGCCTGTATGTTCCGCACTTTTTTCCTGCAATCATTGAAAGTTCGTATGGATTCCAACCATCTTTCACCAGCCGAAGGAGGCCTGAGGCCACATCCCCGTCTGCGCAAGGGGATCTACATCCTGCCCAACCTGTTTACGCTGGCAGCTCTTTTCGGAGGGTTCTACTCGATCGTCATGGCCATGAACGGCCGATTCGATCTTGCCACGATCGGGGTCTTCTGTGCCATGGTGCTCGACAGTCTGGATGGTCGAGTGGCCCGCCTTACCCATACCCAGAGTGCCTTTGGGGAGCAGATGGATTCGCTGGCCGACATGGTGAGCTTCGGCGCAGCTCCTGCGCTGATCGCCTATGAATGGGCTCTGCGTCCCATCGGGCGCTGGGGATGGATTGCTGCATTCGTCTATTGCGCCTGCGCAGCCCTGCGGCTGGCGCGTTTCAATGTCAATACCGGGGTGGTGGACAAGCGGTACTTTCAGGGGCTCCCTTCCCCCGCAGCCGCAGCTCTGGTCACAGGGTTCATCTGGCTCACGAATGAGATGATCGGCGCGCATCGCGAGGTGCCTTGGTTCAAGGCATTCATCGAGTTGTTCACCGGAAGTGGGATCGTGCGCGGTGATCTGTCCTGGTTCATGTTTGCCCTGACGCTGTTCGGGGGGCTGACCATGGTCACCAATATTCCCTATTACAGCTTCAAGGATTTTGGTGGCAGACGCAGTGTTCCCTTTACCCTCATCGTGGCGCTGGTGCTGGTCATTGCGGTCATCAACATCGAGCCGCCCACGATGCTGTTTGCCTTTTTCGTCTGCTATGCGCTGAGCGGCTACATCGTCTACGCCTGGCGCAAGTCGAGGGGGGAGGCTGTGAGCATCGTCAGCACCTCCACCAGTGAGCCGGACGAGCAGGGGTTGCACAAGTGATTGGCAGCTCTGGGCTGTCTGCACAGTGGAAGCCATTTTGTGCTACATTGAATGACATGAAAACATTTGCACGTGCTCTACTACTTCGCAACGTCCAACGGGCGGGGTGATCAGCGCGCGCAATACCCTTTCTGCACAGGCCCGTTTGCAACCGCAACGGGCTTTTTTGTTGTCTGCATTGCGGTTGTCAGGCGAATCTTTTTCACTGCACCATTTGCTGAAGGAATGTCCATGACCGACAAACTCATCATTTTCGATACCACCTTGCGTGACGGCGAGCAATCTCCGGGCGCATCCATGACGCGCGACGAAAAGATCCGCATTGCCCGGCAGCTCGAGAAACTGCGGGTGGATGTGATCGAAGCCGGATTCGCTGCCAGTTCCAATGGCGATTTCGACTGTATTCGGGCGATTGCCAATACGGTCAAGGATTCCACCATCTGTTCGCTGTCGCGCGCCAATGATCGTGACATCAGTCGTGCGGCCGAGGCGCTCAAGGGGGCCAATAGCAGTCGGATCCATACCTTCATTGCCACCAGTCCCCTGCACATGGAGAAAAAGCTGCGCATGTCTCCCGAGCAGGTGCTGGAGCAGGCGCGACTGGCAGTCCGGTTTGCCCGCAATCTCGTGGCCGATGTGGAATTCAGCGCGGAAGATGGCTATCGCAGCGACATGGATTTTCTGGTGCGTGTGTGCGACGCGGTGATCAAGGAAGGGGCTACGACCATCAACATTCCCGATACCGTGGGGTATGCCGTGCCGGAGCTGTATGGCCAGTTTCTCAGAACCCTGCGCGAACGGGTGGTCAACAGTGACAAGGTCATCTGGAGCGTGCATTGCCACAACGATCTGGGCATGGCGGTGGCCAACAGCCTTGCGGGGGTCAAGCTTGGTGGTGCGCGCCAGGTGGAGTGCACCATCAACGGGCTCGGAGAGCGAGCGGGGAACTGCTCACTCGAAGAGGTGGTGATGGCCGTGAAGACGCGACGCGACTTCTTCGGGCTGGAGGTCGGCATCGATACGCACCAGATCGTCCCGGCCAGCCGCATGGTGAGCCAGATCACCGGATTTGCGGTGCAGCCCAACAAGGCCGTGGTCGGTGCCAATGCCTTTGCCCATGCGAGCGGCATCCATCAGGATGGCGTTCTCAAGGCGCGTGATACCTATGAGATCATGCGCGCCGAGGATGTGGGCTGGTCGGCCAACAAGATCGTGCTCGGCAAGCTCAGTGGGCGCAATGCCTTCAAGCAGCGCCTGCATGACCTTGGCGTGTCCATGGACAGCGAGGCGGACATCAATGCAGCCTTTGCACGCTTCAAGGATCTTGCCGACCGCAAGAGCGAGATTTTTGATGAGGACATCCTGGCACTCGTGAGTGATCATCAGGTGGGAGGTTCGCCCGAGCATTTCGGATTCGTGTCGCTTGCTCAACGCAGTGAAACTGGCGAACAGCCTGCAGCGACGGTGGTGTTCACGCTCGATGGCAAGGAAGTCACTGGGGAATCGACAGGCAATGGTCCGGTCGATGCCTCACTCAAGGCAATCGAGTCGCATGTCAGGAGCGGTGCCGAAATGGTGCTCTACTCCGTCAACGCCATCAGCGGCAATACCGAGAGCCAGGGTGAGGTGACTGTGCGGCTGCAGCAGGGAGGACGCATTGTCAACGGGGTGGGAGCCGATCCGGATATCGTGGTGGCATCGGCCAAGGCCTATCTGAGCGCGCTCAACAAGCTGCACAGTCAGGTGGAGCGTGTGCATGCGCAGGGAGTGTGAGGCTCTGCACGTGCTGGGCTGAAGAACCTTTCCCTGCAGGGTGAATGCAGGGAAAAAGCCGGAGTTCCCCTGGAGCTCCGGCTTTTGTGTTTCAGGAGGAGAGAGCGCAGGTGGCTCGTGTGTCAGCACTTCGACAGGAGAGGTTCGCGATTGCTTACAATTTATCCTGTCATTGCATTATGTTGTTCAAGTGCTTGATATTGTGGATTTTTTTCAATGGCGTATAGTCACGCTATCTTTGAAGACACTGGAAAATCGACCATGCCGACCGATGAAAAGTTTGTGACAGCAGGAATTCTGAAGTACCTGTCACAAAGTGCAATCTGCCTGGGTGCCGCCTGCATGACTCTGGCATTGCCTGTTCAGGCACGTACCGAAAAGACCGATCATTCCAAGGTGGTGGTTAAGAAGCATGTCGTGACCAAGAACAAGTCCAGCCACGACGATGACGAGGAAGATGCAGCGCCGAAACGCAAGGTATCTGCCCGGAGCAGCGGCACGACCAAGTCCAGGGCAGACTCCGGCAAGGGCAAGGCATCGCGGTCGGCCAAGGCATCCGACGACGAAGAGGATGATGGAGATTCTGTACGGAATCTCCATGGCAAGCGTGGAACTACCGCCAGCAAATCCAAGGATGGAGCCAAGGCGCAGGACAAGGCTCGCAGCAAGGCTGCGGTCCACAGCCGTGCCGATCAGACAGACGAGGAGGACGCGCCTTCCCTGCCTCGCAAGGGCAAGAAGGGAGGGGCACACGCTTCTGCTGATCGGCAAGGCAAGGAAATCAAATCGATGCGCACTGCGCGTCGCAGCGCGGCATCCGACGACGATGAGGATCAGGCGACCGCTCCTGCCACGGCACGCCGACTGAAATCGGCAAAATCCCGCAAGGCGGAAAGGCTGGCCGAGGAACGCAGACAGCAGGTGGCCGAAGAGGCGCGCCAGGCACGCACGGAAGCCGCAGCCCGTGAGCGCCAGATGGCAGAAGCGCGTCGTGCCAAGGAAGCTGCTGCCGCAGAGGCTGCCCGCCAGCAGCAGCTGCGCGAGCGCAAGCAGGCCGAAGCACGTCGGGCGCGTGAACGCGCGCTGGAGGAGGATCGCCTTGCCACGGCTGCAGCTGAGCGCGATTCACGTGTGCGGGAGCTTTCGGCGAATGCGTTGGGCTCAGATGGCAGGTCTGCTGTTCGTGCCGTGCCAGCCGTGCAGCCCCAGGGGATTTCTCGCATGTCGGTGCCTCCCGCGGCCGCTGCGGCCACAGCTGTGCTGGCAACGGGAACTGTGCGGACCTCGCCGCGCATCGGCAACGAGGCAGAAGGGGGGAGCTCCCACCCCATGACGGTGGCTGCGCTGCCTTCGGTGAACAGTGTGGTGTCGTCCGATGCCTTGCCTGCTGCGCAGCAGCCTTCTTCCCTGCAGAGTGCCACGTCCCGTGTGGCGTTTCCTGCAGCGGCAAGCTCCACCTATCGCGTATCGTCGCGTGCACCTGCATCAGCCATGGGCGTGGCTTCAGCGCAGGGAAGTGGTGCGGTCTATACACCCGTGGCACGCTATGCGCCCCCCGCACAGTCGGTCATGCGCATCTCTGTGCCACAGCGGGACAGCATGGGGCAGATTCGCGGCCTGAGCAATGTGCCGCCGGGAGCGCCGACGGATCTGAATTCGCATGTCGCCTATGTGATGGATCAGAACAGTGGGCAGGTGCTGCTCAACAAGAATGGCGGGCTGGTGACTCCGATCGCTTCCATCAGCAAGCTCATGACGGCTGTGGTCACCATGGATGCGAATCTTCCCATGGATGAGATGATCACCATCACCTATGACGATGTGGATCATCTCAAGGGCAGCAGTTCACGCCTTGCCGTTGGCACGACCCTGACCCGCCAGGAAATTCTGCATCTGGCGCTGATGTCGAGTGAAAACCGTGCGGCCCATGCCTTGGGGCGCACGTATCCGGGCGGGATGGATGCCTTTGTCCGGGCCATGAACATGCGCGCCATGATGCTGGGCATGCGCGACACCCACTATGTCGAGCCGACCGGGCTCAACAGTGCCAACCAGTCGAGTGCCCACGATCTGGCGCTTCTGGTGCAGGATGCCTATCGCTATCCGCTGATTCGCAATTACACGACCTATCCGGCAGCCGACTTTCCGGTCAATGGGCGCATCGTTCATTTTCATAACACCAACCGCCTGGTGCATGACGTGAACTGGAACATTGGCTTGCAGAAAACCGGATACATCTCCGAGGCGGGGCGCTGCGTGGTGATGCAGAGCAATATTGCCGGGCGCAATGTCATCATCGTGCTGCTCGACTCGGGTGCCAGCTCCAAGCGGGTGGAAGATGCCGAGGCCATTCGTTCCTGGGTGGAGAACGGTCAGCAGGGACGGGGCGCCTATCCGGCTACTGTGCGGGTGATTGCACAGCAGGGAAGGCCAGACCGTAACGGGTGGGGAATTTCGGCATCTTGATGCCGCACTGTACGGCAACTGCTTTTGTACAGCGGTTCAGGTGTTGAGCAGAAGCCGCCTCGCATCGTGTGAGAGGCGGCATGGCGTGGGGAGCGGTTCAGACGCGGCCAGTGTCCATGCCGGTGCCACGGTAGCCCAGCGAAGCGGAGATGCGCTGGGCGGCCTCGCGCAGCCTGTCCATCCACCCTTCGTCAATGCGGTGGGCAGGCGCGGAAATGGAAAGTCCTGCCACCAGTGTGCCCTGGTCGTTGTAGATGCCGGCGGCCATGCAGCGCACGCCCAGTTCCAGCTCTTCGTTGTCGCGCGCCACTCCTGTCTGCCGAGCCCGTACCAGCTCGCGTTCGAGCTGGGGGAGCTGGGTGATGCTGTTGCGTGTGTTGCCATGCAGGCCTGTGCGCATGGCGTAGGAGCGCACCTTCTGAGGATCATCCATGGCCAGGAAGAGTTTGCCTGTCGAGGTCAGGTGCAGGGGAGCATGGGCACCGATGGCACGCACCACCTGCATGCCGGAACGTTCGCTGTAGGCGCGTTCGATGTAGATGATCTCGTCTCCCTGGCGCACGCTCAGGTTGATGGGCTGCTGGATCTGATGGTGCAGCTCGCGCATGACCCGGGCTGCGGCTTCGCGCACGCTGAGGCGGGCCTTGACGAGATTGCCCAGTTCCAGAAAGTGCATGCCCAGGCGATAGGTGCCGGTGTCCGGGCGTTCCACGAAGCGGCCGATGACCAGATCGTTCAGGATCCGGTGAGTGGTGCTGGGATGCAACCCGGCCTTTTCGCTGATTTCCTTGAGGCTGACCGGCTCGTCATGGGCCGCCAGGATGTCCAGCAGCAGAAACATGCGCTGCAGGACCTGGATGCTGATGCCTTCGTAGGCGGAGGGGGCGAGTTCGGTGTCGGACATGGAAAGAGGCCGGAGCGAGGCGCAGGACGGCAGCCGTGTCGGCGTGGGGCTCGGCCCTGCTGGTGGAAGAAGAGGTTACATTTTATGTCGTGAAATGATCGGACGGCGCATGATGTCACTGCGAATGCAGCATGGCGCGTTCCCAGGAGGATTCACGCAGGATTTCACATGGTTGGAAACGGGTCTTGTAGCGCATCTTTCGGCATTCCTCGATCCAGTATCCCAGATAGACATGGGCCTTGCCGGTGGCCCGTGCATGGGCAATCTGCCAGAGTACGGCGTAGGTGCCATAGGCCGCATGGGGGATGTCGTCGTAGAAGGTGTAGACGGCGGACAGCGCCCGTGGGAGGACGTCGACGAGGGCCACCATGCGCAGGATGTCTCCCTCGCGGAATTCGACGAGCACGCTGTGGACGGGGCTCGCGAGGATGAAGTCGCGGTATTCCTGCGGATCATCCACGTCCATGCTGCCGCCTGCATGGCGGGCATGCTGATAGCGTCGGTACAGGGCATAGTGCTCCTCGCTGAAGTGCAGGGGGAGTACGGTGGCTGCCAGTGTGCCGTGGTGTTTCCAGGCCCGTCTCTGGCTGCGATCCGGATGGAAGGCATCTGCCGGAATGCGCAGCGGGATGCAGGCGCTGCAGTGGTCGCACCAGGGGCGGTAGATGGTCTGGCCGCTGCGACGGAACCCTTTCTCGATCAGCTGGGCATACACCTCCGTATCGATCTCGTTGCCGGGAACCACTACCTGCGAGCGTGCCTCATGTGCCTCAAGGTAACTGCAGTCGTAGGTGGCCGTCGCATAGAGATGCAGCACCAGCTGGCGGGAGTGTGCGGAGGAGGGGGCAGACATGCCGGAATGGTAGCGCAGGCTTCCTCGGGCCGAGAGACGGTGCCGTATGATGGCGGAGCTTTGTGGAGGGATGATGGGTGATGGACGGAGCAGCGATACACACATGGCATGAGGCCATCGGGAACGAGAAGACGCAGCCTTATTTCAGAACGCTGTGGGAGCGTGTGAGACATGCACGTCAGTCCGGGGCTGTCATCTATCCGCCTTCGGCGGAGGTGTTCAGTGCCTTTGCCTCCACCGAATTCGACCGGGTGAAGGTGGTGATCCTGGGACAGGACCCGTACCACAATGCCGGGCAGGCCCATGGACTGGCTTTTTCAGTGCGGCCGGAGGTGGACATTCCTCCATCGCTGCAGAACATCTACCAGGAGCTGTCCAGGGACATTCCGGGATTCGTGCGTCCTTCCCATGGCCATCTGCAGAAATGGGCCGAGCAGGGGGTGCTGTTGCTCAATACCGTGCTGACGGTTCAGTCGGGGCAGGCCCATTCGCATGCGCAGTGGGGGTGGGAGACCTTTACCGATCGCGTGATCCGGCAGCTCAACGATCACCGTGATCATCTGGTGTTCATGCTGTGGGGGAGTCATGCACAGAAGAAGGGAGCCATGATCGACAGGTCACGGCATCTCGTGCTGCAGGCGCCCCATCCTTCCCCTTTGTCGGCGTACCGCGGTTTCTTTGGCTGCAGGCATTTTTCGCAGGCCAACGCCTATCTCGTGGCCCATGGGGAGACTCCCATCGACTGGCAGGTGTGACGCCTTGGTCAGCGGCCGCGCAGGAACAGGGCATCGAGTTCGCGCATGGAGAGCTGCCGCCAGGTAGGGCGGCCATGGTTGCACTGGTCGGCGCGTTCGGTGGCTTCCATCTGCCGGAGCAGGGCGTTCATTTCTTCCAGGGTCAGGTGCCGGTTGGCGCGCACGGCACCGTGGCAGGCCATGGTGGCCAGCAGCTCGTTGCGGGCGCGTTCCAGGACCGTGCTGGCATCATGCAGGGCCAGTTCGGCCAGCACCTGCCGGGCCATGTCCACGGCGTGGTCGGTGGACAGGGTTTCGGGGACGGTGCGGATGGCGAGAATCGTGGGAGACAGCGGTTCGATGTCCAGACCGAGCTGGTGCAGGGTTTCGGCACACTGCACCGCAGTGGCCAGTTCCTGCGGCGTGGCCGTGAAGGTGGGGGGAATGAGCAGGGGCTGGGCCTGCATGGACTGGCGGTCGAACTGCTGCTTGAGACGTTCGTAGACGATGCGCTCATGAGCGGCATGCATGTCCACGACGACGAGGCCCTGTGCATTCTCGGCAAGGATGTAGATGCCATGCAGCTGTGCAATGGCGCGCCCCAGGGGCCAGGTGTCGGGAGACTGTCCCGTCTGGGCAGCAGATGTCTGGGGGTGGGGCACGAGGGAGGCGCCGTCTGCAGAAAAGGGGGCGCCGTCGTCAGCCAGCGTTCCATCGGTGAGACTTGCGGCCCCCGGCACCTGTGAAGAGAGGGGCCAGCCGTTCCTTCCGGGCAAACTGGAGAGCCCATAGGGCACGGTGGCTTCCTGCAGTGCCATGCGCTCCTGCTGCCAGAAGGGGCGGGAGGGCGCCGAAGACGGCAATGCATAAGAATCAGCAGGCGACATGGACAGGGAAGAGGCCAGGGGGCTGGCGGCCTCGCCGGCATGTGCGGCGCGGGACGGCGCCAGGGCCTGGTCGAGCGACTGGCGCACAGCCTGGTGGATTTCGCGGCTGTCCCGGAAGCGCACCTCGATCTTGGTGGGGTGGACATTCACGTCCACCCGTGCTGGCGGCAGGGCCAGGTGCAGCACATAGACGGGCTGCCGATGACCGTGGAGGACATCTTCGTAGGCGCTGCGGGCTGCATGTGCCACCACCTTGTCGCGTACATAGCGATGGTTGACATAGGCGTACTGCTGATCGGCACGTGACCGGGCAAAGTCCGGGAGACCGCACCGCCCCTGGATATGCACTTCGCCGCCCGCCGTTCTGAGACGGAAATCCACAGGGAGGCTGTTGGCAAGAAAGTCGCGTCCCAGAACATCCGCGATGCGCTGGTCCAGGCTTTCCACGGCACGCCACTGGTCGAGCAGCTTGCCTTCGTGCCAGATGGCAAATGCCACGTCGGGACGGGTGAGCGCGTGACGGCGAATGGCTTCGAGGCAGTGGGCCAGCTCCGTTGCCTCGCTTTTGAGGAACTTGCGGCGGGCCGGAGTGCTGAAAAAAAGCTCCTTGACCTCGACCGAAGTGCCCCGTGCCCGTGCAGCTGGAGCCAGTTCGCCGCTGCGTGCATCCAGTGCATGGCCGTGCGCAGCGCCTTCCACCGCCGACAGCAGCGTGGTGTCGGAGACCGAGGCAATGGCGGCCAGTGCTTCGCCCCGAAAGCCCATGGTGGCCACGGATTCCAGATCGTGGAGGCTGCGGATCTTGCTGGTGGCGTGGCGCAGGATGGCGAGGGGGAGCTGCTCGGCCGGAATGCCGCAGCCATCGTCCTCTACCGCGATGAGCCGGATGCCGCCAGCCCGCAGACGCACGGTGATCTGGCGTGCGCCGGAGTCAAGGGCATTGTCGAGGAGTTCGCGCACCACGGAGGCAGGGCGCTCGATGACCTCGCCAGCGGCGATCTGGCTGATCAGCTCGTCCGGCAGCAGCCGGATGCCAGTGACAGAAGAGAGGGGGGCCGTGACGTCGAAGGCCGGAGAGTCGGAAGGAGGAGGGTTCACGGAGTCATTCTACTTTTGCAGCGTCTTCATCCTGGCGGTGGATAATGCAAGGCTGTCCTGCATCTGGCCTTCCGGCGACATCTCCATGGAAATCATCAGCTTCCTGATCGACTTTATTGTGCATATCGACAAGCACATCCTGACCTTTGTGCAGGCGTATGGGCCGTGGGTGTATGCGCTGCTCTTTCTGGTCGTGTTCGTCGAGACGGGGCTGGTGGTGATGCCTTTCTTGCCCGGGGATTCGTTGCTGTTCATCGTGGGGGCACTCGGCGCCACGGGAAGCCTGCATGTGGGCTACGCGGTGCTGGTGCTGATGGCGGCAGCGATTCTGGGCGATCAGGTCAATTTCAGCATCGGACGCCGTGTAGGGCCGCGTGTGTTCCAGTGGGAGGATTCGCGGCTGTTCAACCGCAAGGCCTTTGACAAGGCCCATGCGTTCTATGAGCGCTATGGCGGAATCACGGTGGTGCTGGCGCGCTTCATGCCGTTCATTCGAACCTTCGTGCCGTTTGTGGCTGGCGTGGCCGCCATGCACCGCAGCCGCTTCACGCTGTTCAACATGGCGGGGGGTGTGCTGTGGGTATGCGGTGTGACGGCTGCCGGTTATCTCTTTGGCAACATTCCCTGGGTCAAGGGAAATCTGGAAATCATCATCTGGAGTCTGATCCTGGTGCCGGGGGGAATTGCCCTCTATGGTGCCTGGAAGGCAGGGCGGACTTCGGATGGGGCAGCACCCCGTCCCCGCAGCCATTGATTCCCGGGGCGGCCCAGTCCTGAAGGCTCTTCAGTCACCTGAGTGGCCGCACTTCAGGTGACCAGAGCAGCGCCGGCTCAGTAGCCGTCGTCTCCAAGGGGCCAGATGGCCCCGTTTTCATTGAGGATGGCATCCAGGGGAATGTCATGTGGTTCGGGCACGAGATCGTCGACGTAGCCCTGCGTGAATCCCAGCCCGGCGGTGTACGGATGGGGTTCCAGGGAGGCCAGGGTGCGGTCATAGAAGCCTCCGCCGTATCCCAGCCGATACCCTCCCGGCCCGTAGCCCACGCACGGCACGAACAGCAGGGTCGGCACCACGAGCTCGGTGTCCTTGGGCTTGGGAATGCCGTAGGCGTCTTCTTCCATGGGGCAGCCGGGATACCAGGCATGGAAGCTCAGGGTACGGGTCTCCCGGTCGATGACGGGCAGGCCGATGCGGCGCAGCTGGGGATTTTCGAGCAGCTCGCCGTCCTCTTTCCAGCGATGCAGTGCAGGCAGAGGGTCAAATTCTCCCTTGATCGGCCAATAGGCGCCGATGACGGTGTCAGGGCGACTCATGAGCCAGAAGCGCATGACGCGCTGGAGTTCCTCGGATCGTTCCAGCCGATCGGCAAGATGTAACCGTTCGGCGATGAGGCGTTCCCGCAGGGCTTGTTTGTTGGATTTTTTCTCCATAATCGGTTCCATGGAAAACAAAAGAGCTTCCCGGGCCGCATGCGCGCGTGGCCGTGCTTTTCGTCTCATTGTGACATGTCTGGCCGCGTCGCTGGCCTGTCAGGTCGCATCCGCACAGCGTGAAGACGAGAATATGGATGTGTCCGATGGAGGTGTGAGGGAGGTGGTCGGCGGCGCATCCGGTCTGCCAGCCCGCATCGCTGCCAGCGAGGCGACAGGCCAGAATGCCTCGTCCGGGGCCGATGATGCCGTGCTTCGCATGGCCACGGCCTACAGACGCCACGACACCGCCACGCTGACTGCCTTGCTGCCCCGTGCGCAGGGCAGCGTACTGGAACCCTGGGCTGCCTACTGGGAGCTGGGAGGCCGGCTTTCCACGGCAACACCACAGGAAGTCGAGGGTTTTCTCCGGCGCTATGCCGGGACCTATCAGGAAGACCGGCTGCGCAACGATTGGCTGCTGCAGCTTGGCAGGCAGCGCGATTTCCAGACCTTTGCACGGGACTATGCCGCCTATCGGATGCGCGACGACCGGGAGGTGGCTTGCTATGCGCTGGTGGCAGGGGTAGAGCGCAGTGCCGATCCTGCAGAGGTGCTGCGGGCCAACTGGTATCCCCAGAAGGACGCAGGTGACGCCTGCCCCCTGGCGGCGCGCACCCTGCTCGCACAGCATCGCATTGCTGCGCGCGACGTGTGGCGCAAGGCGTGGCTGGCGGCGGCCGGCAATCGACAGGCGGCGGCCAAGGCGGCCGTGGCTGTGGTGGACTCCGCAGCGGCAGAAGGGTTGTCGGGCCTGTGGAGCGATCCTGCGGGCTATCTGGCTGCGGCCGGCAGCATGCCCCCGGCACCCGAAATGGCCGTGCTGGCGCTCACCCGCGTGGCGGCTGGCAATCCGGGACAGGCAGCAGGGCTGATGCAGATGGGCTGGGCTTCGCGACTTGATGCAGCCTCCCGCGACTGGGTCTGGGCTGACATTGGTCGGCAGTCGGCACTCAACCTGGAGCCCGATGCCATCAACCACTACAGCCAGGTTCGCGATCTCTCTGCGCTTTCGCCCGATCAGCTGGCCTGGATGGCGCGTGCGGCGCTGCGCATGGGGTACTGGCCGCAGGTGCGTCAGGCCATCGAAGCCATGCCGGCAGCCATGCAGCAGGAGCCTGTCTGGACCTACTGGAAGGCCCGGGCGCTGCAGGGGCGGTTCCATCTGGGACGCAAGCCGGACATCGAAGCGGCCACGCTGTATCTGCGCATTGCGGGCAATCAGGGCTTCTACGCCATGCTGGCGCAGGAGGCACTGGGGCAGCGCATCGGCATGCCCACGCCTGCACCCGCTCCCCTCACTGCAGCGGAGCGTCAGGCCGCACAGGCCAACCCAGGGCTGGTGCGTGCGCTGCGTGCCATGGATCTAGGGCTGCGCAGCGAGGCGACCCGCGAATGGAACTACACCACCAATCTCCATACTCCTGGCGGGATGCGGGACCGCGAGCTGCTTGCTGCAGCCGACCTGGCCTGTGCCCGCCAATGGTGGGATCGCTGCATCAACACGAGCGAGCGCACCCGCTCCGTGGTGGACATGCGCCAGCGCTATCCGCTGCCGTTCCGGGACAGCATCGTGACGCACAGCCAGGAAACCGGGGTGGATCCGGCCTATGTGTATGCCGTGATCCGGCAAGAAAGTCGGTTCACCACCTCGGCCCGTTCCGGGGTGGGTGCGGCAGGGCTGATGCAGGTGATGCCCGCCACGGCGCGCTGGACGGCGCGCAAGCTGGGAATTCCGTATGACGGCAGCCTGCATGATCTCGACACCAATCTGCGCATCGGCACGGGCTATCTCAAGCTGCTGCTCGATGACTTTGGAGGATCGTTGCCCCTGGCCGTGGCTGCCTACAATGCAGGGCCCAATCGACCCAAGGCCTGGCGCAACGGCCCGGTGCTCGAAGGGGCCATCTGGGCAGAGAACATTCCATTTGGAGAGACACGCGACTACGTGCAGAAGGTGCTGGCCAACACCACCAACTACGCAGTGGTGCTCGGCGGACAGCCCCAGTCGCTGCTGTCACGGCTGGGGCAGGTGGGGCCGCTGCTGCAGGTATGGAACAATCCCCCGATCCGCGAGGGCGCGGCCTCGGAATGAGGTTCGTTCTCACGACGCAGCGCATCTTGTGGTTGCAGCGATGGCAGGCTTGCCCGGACTCCATCACAAGAGAGATGGAAGGGTCAGCCGGTCGCATGCACAGCACACCGCAGACCGATCTGAGGCAGCCGTTTTAGCGATCCGATACCGATTCTCATGACCTCTACGCACTCCCTTCCCGATCCCTGGAGCGGCCCGGACCGCACGTGGCGCAACTTTCTGCGGGATGCCTGGCATCTGGCGCGGCCCTACTTTCAGCAGTCCGAAGACCGCTGGAAGGCACGGCTCATGCTCGCGCTGATCGTGGCGCTCAACCTGGGCTCGGTGTACATGAGCGTGCTCTTCAACGAGTGGTACAACGTGTTCTATAGTGCGCTGCAGGACAAGAACGCCTCGCTCTTCTGGCAGCAGATGGTGCGCTTCAGCTGGCTGGCTGCCATTGCGATCGTGATTGCGGTCTACAAGTTCTACGTCACCCAGCTGCTCGATCTGCGCTGGCGCGCGTGGATGACCAGGACCTACATGGCACGGTGGCTGTCGGGCTGCCGTTACTACCATCTGGAGCTGGCGCAGGGAAGTGGTGCCATGCTTTCCGACAACCCGGATCAGCGGATTCAGGAAGACATCGGAGGCTTTACCGGGAGCGCGCTCGGCATCAGCATGGGGCTGCTCAATTCCGTGGTGACGCTGGTGTCCTTCATCACCATCCTGTGGAACGTCTCGGGCAGCATCAGTTTCTCGCTCTGGGGCAGTGCCCACACCGTGCCCGGGTACATGGTCTGGGTGGCTTTCGGGTACTGTGCCGTAGGCAGCGTGATTGCCCACTATATCGGGCGCGCACTGATCCGGCTCAACTTCTGGCAGCAGCGGCGCGAGGCCGACTTTCGCTACAGTCTGGTACGGGTGCGCGAGTACAGCGAAGCAATTGCCTTCGATCGGGGGGAGGCGGCCTCCAGCCAGCAGCTCGACGGCAGATTCTCCCGGGTGCTGGCCAACTATCTGCAGCTCATCAAGGCCCAGAAGCGTCTGGTGTGGTTCACGTCCTTTTTCCAGCAGGCGGCGATCATCTTTCCGTTCCTGGTGTCGGTGCCCCGCTATCTGAGGGGCAGCATCAAGCTCGGGGACGTGATGCAGATCGCCAATGCCTTCGGCAAGGTGCAGGATGCGTTGAGCTGGTTCATCGACAGCTATCCGGCCCTCGCAGGCTGGCGTGCCACCACGGAGCGTCTGACGAGCTTCGACCGGGGCATTGCACCAGCAGAAGTCGCAGCCAGCGAAGCGGTCACGGAGCGAGCGCTGCCGCCGAGCCAATACGACGTGCAGGGCGACACCCTGGAGGTCGAGGGGCTGACCTGCTGCCTGCCTGACGGTACACCGCAGCTCGGAGCCCAAGCCCTGCAGATGAAGCCTGGGGAGACGGTGCTGTTGCAGGGGCCATCGGGCAGCGGCAAATCCACCTTCCTGCGTGCCCTGGCCGGCATCTGGCCGCATGCGCACGGACAGGTGACCCTGCCGATGGACAGCATGTTTCTGCCCCAGCGACCCTATCTGCCGGTGGGGACGCTGCGGGCGGTGCTGGCCTATCCGGAAGAAGTGGGGCACTATGCCGATGCCGACATGCGGGCTGTGCTGGACCAGGTGCGCCTGGGGCATCTGGCCGTCTCGCTCGACGCAGAGGACAACTGGAGCCAGAAGCTGTCGGGCGGCGAGCAGCAGCGCGTGGCCATTGCCCGTGCGCTTCTCAAGCAGCCGCGCTGGATCTTGGCCGATGAAGCCACCAGCGCGCTCGATGCAGCCACCGAGACGCGTGTCTATCGCCTGCTGGTGGACATGGTGCAGAGTCGTCAGGGGGGCATGCTGTCGGTGGCGCACCGGCATCGTGTGGCGGAATTCCATGCCGCGCGCTGGTGCATGCGTGCGGCAGCAGAGCCGCAGGGGCCCGCCGAGCATGTGTTCTGGACCATCGAGCCGCAGGCGGATGGAGCTCCTTGTCCCGAGGAGTGAGCACCTGAAGAGTGCGTGGCGGGTGATCCGTTGTGGAACAGGTGTGCGACACTAGACGCCGATTTCAATTTCGGAGCACTTCTTCATGGCTATCGACCCTACGCAATACAAGCCCGAAACCCTTGCGCTGCACGCCGGCTACTCGTCGGACCCTACCACCCGCTCGGCTGCCGTGCCGATCTACCAGACCACGTCCTACACCTTCGACAACACGCAGCATGGTGCGGATCTGTTCGATCTCAAGGTGCCGGGCAACATCTACACGCGGATCATGAATCCGACCCAGGAAGTGCTGGAAAAGCGGGTGGCTGCACTGGAGGGCGGCATTGGGGCACTGGCCATGGCTTCGGGGTTGGCAGCCATCACGGGAGCCGTGCTGACCCTGGCCGAAGCGGGCGACAACATCGTCTCGGCGAGCACGCTCTATGGCGGAACCTACAACCTGTTCGGGCACACCTTCCCGCAATACGGCATCACGACCCGGTTCGCCGACTATCGTGATCCCGACAGCTTTGCGGCGCTGATCGACGATCGCACCAAGGCCATCTACTGCGAATCGGTAGGCAACCCGCTGGGCAACGTGACGGACTTCGAGCGCCTCTCGGCGATTGCGCATGCCCATGGGGTACCTCTCATCGTCGACAACACGGTGCCCAGCCCGTACCTGTGCCGGCCGTTCGAGCATGGGGCCGACATCGTGGTGCATTCGCTCACCAAGTACATCGGGGGGCATGGCACCACGCTGGGGGGCATCATCGTGGACAGTGGCCGCTTCCCGTGGGCAGAGCACAAGACACGCTTCCGTCGTCTCAACGAGCCCGAAGTGAGCTATCACGGCGTGGTCTATACCGAAGCGCTGGGCCCGGCTGCCTTCATCGGGCGGGCCCGCACGGTACCGCTGCGCAACATGGGAGCAGCCCTCAGCCCGTTCAATGCCTTCCTGATTCTGCAGGGGCTCGAGACGCTGGCGCTGCGCATGGATCGCATCTGCGAAAACGCGGTCGACATCGCCCGCTTCCTGCAGCAGCATCCCAAGGTGAGCTGGGTCAACTACCCCGGTCTGCCTGACCATGCCGACTACGGGCTGGTGCAGAAATACATGGGGGGCAAGGCGTCCGGCCTGCTCAACTTCGGCGTCAAGGGCGGTCGCGAGGCGGGCGCGCGCTTCCAGGATGCGCTGCAGCTCATTCTGCGCCTGGTCAACATCGGGGATGCCAAGACGCTGGCCACCCATCCGGCCAGTACCACCCATCGCCAGCTCTCTCCCGAGGAGCTGGCCAAGGCAGGGGTGACCGAGGACATGATCCGTCTGTCGGTGGGCATCGAGCACCGCGACGATCTGATGGCCGATCTCGATCAGGCACTGGCACAGGCCTGAGCATTCAGCCGGGAGATGTGCGGGAGCACCTCGTTCCCGCACATGTCGCACAACGCAAAAGGGGAACCCGAGTGGGTTCCCCTTTGTGCATGCAGTCTTCCCGGATGGAGGCCGGGAAGATGCCGAGCGGGAGTGTGCAGGGCGTCGATCAGGGCGCCGTGCGGGTGATCTTGGCACCCTGCACCGAAGCACCAGCGGCCAGACCCACATTGTTGAGCACGAAGCTGATGACCGGCTTTTCGAGCGTCTGGGTGTCCAGAGAGCCATTCGCGCCCAGCGTGGCCACGGCCACATTGGCATCGACTCCGGCGGTCCAGCCGTTGCTGGCGCGGAACTTGTCCAGGGCGTCCTGCGTGAGGAACACATACACCACGGCCTGCGACTGTGCACCTGCCTGCAGCCCGATGGATGCGCCCGTCAGGCTGTAGTAGCCAGCGGTGGCTCCATCCACACGCAGGGCCCCCTTGCCGTGTTCTGCACCCACGATCAGCGAGCCGCCGACCACGGACGGGAATACCAGCACCCCCTTGGCACGCGCCACCAGCTCATGGGAGCCGGGCACCTGGTGGTAGAGCTTGGAGAGCGTGGCATCGACCTGCGAATCGATGGAGGCACGTGCGCTGGGAGCGCTGGCCTGTGCGTTGGGGCCGGTGGTGGTGCAGGCGCTCATGGCGAGGCCCGTGGCGGCGATCAGGGCCGTGATGCCCAGGGTGCGAACGGAAATCTGACGCATGGAATGCTCCTTCTTGTAGGGATGGGACGCCTGGAGCATCCGCTGTGCAGCGGATGTTGCAGGAACCGGGAACTACCTTAGCAGTCTCTGGCCCTGCATGCGTAAGCAAGTGCAAACCGTGTGTCCCGCTCCGAGAACTTGCGTAAGCACTGGTGTCGGGTGGAACGGTGCGTGTGACGGGGTGAGGGACTCAGCCCCGCATGGCTTTTTCGACCGCATTGCCCAGATCGATGACGGACTGGGCGTAGTAGCTGCTGTTGTTGTAGCGGGTAATGACGTAGAAGTTCTGGGTGCCGGCGTAGTAGCTTGGCGCATCAGAGCCGTTCTCCAGCTCGATCAGTGCCAGCTGGCCGTGGAAATCGGCGGGTACGTCGCGGGGAGTGGCGCCGAGTGCCGCCATGGCGGCAGGGGTGAAGGAGGGCACGATGTCCGGGGCGAGCAGGGTGTCGAGGTGCAGGCCCTGCGGCTCGAAAGTGACTTCGAATTCCGGTGGCATGCCGCTCACCCAGCCGTATTGCTGGAAGTAGTGCGCGACCGAGCCGATCGCATCGGCAGGGCTGTGGAAGAGGTCGATGTGCCCACGATGGTCGAAGTCGACGGCGTACTTCGCCCAGCTCGATGGCATGAACTGGGGCATGCCCATGGCTCCGGCATAGCTGCCGCGCAGTTCGAGGGGGTCGTCGTGGTTCTTCCAGGTGAGCCGCAGGTACTGTTCGAGCTCGTTGCGGAAGAAGGCATGGCGCTCGGCTGCACGCGGATGGGAAGGCGGAAAGTCGAAGCTCAGGGTGGAGAGGGCATCGATGACGCGGATGTTGCCCATGTTGCGTCCGAAGATGGTCTCGACGCCCAGGATGCCCACCACGTACTTGGCGGGGACGCCGTAGCGGCTTTCGGCCTGGCGCAGGGTGTCGGCATTCTGCTGCCAGAACGCCACGCCGGCGCGGATGCGGATGGGCTCGACGAAGCGGCTGCGGTACACCCGCCAGTTGCGGCGCACGCCACGGCCGGCCGGGAGGATGAGGCGCTGGACGCTGGGAATGAAGTCGGCGTTGCCGACGGCCACGCGCACGTATTCTTCCGGCAGTCCGAGCTGTCGTGCCATGCCGGGCACTTGCTGCATCACGTCCTCACGCTGGCCGTAGCTGCCGCGCAGACCCAGGTCGTGGGGGGTGCGCTGCGGGGGCACATAGGGGGGCTGGACGGGTTTCTGGGAAGTGGCACAGCCGGCCAGACCCAGTCCGGCACCTGTGGCCAGGGCACCCAGCAGGCGCAGACGGGTGCGGTCGGGATGGTCGGGAGAATGGGGCAGCGAAGCGGACATGGCAGATGGGGCAGCAAGCGGTGGCACCGGCAGGGAAAGTCCTGCCGGAATGAAACGATGCGTCACAGTGTAACGGCTGCCTCCAGGAGCGTCAGGGGGCTACGCATGCCCAGGCGCCCGATGTGCAACAGGAACGTAACCGTCGGTAAGCGTGTGCAGGAAGGCGACCACATCGCGGATTTCGCTGGCGGTGAGGGCGTCGGGTTGGCCCGGATGGCGTCCGAAGGGGGGCTGCTGGTCGATGTTGGCGTGGTAGCGCGTGGGCAGGTCGTTGTAGAGCTGCACCTGCCCCTGGGCATTGCGGGAGTAGTAGCGTTCCGGATGGGTGTCGCGCTGGGCGTAGAAGCGCACGACGTCCTCCAGGCGGGACATGAGGCCGTTGTGGAAGTAGCGGCGCTTGAGGGCCACGTTGCGCAGGGTGGGGGTCTTGAAGAGACCGCAGGCAGAGGCGTTGCCGGCCAGGTCGGTGCGCTCCGGGCCACAGAGGCCAAGGTCGACATGTGCCGGATCGCGGTTGGCCGGAATGTCCGGGTTGCGCGGCACGCCGAGCGCGACGAAGCCGAAGTCGGTAAAGGCAGGAAAGCCCCCGGCACGGATGCTGTCGATGTGGCAGCGGGCGCAGTTGCCGCGATTTGGGGCATTGAACAGGGCGAGGCCCCGGCGTTCGGCCGGTGCCAGTGCGACCTGTCCGCGCAGAAAGGCGTCGTACTTGCTGGTGTAGGGGGCAAAGGTGGCGGGGTCCTGCTGGTACACCTCCAGTGCGAGGCGCATGCCGTTCCATGCCTGCAGGGCGTGGTCAGGCTGGAGCACGGCGGGGCCGAACGTGGCCTGCATGCGCGCGGCATGGGGTGAGCGTCGCAGCCGGGCGAGGACTTCCGGCACGCTGTGGTTGGCCATTTCCAGGGGGGAGCAGGGGGGCGACGACCTGGTCGTGCGGGTGGGCAAAGCGGCCATCCCAGCCATAGCCGCCAGCCGGGCCCTGGTCCTCGCTGTCGTTGCCGTCCGATTCCGTGGCATGGGCAGAGAAGGCAGGGGTGCTCTGCAGGTATTTCAGCGTGGGCACTGCCCGTGTGCCCCAGTCTGCGAGACGGAGGCCGCCCGGCTGGACTGCAAGGGCATTGGCAGGTGTCATGCCATGGGAGGGATCATGACAGGTGCTGCAGGCCATGCGGCCCGAGGCCGAGAGGGTGCGGTCCGTGAACAGGGCCTGGCCGAGCAGGCCGAGTTCACGCACGCTGGGAGTGCGGTCGTAGCGGGTGGCGTAGAAGCCGGCAGGAGTCTGCGCCCTGCCTGTGCCGGGGGCAGTGCCTATGAGCGCAAGGAGTATCCCCACCAGAACGAGGAGCGACATACCCGACGGGCAGGTCCGGGTGCGCAGCGCGCGTCTGGAGAGGAATGGGAGCGGGAAAAACGGAAGTGGAAATGGAAAAAGCACGGCAGGAAAGACGCGTCAGAGGCAGGGAGCCGCAAGGCGAGACCACGGTATAGCGCAGGCTTTTGACACGCTGGTGAAAACAGGGAATGGGCCGGGGCCCATGGATACAGATGTTCACCCATTTGACACATCGATACCCCACAATCCGGCCCCATCTCGAACCACTTGATGGAGCAAGCGCCATGCGGCACATGACACACAAGGTTTTTGGTACCCGGTCCATGGCATGGGGAGCGGTGACTGCCGCCTGCCTGATGCTGGGAGCATGCGGTACTGTGGCCCCCGGAGCGGACTCCGCAGCAGCGGCACCGGACAGCGCCACCACGCAGGCCCTGCGCGAGAAGGTGAAGCACGTGGTGGTGATCTATGCGGAAAACCGGTCGTTCGACAATCTGTACGGAAATTTTCCGGGAGCCAATGGCCTGTACGACCGCCAGGGGCGGCTCAAGTCGTTTCCGCGTCAGCAGGACCGCGACGGCACCGTGCTGTCTGCACTTCCCCCTACCTGGGGCGGCGTGACCATGCCCGGACAGGACCGGACCGTGACCCAGGCACAGAGCATGGGGCTGCCGAATGCCCCCTTTGACGTGGCCACTGCATTCCGCACCTCGGCCGGGGTGACGCTCGACAGCCGCACGGTGACCCGGGACATGTACCACCGGTTCTTCGAAAACCAGATGCAGATCCATGGCGGTGCGAACGACCAGTTCGTGGCCTGGGGAGATTCGGGGGGGCTGGTGATGGGGTATTTCGATTACAGCAAGTCGCCCCTCTACCAGCTGGCACGGGAATACGTGCTGGCCGACAACTTCTTTGCGGCGGCCTTCGGCGGATCGTTCCTCAATCACCAGTATCTGGTATGCGCCTGTGCGCCGGAGTATCCGCAGGCCGACACGGCGGCAGCCAAGCCCTCGATTGCCGTGCTCGACCGTGACGCCCAGGGGCACTATCTGCCCCGCCTGAGCACCGAGGCCACCAGCCCCCGTTCTGCCATGGACGGCAAGCCTGCCTTTGTGAAAAGCGGCAACCTGACCCCCAAGGGCTACCTGGAAGCGGGCAAGTTCCACGCCGTCAACACCATGCAGCCTCCCTTCCAGCCCAGTGGCAATCCACCGGTCACGGGTGGAGACAGCCGACTGGCCGATCCAGAACGGGCCACCACACTGCCCGCGCAGACCGCGACCACCATTGCCGACCTGCTCGACCGCAGGCAAGTGAGCTGGAAGTGGTATGCAGGCGCCTGGGATGCAGCCCAGGAGGACGGGCAGAAGCCCGCAGGCGACAAGCGCACCGTGATCTATGCGGGCGATGCCCATGGCGTGGCCGACCGTTCCGCAGTGGATTTCCAGCCGCACCATCAGCCCTTCAACTACTATGCAGCGTTTGATCCGGCCTCCCGGGCCGATTACCGTGCGCAGCATCTGCAGGATGGTGCCGACCTGCTGCGCGATGCCCGCAGCGGCCAGCTGCCTGCCGTGGCGTTCTACAAGCCCGAGGGCCTCTACAACCAGCATCCCGGCTATGCCAATCTGCAGGATGGGGATGCCCGCATCGTCGAGGTGGTGCGAGCCCTGCAGCAGAGCCCGCAGTGGAAGGACATGGTGATCGTGGTGACCTATGACGAGTTCGGCGGCTCGTGGGACCATGTGGCTCCTCCCAAGGGGGATCTGATCGGTCCGGGTACCCGCATTCCGGCCCTCATCATCTCGCCTCTGGCCAAGAAGGGCACGGTGGACCATACCCAGTACGACACCGCTTCAGTGCTCCGGCTCATCACGCGCACCTTTGGGCTCGATACCCTGCAGGGGCTGCGCACGCGTGATGAGGCTCTGCGCGCGCACGGGGAGCGCCCCATGGGCGATCTCACGCAGGCCCTGAACCTGCGCTGAGTTCTGCGCCCTGCGTCCGTGCAGGCGCAGGGCGGGATGGAGCCGGGAAAGAGGAGGAATTTTCCGGCTCTTTCTCTCCACTCTCCATGCCTTCCTGCCCCGCTGTCTGGGAAGCGGGGCTTATCGATCGCCTTTCGGGGCGGTTTTCTGCGTGGCGGGCGGGGCTGCAGGGCGGGGGCGCCCCAACGAGGGCAACTGCCGGGCGCGTCTGCGCAGCAGTGTCAGTTCGGCGGGGGACGCGCCGCGAGCTGCGTAGCGCCAGGTCTCGAGTGCCGTGAGCCAGTCGATCCAGGCCTTGCGCGCGGGAGTGGCTGCAAAGGTGGCCAGCACCCAGCTGCGCAGCTGCCCCGGGGTCGAGGCGGGCTGGTTGAGCGTTGCAGGAAGCCCCCATTGGGCGAAGCGCTGGCGTGCGCGGGCAAGCAGACGCAGCCAGGGATCGGTGGTGCGGTGCTCCAGCAGGCTCCAGAGGCTGCCTGCCAGCGCCAGGGCGATCAGCAGTCCGGCCAGAACCTGCACCAGGGTAGTCCAGTTCACCTGCCCAAAGCCGAGCTGCCGCAGCAGATCGAACTGCCGGTCCTGGGTGTAGTTGATGATCCAGCTGTTCCAGCGGGTGTTGGCTGCGTCCCACAGGTTGCGCAGGCTGCGGGCGATGCGGGGTGCGAACCCCGGGTCCAGCCGCTCGACCATGGATCCCAGGGCTCCGGGGCGAGGTTCCAGGCGAGCCAGACTGCCGGTGCGCCCGGGCGACACGGCGGAAGTGGGGTCGATGCGTACCCAGCCGCGGCGGGGGAGCCAGACCTCGGCCCAGGCATGGGCGTCGCGCTGGCGGACGGTCCAGAGGCCATCCACCGGGTTGCGTTCGCCCCCCTGATAGCCGGTGACCACGCGCGCGGGAATGCCCAGGTCGCGCATCAGCACCACGAAGGCGTTGGCGATGTGTTCGCAGAAGCCCTGCTTGCTGTCGAACCAGAAAGTGTCCGCCGGATCCGTGCCCGTGGGGCCGGGTTCGAGCGTGTAGGTGTAGCCGCCCGTGCGCAGCCGCTCCATCACGGCTGCGACCAGGGCGTCGGGGCCGGCCTGTGCGAGTCGGAGATCGGCCCTGAGCGACTGGGCCAGTGCCCGTGTGCGTGGATTGGCTGCGGCAGGAGAATAGAGATCTGTGCGCAGCTGCTGCGCAGAGGTGTCGGCACCGGCCACGTAGTGCAGGGCGCTGGTGGCGCGGTAGCGCAGCACGTCGGTGACGGGGCGGTTGGTGATCCATTCGTAAGCCGGCATCTGACGGCTGCTCCAGCCGGCCGGGAGCTGGGGGGGCTCCACGGTGGCATCGAGCAGCAGCAGCCACTGCTTCTGGTGGGGCTGCAGCAGTATCTCGTAGCGCACGGAGGCGGGGGAGGCGGCCACCAGTCCCGCTGCGGTGGCGGGAGGGCCACGGAAGGGGAAGGGCTCCTGCAGCGCGTGCCACTCATGGCCGTCGAAGCGCTCCATCACCGGCCCCCTGAAGTACAGAAAAGGCTGTGGAGGAGGCTCTCCCTCGAAACGCACCCGGAAGGCCACGCTGTCATCTTCCACCAGCCGGGCAATGTTGCCCAGCCGCATGTCGCCCGACAGGCCCGTGCGCGCCATGTCGTTGGAAGGCATGCCCCACAGTGGCGCAAAGCGTGGGAAGAGCACAAACAGCACCAGCATCAGCGGCGTGCCCCAGGCGGCCATGCGCAGGGCAATGCCGAAGGACTGGCGCAGCGGTGGGTAGCCGGCCCGGAGCTGGGCGTTGACCAGCCCGGCCAGCAGCGCGATCACGCCGATCAGAATGCCTGTTGCCGTGGCCAGCGACTGCGAATAGAAGAAGTGGCTCAGCAGCGTAAAGAAGCCGAGAAAGAAGATCACGAAGGCGTCGCGCCGGGCGCGAAGCTCGAAGGTCTTGAGCACCAGCAGCAGCACGATCAGCGTGCTGCCGGCATCGCGTCCGGCAATGGTATGAAAGTGCAGCGCCGTGCCTCCCACGCAGGCCACGAGCAGTGCCACGCGCACGGGCATGCCGGGCAGCGGCTGATGCTGCCACGTCATTGCTGCGCGCCAGGTCAGCAGCCCTCCTGCCAGGGCGGATGCCCAGAGCGGAATGTGGGGAGCCTGGAGCAGCACGATCCAGGCCGTGATGCCGAGCAGGAACAGGGTGTCCCGGCTTTCGCGTGGCCATCCCGCAGACAGGGAAAACAGCCGTCGAAGCCCCCGTGAAGGGACCGTGGTGGCACGTGCCGCTTGTGGGGAGTCAGTCATGGCGGGACTCCGATGAGACTGGACGGCCGTATGCACTGGAGGTGGATGGGGCTTCGGCTGTCGTGGTGCCGGCGTGTGGAGGCAGGCCGAACTCCGCCAGGGCCTGCAGGCAGCGCATGCGATGCGCGGCGCCGATGGCTGGTGCGACCCAGGTGCTGTCTCCGTGCCGCGAAGGCAGCATCAGGCCGTAAGGCAGTCCCGCCGCATCCGCAGCCAGGACCCAGGCGCACAGCCGTTCGAGCGTCGGCTCGGTGCCACGCTCGGGGGCGGCATCGCTCCAGCGCAGCCATTGCGTACCGGCAGGTGGGGGTGCACTGCGATGCCGGCTGACCAGTTCGCCCGTGCGGGCCGCTTTCTTCCAGACGATTTGGCGCAGGGTGTCACCCCGGCGGTAGGGGCGCACTTCGTCGGGCAGGTCATCGCTGGAGGGGGCGGAGCACATGGCGTGCGAGGCGTCATCGCGGGGGCCGGGCGCGCCTGCAGGGCTGGCGGGAGCATGGGCTTCGGGCGCGGGATAGCACAGCACTTCGGCCGCCGGGCGCCACAGGCTCCACACCCGGAAGATGCCCAGCGGAAAGCGTGTTTCGATGCGGATGGGGGGCACCGTGTGCCAGCCCCGGGAAGGAACCGTCCAGGCCAGCTCCACCGTATGCTGTGCGTCCGGAGGACAGTCGGTCCACACGGCTTCTTCGGAGGAAGCCACGGGAACCAGCTCGGCATCGAGCAGCATCAGTCCCAGCCCCCGGCGCCAGCGGGTGTCGGGATTGTGCAGCCCGATGGACAGCGGCGCGGCCTGCCCGGCAAAGGTGGGTCGGGGAGCGCGCAGATGCAGCTCCAGCCCCAGCAGGGTGCGGTGGGACATGGGCACGCTCACCACCGCACACCCTGCCACCAGAAAGGTGAGCAGATATCCCAGGTTGAGCTGGTAGTTGATGGAGCCCACCAGCAGGGCAAGCAGGGTGGCGCCCAGCAGCCAGCCAGCCCCTGTGGGCAGGATGTAGAGATTGCGCTGGCCCATGCGGTGCTGGTCGCTAGCTGGCATGCGTGCCCAGAACCATCGCATCCAGGGGCGGCGGTGCAGAAGGCCGCGTGCCCGTGGGCGACCTGCAGGGGAGTGTGGTGCGGGGGCGGGTGTGTTCACTGCAGGGGCACGCTGCGCAGCAGGGCGTGGATCTGCTCCACCGCGCCCCGGCCCGCCGTGGACACAGGCACCAGCCGGTGTGCCGCCGTGTGCGGCAGAATGACCTGCACGTCGTCCGGTGCGACATAGTCCCGGCCGGACAGCAGCGCGCGCGCCTTGGCTGCCTGCAGAATCGCCAGTCCGGCGCGGGGAGAAAGTCCCTGCTCGAACCAGCGGCCGTCGCGGGTGGCATCGAGCAGGTTCTGGAGATAGTCGATCAGGGCGTCCGAGACGTGCACCGCCTGCACGGCCTGCTGCAGCTGGGCCAGTCCGGCCGGATCGAGCACGGGCTGCAGATTGCGCAGTGCATCGCGGCGGGAGGAGCCGGCCAGCAGGGCATGTTCGGCCTGCCGGTCGGGATAGCCCAGGCTGAGCCGCATCAGAAAGCGGTCGAGCTGCGACTCAGGCAGCGGATGTGTGCCCTGCTGTTCGAGGGGGTTCTGGGTGGCGATCACAAAGAATGGGGCAGGCAGCCGGTAGGTGGTGCCTTCCACGCTCACCTGCCGTTCCTCCATGGCTTCGAGCAGCGCACTCTGGGCCTTGGGACTCGCCCGGTTGATCTCGTCGGCCAGCAGCACCTGGGAAAACACGGGGCCGGGATGGAACACGAACTGTTCCTTGCTGCGCTCGTATACCGAGACGCCCGTCAGGTCGCTGGGCATCAGGTCGGCCGTGAACTGCACGCGGGAAAAGCGCAGTCCCAGACTCGCCGACAGGGCCTGTGCCAGCGTCGTCTTGCCCACGCCGGGAACATCCTCCAGCAGCAGGTGTCCCCCCGCGAGCAGGCAGGTGATGCAGTGGCGCAGCACCTCCTGCTTGCCCAGAATGATCCGGTCGAGTTGCGCGAGCAGCGCGGAAAGAATCGAGGTGTTGGCTGGCTGTAAGGACATGAGGGGATTATCCGGAAAATAACAGACCGACGCCCCCCGAGGGGCCATGCCGGACCGGTGCAGTCCCACTGCCCGGTCTTCCATGGCAGGCCACCGCAGGCAGGGGCGCGGCACAGACACAGGAGACACACATGGCGGCCACGGGCTATTACATTCACCGCGACTGCAAGTTGCACGACATGGGCGCAGGACACCCCGAGTGTCCCGAGCGCATCGATGCCATCGAGGATCGTCTGCTCATGACGGGCGTATCCGATGTGCTCGATCGCCGCGAACCCCAGCCCGCCAATCTGGCCGAGATCAAGCTCGCCCACCGTCGGCTGCACATTGCCTCCATCCGGGGCATGAGCGACTGGCTGCACGAGGACGACGTGGCCGCCGGCGAACCACAGCACTTCTCGCTCGATACCGACACCTCCATGAATAGCCACACCTATCGTGCGGCACTGCTGTCGGCAGGTGCGGCCGTGCAGGCCACCGATGCCGTGCTGGCCGGCGAGCTGGAAAATGCCTTCTGCTGCATCCGCCCGCCGGGCCACCATGCGTGCGGCGACAAGGCCATGGGGTTCTGCTTCTTCAACAATGTGGCCATTGCGGCCAAGTACGCCGTGGCGCGGCACCGGCTCGAACGCGTGGCCATCATCGACTTCGACGTGCACCATGGCAACGGCACCGAGGACATCGTGGCCGGCGACGAGCGCATCCTCATGGTCAGCTTCTACCAGCACCCCTTCTACCCCGAGGACTGGCCCATGCGGCAGGCGGACAACCTGCTCAACATGCCGGTGCCGGCCTACACCAAGGGCATGGACATCCGGGAGCTGGTCGAGCAGGCGTGGATACCGAGGCTCGACGCCTTCCGGCCCGAGCTGATCTTCATCAGTGCGGGCTTCGACGCCCACCGCGAAGACGACATGGGGCAGCTCGGTCTCACCGAGTCCGATTACCAGTGGATCACCCAGCGCATCAAGGAAGTGGCCTGGCGCCACTGCCAGGGACGCATCGTGAGCTGTCTGGAAGGCGGCTACAACCTCGAATCCCTGGCGCGCAGCGTGGAAGCCCATGTGCGCGTGCTTGCCGATCTGTAGCACACGGCGGGTGCGTGGGGCAGGGCGCGGCCTGCCCCGCTCCACAGCGCTCAATGCATCAACGCATCTGCAGGATCCAGTCCACCAGACGCCGGGCTTCGGCCGGTGTGACCTGGGGGCTCGGAGGCATGGGCACGATGCCGAAGTTCCCTGATCCGCCATGCAGCACGCGGTCGGTCAGCATGCGCGTGACCTCGGGATGATGGCGGTATTTCTCGGCGATCGAATGGAACGAGGGGCCGATCACACGGTCGCTCGTCTTGTGGCATGCCAGACAGTTGCGGCTGGCAGCCAGGGCCATCTCGTCGGCCGCCCGGGCAGGAGACAGCAGCAGTGCCGACAGGCTGGCCAGGAGGAGGGCGGGAAAAATTCTGGTCATGGGCAACAACGGACTTACTCAGGGGCAGAAACGGGACGCGGCGCGACCGGCGATGGCACCCTGTGCGCAGGGCTTCGGGCCCCGATTGTAGGAAATTCAGGGTCCCTTCTGGGCTGCCCTGTGCACGTCAGGCGGAAACTCCTGTGTCAGGCCCTGCAGCAGCGGGGGCGTGCTGCAGCGCATCCAGCCCTGCCAGTGCCCAGTGCCGAAAATGGGCCGAGAGCGCTGCTTCCTCGCCCTGAAAGTCCCGGATCACGCGGCGCATGGTCTGGCGATGGATCAGGAAGAGCATCAGGATGGGGCCCATGATGCTCAGCAGGCACGCGGGCACGCGCGGGTCCGATTCGGGCAGGCCGGCCGCTTCGGCAATGAGCCGCCACATGATGGTGCGCTTGGGCAGGATCTCCTGTTCGATCAGCGGATCGAGCAGCGGCGAGGGCATGATGAGCGCACGCATGAGCAGCGGCAGATGCCAGCCATGCTCCCGGCACGAGGCCTGCACGAAAGCGTCGATGGCACGGCACAGCCGGGAGCGGGCATCACCCGGCGTCTCGGCAATGGCGCGCAGCAGATCCAGCCCGATCCAGTGTCGGTGCGCCTGCACCAGCAGTTCGGCATACAGGGCTTCCCGACTGCCGAAGTGGTAGTTGATGCTGGCCATGTTGACCCCGGCTGCCTCGCAGATCTGTTTGCTGGTAGTGGCATCGAAGCCGCGCTCGGCAATGAGCAGCCCCGCCACGTCCATGAGGTGCTGGCGCGTGACCATGCCATCGCTGCGCCCATGGCGTCCCGAAACCGGGGCTGGAGAAGAGGGGGAGGACTGGGGCATGGCGACTCCGCAGACTGGAAACGGAAGGAACAGGGCCCTGCACCGCAAGGGGCAAGTCCACATGCGCATCATACAGTTCAAATCACTATTTGAACTATGGGCGGATCGGCGCTACACTGCGCAGCAGCAGGGCGCATCCTTGCCATGCATGCCAGGTGGAGGGAGTCCACGAATGTCGGGTCTGTCATGAACAAGAAAATCACCATTGCAGCAGTTGCCCTGGCCGTCTGTGCGGCCGTGGGAGGCGGGCTCTACCAGCGTCACCGGCTGCAGCAGCGCGAAGCCGGGGAGCTCACGCTGCAGGGCAACGTGGACATGCGACAGGTGTCGCTCGGCTTCAATGCCACCGGGCGCATCGCGCGGCTGCTGGGACGCGAGGGAGATCACGTCCGCAAGGGCCAGCTGCTCGGCGAGCTCGATACCTCTACCCTGAGCCTGCAGGTGGTCCAGGCCCGGGCCCAGCTCGGCGCCCGGGACGAGCAGCTCCGCCGGCTGCGCACCGGGGCCCGGCCGCAGGAGATCCGGCAGGCCGATGCCAATGTGCGCGGAGCCGAGGCCCAGCTCCGGCTGGCCCGCATCCAGCTTGCGCGGCTGGAGGGGGCCTCCGGCGTCAGTGCGGGGGAGGCGGTGAGCGCCACGGAACTCGACAATGCGCGCGCCAACCGCGACGTGGCACAGTCCCGGCTCGATGCCCTGCGCGAGGCCAGCGCACTGCTGCATGCCGGGGCGCGGCGCGAGGATGTGGCCGAAGCCACGGCCCAGCGCAATGCCGGACAGGCCCAGCTGGCACTGCTGCAGCGCAATCTGGCCGATGCACAGCTGGTCGCACCGCTCGACGGCACTCTTCGCAGCCGGCTCCAGGAGCCTGGAGACCTCACTAATCCCCAGAAGCCGGTCTACGCTCTGGCGCTGACCGACGGGAAATGGGTGCGCGTGTACGTGCCGGAGTCCGCATTGGGCCGCATTCGACCGGGCATGGCGGCTCGCATCCGCATCGACAGCGCGCCCGGGCATCCGCTCGATGGCACGGTGGGCTACATCTCGTCGGTGGCCGAATTCACGCCCAAGACCGTGCAGACCGAGGAGCTGCGCAGCTCGCTCGTCTATGAGGTGCGGGTGCAGGCACAGGATCCCCAGGATCGGCTGCGGCTGGGCATGCCGGCCACAGTGACGATCCCGCTGGGCGCCGCTCCTTCCTCGGGCTCTGCCGCCGGGACGGGAACCGGCCACGCGTCATGAGTACCCCCACGGGCGAGGGGGCGCCGCAAGAGAAGCGCTGGGCCGTGCAGGCACGGGGGCTCGGCATCGACTTCGGCACCTCCCGCAAGGGCGTTCCCGTGGTGCATGCCCTGCACAACGTCTCCCTGCAGGTGGCCGAAGGAGCCCTCACCGCCGTGGTCGGCCCTGATGGCGCTGGCAAGACCACGCTGCTGCGACTCATGGCGGGCCTGATGCTGCCCGGTACGGGCGAGCTCGCCGTGCTGGGGCTCGACCCGCGCACCCAGTCTGCAGCCCTGCAGAGCCGCATCAGTTACATGCCCCAGCGCTTTGGCCTCTATGAAGACCTGACGGTGCAGGAAAACCTCGATCTCTATGCCGATCTCCATGGCGTGCCGGCTGCAGAACGCCGGGAGCGCTATACGCGGCTGCTGCACATGACCGACCTGACCCGCTTCACCGCTCGCCTGGCAGGGCAGCTCAGCGGCGGGATGAAACAGAAGCTCGGGTTGGCCTGCACGCTGGTGCGCGCCCCCGATCTCCTCCTCCTCGATGAACCCACGGTGGGTGTCGATCCGCTCTCGCGCCGCGAACTGTGGGAAATCGTCCAGCGCCTCCTGGAGCACGAGCGCATGAGCGTGATCGTCAGCACCTCCTATCTCGACGAAGCCGAGCGCTGCGATCAGGTCGTGGTGCTGCACGAAGGATGCGTGCTGGCCCAGGGCCGGCCGGCTGACCTGCGGGCAGAGGCGGAGGTTCAGGTGCGGATGCGCGAGCCCGCTCCGGCAGAGCCACCCCGCATGCTGCAGGCACGCCTCATGGACGATCCGCGTACCGTGGATGCCGTGCCCCAGGGCGGGGCCGTGCGCTGGGTGCTGGGCCGGAACGTGAGCCTGCCCTCCCAGGAGGTCGGACGTCCTGTGCCCGAACGGCTGGAAGATGCCTTCATGTTTCTGCTCTGGCAGAAGCGTCGGCAGAACGTGGCCGCTGCTTCGGGCCCTGCGTCTGATGCCGTACCGACAGCCCATGTCCAGGCAGCGTCGCCTGCGACGGCCCGGACTGTGCAGGAGGAGGCTCCCGTCATCGAGGTTCGCGATCTGGTGCGTGCCTTCGGAGACTTCGTAGCCGTGGACCACACCACGTTCCAGGTGCGCAGGGGGGAAATCTTCGGTCTGCTGGGCCCGAACGGTGCCGGCAAGACCACGACCTTCCGCATGCTGTGCGGGCTTCTGCCCGCCACATCGGGCACCTTGCGGGTGGCGGGCGTCGACCTGCGCACGGCCCGTGCGGAGGCCCGCAGGCGCATCGGCTATGTGGCGCAGAAGTTCTCGCTGTATGGCGACCTCACCGTGCGCGAAAACCTCACCTTTTTCGGCGGTGCCTATCGCCTGTTTGGCCACCCCCTGCAGGCGCGCATCGAGGAGCTGCTCACCACCTTTGGGCTGCGGGAGCATGACCACACGCCCACGGCCCGGCTTCCCGGTGGATACAGACAGCGCATGGCCATGGCGGCTGCGCTGCTGCACCGGCCCGAGATCCTGTTTCTCGACGAGCCCACGAGTGGGGCCGATCCGCTCGCGCGGCGCGACTTCTGGCGTCGCATCACCACGCTGGCCGCCGCAGGCACCACGGTGGTGGTGACCACCCATTTCATGGAAGAGGCCGAGTACTGCGACCGCATTCTGATCCAGGATGCCGGCCGGATGCTGGCACTTGGCACCCCCGCCGAGGTGCGGGCCCGGGCCGCGCAGGAAGGTGCCAGAGTGGACACCATGGACGAGGCCTTCATCGCCATTGTCGAAGACGAGCGCCGTCACGCCATTCCTCATCCATCAGGGGCATCCGCGGCATCAGGGGAGAGTCCGACATGAGCCGATTCGCTTTTTGCACCCTGGCCGGGTCAGGCTCCCTGCGCCGGATCATGGCACTGGTGCGCAAGGAACTGCACCAGCTGCTGCGCGATCCGGGCAACCTCGCCGTGGGCATGGCGCTGCCCATTGTGCTGATCCTGCTCTTCGGCTATGGGCTGTCGATGGATGTGCGCCATGCCCCCGTCGCCGTGGTCATGCCCCATGATTCCGCCGAAGCCCAGGGGCTGATGGCCGGCCTGCGTGGCAGCGGCACGCTGCAACCGGTGCTCGTGCGCAGCCAGGCCCAGGCCGAAACGCTCCTGCGTGACCGGACGGTCGATGCCATCGTGCAGCTGCCTGCCGCGCTGGATGCCGATCTGGTGCAGGGGCAGGCCAGTGTGCAGGTCATCGTCAACGGGGTCGAGGCCAACCGCGCCCGGCTCGTCATGCTCTACCTTCAGGCCGCACTGGGACAGTCCGCGCAGGTGGCACTCGACCGGCAGGGCAGCGCAGGAGTCGGCAGTGGCCTTGCCGGCACGGGGCAGGTCGGCATCGAGCCCCGCGTCTGGTTCAACGCGGCCAACAGCAGCACCTGGTATCTGGTGCCGGGGCTGGTCGTCATCATCATGACCATCGTGGGGGCCTTTCTGACCTCGCTGGTCATGGCACGCGAGTGGGAACGCGGCACGCTCGAATCCCTCTTCGTCACTCCTGTGCATCCTGTCGAGATCCTGCTGGGCAAGATCATTCCGTACTTCGGAGTGGGCATGATCGGACTGTTTCTCTGCCTGGCTGCGGCGCGGTGGCTGTTCGGCGTGCCGCTCGAAGGCTCGCTCGCGGTGCTCATCGGGGTTTCCATGCTGTACCTGCTGGTGTCGCTGGGCATGGGCCTCGTCATCTCGGCTGTCACCCGCAGCCAGTTCCTGGCGAGCCAGATATCCCTCATCCTCAGCTTCCTGCCTGCGTTGCTGCTCTCGGGGTTCCTGTTTGACCTGCACAGCGTGCCGACCCCGGTGCAGGTGGTCGGGCACCTGCTGCCGGCGACCTACTATGTGGAGCTGCTCAAGAATCTCTTCCTGGCCGGGACGCCCTGGCCCCTTATCCTGCGCGATGCGGCCGTGCTGACGGCCTACGCCGTGTTCTTTCTGCTCATTGCCCTGCGGCGTACCCGCAAGCGGCTCGAAGGGTGATATCCATGCGGATCTGGCTGCTGTCCGTTCTCTATCTGTGCCGCAAGGAACTGCTGGCCATCCTCAAGGACCCCAAGAGCCGCGTCGTGCTGGCCGTGCCGGTGATCGTGCAGTCGCTGCTCTTCGGGTATGTGGCCACCTTCGACATCCCCCATGTGAGCTACGCCCTGCTCGACGAAAGCCGCGGGGCCGCTGCGGCTGACTTCATTGCGCGGCTCGAAGGCTCTGGCACCTTCCAGCGCGTGGAGACCCTGCCCAATGCCAGTGGCATAGACGGTGCCATCATGGACGGGCGTGCCATGGCCGTGGTGCATTTCGGCCCCCGGTTCGATGCCGATCTCCAGGCAGGGCGGACAGTGCCCCTGCAGCTCGTGCTCGATGGCCGCAACAGCAATACCGCAGCCATTGCAAGCAGCTATGTGCAGACCGTGGCGCAGGACTTCAATGCCCGCTGGCGTGCCGAGCACGGCGGTGGGAGCATTCCCCTGCGCATCGAGAGCCGGGCGTGGTTCAATCCCCAGCTCGACACGCGCTGGCAGTTCATGCCCAGCCTCATCGCTTCCCTGAGCATTCTGCAGACGCTGCTGCTCACGGCCCTGTCTGTGGCGCGCGAGCGCGAGCAGGGCACCTTCGACCAGCTGCTCGTCACGCCGCTCACTCCCGCACAGATCATGATCGGCAAGGCCATTCCCCCCATTCTGGTCGGCGTGGTGCAGGCCACACTCGTGCTGCTGGTGGCACGCTGGTGGTTCCGGGTGCCCATGGCGGGCGGGGTCGGTACGCTGTACCTGGGGCTGTTCCTGTTCACGCTGGCCAGCGTGGGCATTGGGCTGGCCATTTCGGCGTTCTCGGCCAACATGCAGCAGGCCATGCTCTATGCCTTTGTGTTCATCATGCCCATGATCATGCTCTCCGGCCTTACGACCCCCGTGAGCAACATGCCCGAGGCCATGCGCTGGATCACGTCCGTCAATCCGGTGCGCTATGCCATCGATCTCGTGCGCCGGGTCTATCTGGAAGGGGCCAGCACCTGGGAGGTAGGGGAAGACATCTGGCCTCTGCTGCTCATTTCAGCCGGCAGTCTGCCCGTGGCAGCCTGGCTGTTTCGCCACCGCATGACCTGAGCCCTGGCCTGCGCTTTCCGGGGCACAGGAAAGACAGGCCCCCAAACACATGGCCCCGGAACGCATGGCAGCATTCCGGGGCCGAAGGCGGGGCGGTGAGGGCGGTCAGGCCTTGGCCGACTGCGCCTCTTCCTCGTGGTAGCGCTGCACGCGCTCCACCTCGTTGCGGCTGCCCAGAATCACGCTCACACGCTCATGCAGGGCATGGGGCTGCACATCCAGAATGCGGCCCTGTCCGGTGGTGGCCATGCCGCCGGCCTGCTCGACCAGCCAGCTCATGGGATTGGCTTCGTAGAGCAGGCGCAGCTTGCCGGGTTTCTGGGGATCGCGCTTGTCCCACGGGTACATGAAGATGCCGCCTCGGGTCAGGATGCGATGCACGTCGGCCACCATGCTGGCGATCCAGCGCATGTTGAAATCCTTGCCGCGCGGACCTTCGGAGCCCTGCAGGCATTCGTCGATGTAGCGCTTCACGGGCGGGGCCCAGTGGCGCATGTTGCTCATGTTGATAGAGAATTCCCTGGTGTCGGCCGGAATCTGCACGTTGTCCTGCGTGAGCACGAAGCTGCCGAGATCCCGGTCGAGCGTGAACATGGCCACGCCATTGCCTACCGTGAGCACCAGCGTGGTCTGCGGGCCATACACACAGTAACCTGCGGCAACCTGCTGGCTGCCCGGCTGCAGAAAATCCTGCTCGCTCACGGTTTCCTGGCTGGCCGGCTTCTTGAAGACACTGAAGATCGTGCCGATGCTGACATTGACATCGATGTTGCTGGAGCCGTCGAGCGGGTCGAACATCAGCAGGTATTCCCCCTGGGGATAGCAGGAAGGCACCACATAGATGGTGTCCATCTCCTCGCTGGCCATGGCTGCCAGGTGCCCGCCCCATTCGTTGGCTTCGATCAGCACCTCGTTGGCGATGATGTCGAGCTTCTTCTGCACCTCGCCCTGCACGTTCTCGCTGCCGGCAGAACCCAGCACGCCTCCCAGCGCTCCCTTGTTCACGGCATTGCTGATGCGCTTGCAGGCGCGGGCCACCACTTCCAGCAACAGGCGCAGATCCCCGGGAATGGCGCCATGCAGGCGCTGCTGGTCGACAAGATAGTGGGTAAGGCTGACAGAAGAGGACATGATGGATGTGGCTTGAAGCTCAAAGTCTATGGATGCATCCGATTATAGATTTCCCGCTTGTTCGTGGCAGGAAGGAGACAGACACCTGCAGAGCGGGCAAGCGACGGACGAATTGTCAGCCAGATGACCTGCAGAGATGCATCTTTGTGCGATCGTTGTGAATATGCGTTCATTTTTTGTAACATAGTTGTGCGCTATCTCGTTTAGTACGGGAGCACCAGTGTGAGCGGTGACGCATGAGCCTTTTGAATGCGGTGGCTTGCGCTGGAATGAGGGGCATACCTGCGTGCGGGCTCACAAAGAAGAGCGAACTTTTGCAGCATTTGAAATTAATCTAAAGTATTAATCAAATACGGTAGGTTGCCACCATGAAGTGCAGGTTTTGTGGTTCCATATGCTGCGAAAGACAAGGTACTTCTTCACACCGACCAGCAGGATTCTCCAGTTTTTTAATTTTCGTGCATTAAATATGCATAATTAAATCCATGAACAAGGGAATCATTCTTGATGAACTGGATCGCAAGATTCTTCAGGCATTGCAGCTCGACGGGCGCATGACCTATGACCAGCTCGCAGAAAAAGTACAACTTTCGCCTTCGTCTGCCTTGCGCCGGGTCCGCAAGCTGGAGGAATCCGGCGTCATCGGCGCCTATGTTGCATTGATCGAGCAGGATCACGTGGGGCTGGGGCTGACTGCCTATGTGCATGTGCGCATCCAGCGTCCGGGAATCGCACCGGGACCCGATCCCATGGAGCGCTTCAGGGTGGATGTGCAGAACTGGCCCGAGGTCACCCAGTGTGCTTCCCTGACGGGTGAGATGGACTATCTGCTGCGGGTGGTAGTGGGCGACATGGGGGACTATTCCCGCTTCATGCTGCAAAAGCTGCTCAAGCATCCGAGCGCGCAGGACTGTGCCACCAGCTTCGTCATGGACTGGGTAAAGGACACCACGGCTCTGCCGCTGTGAACTGAATCCAGGGGCGGAATGGAACGGGGCCGAGTCTGCAGCCCGAATGCCCCGCCGTATCCTTGTCCCTGCGGCAATGCATGCCGCTTCATGCCGTTTCCCATGCACAAGGGCGCCCCGGAGGGCGCCCTTGTGGTGTCCGGAGCCTGATCGGTCAGGTTCCGGAACGTGCGAAGTCTCGCAGGGTCTTCAGTCGGCCAGTGCGCGGCCGATGACCTCGCGTACATCGGGGCTCAGGTCCGGCTTGGCTGCCACTCGCCGGATGGCCTCGCAGGCAGCGCTCCGGTAGGGTTCGGCCAGACGCTTCCAGTGGTCGAGCGCACGGGCCAGGCGGGCAGCCATCTGGGTATTGATGGCATCGAGTGCCAGTACCTGATCGGCCCAGAACACATAGCCGGCAGCATCCCTGCGGTGGAACGCACCGGGGTTGTAGTGGCAGAACGCCGACAGCAGGTTGCGCACGCGGTTCGGGTTGGTCATGGTGAAATCGCGGTGCTGCATGAGCTGGCGTACCGTGCCGAGCACGCTGCCATCGACGTCGGTGCGGCTTGCCTGCAGGTTGAACCACTTGTCGATGACCAGCGCCTCCTCGCGGAACATCTGGTAGAAGCGATCGAGGGCAGACTGCGCAAGCGGGCTCTGTGCTTCGAGCAGGGCTTCCAGCGCGCCCATGCGGTCCGTCATGTTGCTGGCGTCCTTGAAGCGCTGAAGGGCCTTGCCCGGCCAGATCTGGTTGCCGGTGTCGCGGGCAGCACGGCACAGACAGGTCAGGGCCAGATTGGCCAGGGCACGACGTCCCACGCTGATGGGGTCTGGGGAATAGGCCCCGGTGCAGCGGTTGTCTTCCCAGGCCTGTTCCCATTCACGGTTCAGGGCATGCGACACCTGCTGCCACATGGCTTCGCTCACGGCCTTGACCTTCTGCGGGTCGACTTCATCGAGCTCCTCGGCGATTTCGTCCTCGTCGGGCAGGCTCAGCACCAGCTCCTTGAAGGCGGGGTCGAGATCGGGGTGGCGCAGCACGCCGCGCAGGGCCTCGATGGTGGCCGCATCGAGCACTTCACGGGGGGCTTCGTCGGCCTCGACTGCCTCGATGGCCTGATCCATCATGAGGCGCTGGGCAGCTTCCCAGCGGTTGAAGGCGTCGGAGTCGTGGGCGAGCAGGTGCAGGCGGTCTGCCACGTTGCGCGCATCGGTTGCTTCGTCATCGTCCTCGGTTTCGTTGACCGACAGCCACACAGGAGCCGAGAACTGGCGCAGCAGCGAAGGCACGGGGCGACTGTCCACGTCCGTGAAGACGAAGGTCTGCGTGGCTTCGGAGAGCACCAGCACGGTGTCGAGCAGCGGGGCAGCATCGCCTGCGGTGGAGGTGTCGCCAGCGAGATGCAGGGGCACCGGGCGGCCGTCGGTTCCCACGAGTCCCATGCGCACCGGGATCAGGAAGGGTTCCTTGGTGGGCTGGTTGGGAGTGGCGGGGCAGGTCTGGGTCAGCGTGAGGGTATAGGTGCGCGCGCTGGCGTCGTACACGCCCTGAGCGTCCACCTCGGGAGTGCCGGACTGGCTGTACCAGCGCTTGAAAACGTCGAGATGCCGGGCGAGGGCGCTGTCGGGATTGGCATCGGCAATGGCCTGCGCAAAGTCGTCGCAGGTCACGGCATGGCCGTCATGGCGCTGGAAGTACAGGTCCATTCCGCGACGGAAGCCGTCCACTCCGACGAGGGTCTGGTACATGCGGACGACCTCAGCCCCCTTGTCGTAGACGGTACTGGTGTAGAAATTGGAGATTTCCTGGTACTGGTCGGGGCGCACCGGATGGGCCATGGGGCCCGCATCCTCGCTGAACTGGTCGCTGCGCAGGTCGCGCACGATGGCGATGCGGCGCACGGCTCGGGCCGTGGCGGTGCCGGCCATGTCTTCGCTGAACTGCTGGTCGCGGAAAACCGTGAGGCCTTCCTTGAGGCTGAGCTGGAACCAGTCGCGGCAGGTGACGCGGTCGCCTGTCCAGTTGTGGAAGTACTCGTGGCCGATCACGCTTTCGATGGCGTCGAAGTCTCCATCGGTGGCGGTGGAAGGCTTGGCCAGCACGTACTTGGTGTTGAAGATGTTGAGGCCCTTGTTTTCCATGGCCCCGGCATTGAAGTCGCTCACTGCCACGATCATGAAGCGTTCGAGGTCAAGGCTCAGGCCAAAACGGGCCTCGTCCCAGGCAATGGCGTGCTGGAGCGAGCGCATGGCGTGCTCGGTCTTGTCCAGATCACCGGCGCGCACATAGACCTGCAGCAGGTGGTCCTTGCCGGCACGGCTGGTGATGCGCTGTTCGCGGGCGACGAGCTGGCCTGCCACGAGGGCAAAGAGGTAGCTGGGCTTCTTGAAGGGGTCCTGCCACACCGCATAGTGGCGGCCGTCTTCGAGCGGGCCTTCTTCGAGCAGGTTGCCGTTGGACAGCAGCACCGGGTAGCGCTTGCGGTCGGCACGGACAGTGACCTTGTAGACCGCCATGACGTCCGGGCGGTCGAGGAAGTAGGTGATGCGACGGAAACCTTCTGCCTCGCACTGGGTGAAGAAGCAGTCCTGGCTCATGAACAGGCCCATGAGCTCGGTGTTCTTGCTGGGGGCGCAGGTGGTGAAGATTTCCAGCGAGAACGGTTCGTGGCCGGCAGGCAGGTTCTCCAGCACAAGCTTGTCGCCTTCCATCTTGAAGGAGGTGCCTTCGCCGTTGACGAGCACGCGGGCCAGGTTGAGTTCCTCCCCGTCCAGGCGCAGGGGCTGCTCGGGCACGTCCGGATTGCGGCGCAGCGTCATCTTGTTGAGCACGCGCGTCTTGGCAGGATCCAGGTCGAAGGTCAGGTCGACCGTGTCGATCCAGTAGGCCGGAGGCTGGTAATCCTTGCGGTAGACGGTGGGAGCGGGAGAAAGCGATTCACGGTACATGGTGTGATCCAATCGATGCAGACATGCGCGGCTCCGGAGGAGCGGCGCGGAAAGGGGAGTGGCAGGATGTCCCCCACTGGTCGGGGAGACGGGTTGGAAGGCCGGCCATCATGGGCCCATGTGCGTCCATGACGGCTCCCAACGATAGCACTGCCCGGGCTGCCCTGTGCAGCACAGGCGCAGCCGGGCCGTATCGCTTACTGGGGTCGCACGCTGCCCACGCCTGCCTTGAGCGAGGCTTCGATGAAGGCGTCCAGATCCCCGTCGAGCACCTTCTGGGTGTTGCTGATCTCGACGTTGGTGCGCAGGTCCTTGATGCGGCTGTTGTCGAGCACGTAGCTGCGGATCTGGTGGCCCCAGCCCACGTCGCTCTTGGTGGCTTCGAGCTGCTGCTGGGCTTCCATGCGCTTGCGCATCTCGTAGTCGTACAGCCGGGCGCGCAGACGCTGCCATGCCACGTCGCGGTTCGAGTGCTGGCTGCGGCTGTCCTGGCACTGCACCACGATATTGGTGGGGACGTGCGTGAGACGCACCGCCGAGTCGGTCTTGTTGATGTGCTGGCCGCCTGCGCCCGAAGCGCGGTAGGTGTCGACCCGCACATCGGCCGGGTTGATCTCGATGTGAATGGAGTCGTCGATCTCCGGGTAGACAAACACGCTGGCGAAGCTGGTGTGGCGGCCGCCGGAGGAGTCGAACGGGCTCTTGCGCACGAGCCGGTGCACGCCGGTTTCGGTGCGCAGCAGACCATAGGCGTATTCGCCCTCGATCTTGATGCTGGCGCTCTTGATGCCGGCCACATCGCCGGGCGTCTCTTCCTGGATCTCGACCCCGAAGCCCTTGCGCTCGGCGTATTTCACATACTGCCGCAGCAGCATGCTGGCCCAGTCACACGCCTCGGTGCCACCGGCTCCGGCCTGGATGTCGATGAAGCAGTTGTTGGGATCGGCCGGCTGGTTGAACATGCGGCGGAATTCCAGCGACTCGATGCGTTCGCGGATGGGCTGGGTGTCGGCCTCAATGGCCGCGAGGGCATCGTCGTCGCCTTCTTCCTTGCTCATCTCGAACAGTTCGGTGTTGTCGGACAGCTCCTGCGACAGGGTGTCGAGCACGACGACGACGTCATCGAGCTGCTTCTTTTCCTTGCCGAGTTCCTGTGCCTTCTTGGGGTCGTTCCAGACGGCGGGATCTTCCAGGGCCGCGTTGACGGTTCTCAGACGTTCTGCTTTGGCAGGGTAGTCAAAGATACCCCCGTAGGTCATCGGTCCTCCGGCTGAGGTCCGCCAGGGTGTTGCCGATGCTGTTGATGCGTTCTGCTTCCATGTTGATGGTTCCTTGCTGGAATGAGAGAGGATTGAAATAAATAGAAAGGGGAGAGGAGGGGCGGGGCCCTGCACCGCCCAGCCTGGGGGGCCACGATGCGATGGTGCGATGGTGCGATGGTCAGGGAAACCCCCAGTCGGGAACGCGATCGCAGGGGCAGAAGATGCTCCTGGCCTGCTCCCGAGAGTGGGCAGAATTGTCGCACGCTTCGCTCCCGCAAGACCCGGGTCAGCATGCATGGGCTAGAATCGTGCGGCGGTTTTTCCGGTCTTTCCATCGGATTTTCATTCACTTACCTCACCCAAGAGAGCATTCATGTCACTCGACAAAGTCACCCCCGGTTCCAAGCTGCCCGAAGTCTTCAACGTCGTCATTGAGATCCCCGCCAATGCCGCCCCCGTGAAATACGAAGTGGACAAGGAATCCGGCGCCGTGTTCGTGGATCGCTTCATGACCACCGCCATGCACTATCCCGTGAACTACGGCTATGTGCCCCAGACCCTGTCGGGTGACGGTGATCCGGTCGACGTGCTGGTGATGACTCCCTTCGCGCTGCAGCCCGGCGTGGTGGTGCCCTGCCGTGCGCTCGGCATCCTCAAGATGGAAGACGAGGCCGGCGTGGATGGCAAGGTGCTGGCCCTGCCCACCGCCAAGATCTGCCCGCAGTACAGCCACATCAACAAGCTCGAAGACCTCAACCCCCTGACGCTGCAGACCATCAGCCACTTCTTCGAGCACTACAAGGATCTCGAAAAGGGCAAGTGGGTCAAGGTGCTGGGCTGGGAAGGACTGGAAGCTGCCGCTCAGGAAATCACCGACGGCGTGGCCAACTACAACAAGGGCTGAGCAGCCCCCTCCGGGCTGGGATACTGAGTCTCCGGCTCGCTCTGCACGACAAGGCACTTCGGTGCCTTGAGTTTTTTGTGCGCAGCCTTTTGTCCTCTTCGGGAAGGCCGGCAGGCAGGGCCTGACGCGGCACAATGAGGGGCAGTGCGCTGGAATGCACGGGGAGACGAAAGATGCGGAGTATTTTTTCTATGGTGGGGTTGCTGGTGGTGGTGCTCCTGATCGCGGGCATGGTGCGCAAGCAGCTCACGGCCGTGGCGCCTGCGCCGGCCTCCAGTTCCAGCGTGGCGGCGGGGGCGCAGGGAGCCGTGAACGTGCGGGATGCCCAGCGCCAGATGGAACAGGCCCTCAAGGCCGCCCAGCAGAACCAGCAACGCGAGCTCGACAAGCAGTCCGAATGAAGCAGGAATTCATGGATGTTCGTGAACAGGGTAGTGACGCGGCGGCCGATGCTCACTGGATGGGCATGGCGCTGGAGGAGGCCCGTCTGGCTGCCCAACGAGGCGAGGTGCCGGTGGGAGCGGTGGTGGTTGCTCCCGATGGCAAAACCCTGCTGGGCCGGGGAGGCAATGCCTGCATTCAGGGGCCCGACCCGAGTGCCCATGCCGAAGTGCAGGCCTTGCGGGAAGCTGCGCGGCAGTTCGGCAACTACCGGCTCGAAGGCTGTACTCTCTACGTGACGCTGGAGCCCTGTGCGATGTGCAGCGGGGCGATGCTCCATGCCCGCCTTGCGGAAGTGGTGTATGCGGTGGCCGATCCCCGGACCGGAGCGGCCGGATCGGTGGTGAATCTCTTTGCACAGGAGGCGCTCAATCACCAGACCCGTGTCCGTCTGCTGGGGGCCGACGAAGTTTCCATGTCGGAAACCCTGCGCAAGGTGCAGCAGGAGTGTGCCGCGGTGTTGCGCGCCTTTTTCAGGGAGCGGCGCGAGGGGAGTGCCATGCGTCGCGATGATCCGGCGCATGCGCCACTGCGCGAGGACGCGGTGCGCCTGCCTCGGCAGGTCTGCGCCACGTCTCCCCTGTGGAATCCGGAAACCAGCCATTGGGCACTGGTGCCCTGCGTGCCGGGAGCAAAGGCTCCTGCCTGGCGCCTGCACTACCACGACAGTGCGCCCGGTGACACGACTCGCCCCTCGGTGGTCCTGCTGCATGGCTATGCGGCGCAGGCGGCGCAGTGGCAGCCGTGGATAGCGGCCTTGCATGCGACGGGATGGCGGGTGCTGGCACCGGACCTTCCGGGGCATGGCCTGAGCGACAAGCCCAAGAAGACTGCCCAGCATTCCCTGCACGGGCAGCTGGACTTGCTCATGCAGTGGTGGGAGCAGCTGACCCCGGCGGCCGGCATGGCTCCCGCGCTGATCGTGAGCCACGACAGTGCGGCCATGCTGGCCGCACGGTGGGTGCGGCAGTCCAGGCAGTCCAGACAATCCGGGCAGGGTGAAGCCGATGCGCACGAACGCGGCCCTGTCTGGCAGGCGCTCGACCCCGTATGGGGCGATGCCTGGGAAGCGCTGAGCCGTCAGCCTGCCCGTGCCTGGAGGCTGGCCTGTGCCCGCAAGTCTTCGTTCGATCCGGGCAGACACTGGGCCGGCAGCATGCACGGGGAGAGCCGGGAAGTATGGACCTTGCCCTGGCCGGATGCCGGACACCGTGCCGCATGGCGATGGTCCGCCTGGAGCGCAGTGCTTCCACCCGCACCCCAGGATGCGGCTTTTCTGGACGTCGAGGCGCATTCCGACGCAGTGTCAGGGCAGGGCGACGCCTGTCCGGCACTGGCAGAGGGACTGGAGCCTGGCTGCTGCGGTGCTGCGCTGCTCGCATGGCTGGCACGGCACGCGCAGGACCATGCGCAGGCGCTGGCGCCGCTGATGGTGCAGCTTCGTGCGCAGCAGACGCAGGGGCCATGAGGGCTCCTTGGCCCGTGCCCACCGGGACGGGCTCCCCTCTGTCGGGGCATGGAGAGCCCCCTGTTCATCGATAGCAAGAAAGGAAGTCCGCACATGGCGCACATCTACATTTATTCTCCTTCGGGGGCCGTTCGGGACAAGGCGGCCTATCGGCGCGGCATCAGGCGGCTGGAGGCGCTCGGACACCAGGTGGAGCAGGATCGGGATGCCCTGTCGACCTTTCAGCGCTTTGCCGGCGACGACGAGGTTCGCCTGACCGCCATCGCGCGTGCAGCGGCCAGCGGGGCCGACATGGTGCTGCCCACGCGGGGCGGCTACGGGCTCACGCGGCTGCTGCCGCGCCTGCCTTATCGGGACATGGCGCATGCCATTGCGCATGGCACGCTGTTCGTCGGGCTGAGCGACTTCACGGCCCTGCAGCTGGCCCTTCTGGCGCGCGAAGGGCTGGAAACCCCCACCTGGGCCGGCAATCTTCTTCTTGCCGACTGGGGGCAGGCCGAGGAGCCGGACGATATCACCCAGGCCTGCTTCGAGGAACTGCTGGATGGGTCGAGCGAGGGGGCAGGCTGGTATGTGACCAAGCGGCAGGAGCCCGAAGACGAGCTCCCCGTGCTGGAGGCCCCCGTGCGGGATGCGACCCTGTGGGGGGGCAACCTGTGTGTGCTCACGAGCCTGCTGGGGACTCCCTATTTCCCGCATGTGGAAGGGGGCGTGCTGTTCCTGGAGGATGTGGCCGAGCAGCCCTATCGCATCGAGCGCATGCTCACCCAGCTGCTGCATGCCGGCGTGCTGGATCGGCAGCGTGCCATCCTGCTGGGGCAGTTCACCGATTACAGGCGTCTGCCCCAGGATCGGGGATTCGGCATGCCAGCCGTCGTGCGCTGGCTCCGCACACAGACACGCACCCCCATCTTCACCGGGCTTCCCCATGGGCATGTGCCCACCAAGGTGATGCTGCCCGTGGGCGCACGGGTGGATTTCGAGGTGGAAGGGCGCGACCGTCTGCTGATGTGGGGACACAGTCCCTTCCCTTCGCATGACCATAACCATGACCATGACCATGACCATGACCATGACCATGACCATGACCATGACCATGACCATGACCATGACCATGACCATGACCATGACCATGACCATGCGGGACGTCCCGCTGCATAGGCAGGGTGCCGGAATGGTGCGGCAAGACCGGCCCTGCACGCAGCATGATGCAGCTGCGATGGGGCATCTTCTCGGCCAGGGTCAGCAGGAGGCTGCTGTTCCCAGGCCGGGGCTGACCGCGAGCATGCGTTCGACGTAACGGGCAATCAGGTCGATCTCCAGATTGACGCGCATGCCGGGCTCCAGCACGCGCAGGGCCGTGTTCTGCACGGTATGGGGAATGAGGTTGATGCTGATCTCGCAGCCATACCCGGTCGAGGCCGCTTCCTGCCCGGACAGGTCGGTGACCCGGTTGACGGTGAGGCTGACGCCGTTGACGGTGATCGAGCCCTTGTAGGCCAGAAAGCGGGCCAGAGAACGCGGAACCAGAATGCGCAGTTCCTGGCTTTCGCCCACGGCATCGAAGGAGCGCACCATGCCGATGCCATCGACATGGCCGCTCACGATGTGTCCGCCCAGGCGTTCATGGGCGCCGAGCGCCTTTTCGAGATTGACCAGTCCTTCGCGATCCAGTCCGGAGGTCTTGTCGAGCGATTCGGCCGAGATGTCGATGTCGAAGGTGCTCGCCTGCGGGTCGAAGGCGACCACGGTCATGCAGGCACCGTTGATGGCGATGCTGTCGCCCAGGGCCACGTCGTCCAGATAGCCTGCCGGCGCCTGGAGGGTCAGCCGCTTGCCATGGGCAGCGGTATCGCCCAGGGGCGTGATGTGGCAAATGTGGCCAGTGCCGGTGATGATGCCTGTGAACATGGGCAGAAACTCCTGAAGGGCAGGGGAGGACAGGAAGCTTCCGGAGCCGTGCGGCCCCCCTTCATCCTCCCGGATAGAGAAATGGCGAAAGAACGTCAAGGCCCCGGGAACGGCTCGTGGCCCTTGTGGCCGTTGCAGGCGTTCTGCGGGACAATGGTGCCATTGTAGAAGTCCGTACATGCCCCGGACACAGGGCCTCGTTCCGCCGCGTGTCCAGGAGAGCGGGTATGCGGATCCATCACCCTTTCACCGCTTCGTTCCATCCCGCTGCATGTCGTCCAAGCTGTTTTCTTCCCTGCTGTGTGCCGATGGGGCACCGCAGGAAGCAGGTGCTCCGCTGTCGTGCCATACCCGGCTTGAGGTGTGCCCGCACTGTGACAGCGTGGTGGCTGTGGGCCCCCTCCGGCGCGGGGAGGTGGCCTCATGCAGCCGGTGCGGGCATGCGCTCGCGCGCTTCCAGGGCTGGACTCCACTGCAGCTGCTCGCCATCTGCCTCACTGCCTGGATCATGCTGGTGCATGTGCTGGTCTACCCATTGGTGACCCTGGATGTACAGGGCAACCTTCAGTCCACTTCCATCTGGGAGAGCATCCGCTTCGCCTGGCATGCAGGCAACTGGGTGGTGGGCTGGATGACCTTCTTCACCGCCGTGCTGCTGCCGGTGGCCGAGCTGGCAGTCCTCACCAGCGCCCTGTGGTGCCTTGCGGCCCGCGCCATGCCGCGCATGCTGGTGCGCATGCTGCGCGCAGTGGACATGACCCGGAACTGGAACATGCTGGCCGTGTTCCTGCTCGGGGTGCTGGTGGCGCTCATCAAGCTCGCCAGCATCGGACGCCTGCAGATTGACCTGGGCCTCGTGGCTCTTGGGCTGCTGGTCACGCTGCTGGCCGTGCTGGCACGGCTCGATACCCCCACCCTGTGGCGCATGGCCGAGGAGTCTGGGCTGGTGCCTGCAAGCCACCTCACGCCCCAGGCTCTGGCGCAGGCGGGGCCGGACTGGCGTCGTGCCTTTCTGGTCTGTCATCGCTGCGGCATGGTGCATCGTCGACTGCCGGAGGCGGGATCATACCCAGCCGCAGGACAACGGAACGTGCAGCCCTGCTGCGTGCGCTGTGGAGCGGCTCTGCACCATCGCCAGGAAGCCGGGCTCGCGCGGTGCACCGCCTACCTGCTTACCGCCCTGACGTTCTATGTACCGGCCAACCTCATGCCCATCATGTCGACCAGCACCCTGCACAACGTGCCGGCCGAGCACACCATCCTGTCCGGTGTGATCGATCTGTATCAGAACGGCTCGGTCGGCATTGCCATGGTGGTCTTCACGGCCAGTCTGGCCGTGCCGGTGCTCAAATTTGCGGTCATGGGCTGGCTCCTGCTGAGCCTGCGATGCAACTGGTTCGGTGAGGTCAGGAACAATACGCTGCTCTTCCGTGCCATGGAGTGGATAGGGCAATGGTCGATGCTGGATGTGTTTGTCGTGGTGCTGCTGGCTGCGCTGGTGCATTTCGACGGCCTCATGCAGGTCAAGATCGGACCGGCCGCCTGGTCGTTCGGCATGATGGTGGTGTTCACCATGCTGGCCGCACAGCATTTCGACCCCCGCCTGCTCTGGGATGCCTATGACCGTGCCCTGGAGCCGAACGCGGCACAGGAGCGCTCCTGGGCACGACGCAGCTGGGCAGCACGCCTCTGTCGGGGATTTCCCAAGGAGCGGTCTTCCTCGATCTGAGGAGATACCCCGTTCGACAACCCTGAGCAGGAGGGCAGCAAGGTCTGTCTCCCGGGCTCGGGCAGGAAATTTCCCGCAGAGGGGAGGCGTACGGACGACGGTTTCCCATGCGGCGAGCGCCAGGCTGCCGGAACATCCTTTTCCCATCCGACATGCCCGGGCCCCGGGAAGCCGCTAAGCTAGAGACCTTGCGCTTCGGCAGGAGTGTGGATGGGACAGGTCTTGTCCCACGTTCTGCCGGTCTCTACAACCGCCATGCCTGTACCCGGTGTGGCGTGGCCCGCCTGTCCCTCCGCGATCTTCTTCATTCCATGCCGGAACCTATCTCCGAATCCGCTGCCAAGCCCCCCGAACGCGACGGAACTGCTTCTCCGTCCGCTTCTCCGTTGGTCGAACAGCCCCGTGAGCCTGCCGCTGATCCCGGTACGGAACCTGTGACCGATGATGCCCTTCCGCCATCGCCCGTGCTGCGCGCCACGGTGCGGCGGCCGCGTTTTTCTCTCATCTGGCTGCTGCCCATGGTGGCTGTACTCATCGCACTGTCCTTTGCCGTGCACAACTGGCTGCAGACAGGGCCCCGGCTGCAACTGCATTTCAAGACCGCCGAAGGTCTCGTGGCCGGCAAGAGCCAGGTGCGCTACAAGGAAGTGGTGATTGGCACCGTGCAGCGCATCGAGCTGGAGGACAACGGCGAGGGCGTGGTCGTCTCGGTTCAACTCGAACGCTCTGCGGCCCGCATCGCCAACCGTGATTCCAAGTTCTGGATCGTGCGGCCGCAGCTGGGGCTGGGAGGGGTGTCGGGGCTCAATACCCTGCTCTCGGGGGCCTATGTGGGTGTGGATGCCGGGTCCTATGACAGTCCGAGCCAGCTCGAATTCGTCGGCCTGGAGCAGCCCCCTACCGTCATGCGCGACAGCAAGGGGCGACGCTTCCGACTGCTGGCACCGGCCATGGGATCGCTGGGCATCGGGTCTCCCGTGTATTACCGCCGCATGCAGGTAGGGCGCATGACATCGTTCACGCTCGATCCTTCCGGCAAGCAGGTCGCCATCGAGATCTTCGTCGATCATCCCTATGACGGCTTCGTCAATGGCCGAACCCGCTTCTGGAACGCATCGGGAGTGGATGTCTCCGTGAGTTCGGATGGATTCAAGGTCAACACCGAATCCCTGGCCTCCATCGTGGCAGGGGGCATCGCCTTCGGAGATCGTCCCCGCTCCGTGTCCTATGCGGCCGCCGCCGCCTCGGCACCTGCGCCGCAGGCAGCGCCCGAGAATGCGGTGTTCACCCTCTACGACAACCAGAAGCAGGCCTTCGCCACCCGCGAGGAGCCGCCTGTCATGATCCGCATGCGCTATGACCAGTCGATCCGTGGACTGGCGATCAATGCCCCCGTGGAGCTGCAGGGCAAGGCCATCGGCGAAGTGCTCGATACCTCCGTCGATTACGACGAGGCCCGCAAGAGCTTCTTCGTATGGGTCGATGCAGCGCTCTATCCGCGTCAGCTCGGAGCGGCATACTGGCACTTCCAGCAGCAGGAAGGCGGCCGCCTGCGGACCGAGGCTGCCCGGCGCCAGCAGGACCTCGCCTTCGTCCGCTATCTGATCACCCATGGCTATCGCGCCCAACTCAAGAATGGCAACCTTCTGACCGGTCAGCTCTACGTGAGTCTGGAACATGGGGTCCGCACGGCGGCCTCTGCGGCGACCGTGGCCACCGCTGGCGGCGACACCCTGATCTTTCCCTCTCTTCCGGGCGGCATCGACCAGCTGCAGAACCAGCTGGCCAGCATTGCCAGTCGACTCGAAAAGGTGCGCTTCGACCAGATCGGCAGCGACCTGCAGCGCACCCTGCATTCGGCTACCGCCGCTCTGGATACGGCCAACCGCAGCCTGCAGACCCTGACGCCCGAAGCGCGCAAGGCCCTGGTCGACGCCCAGCATGCCCTGCAGTCAGCCGACGCCACCCTTCAGAAGACCCAGGGCACCCTGGCACCCGGCGGACTGACCGATCAGGCCAGCGATGCCCTGCAGGAGGTACGCAAGGCTGCCCGTTCGGTGCGCATGCTCAGCGACTCTCTGCAGGCCCAGCCCGATGCCCTGCTGCGCGGAAGAAGCGAGCAGATGCCTCCCATTCGCCCCGTGCCATCACCGTCCTCCCGTTCCCTCGGAGAATGAAGCCGTGTTCCAGTCGCATCTGCATCTGCCTTTTCCTTCGCGCTCCGCAATCCACCGCTGGACAGGTTTTTTCTGTGTCTGCCTTGCCAGCGGGCTGCTGACGGCCTGCGGCTCCGGTCGACTCCCGATGCTGCACACTCTGTCCATGCCCTCGCAGGCAGCGGGGAGGAGCAGCGATACCCACCGCGCCCAGGTTCTGATCACCACCGGAGAAGTCCATCTCCCGGATGGGCTGGACCGTCCCGAACTGCAGGTGCTCAGTGGCGGCGACGAGGTCGTGCCCCTGCCGCAGGACCAGTGGCGGGGCGGTCTGCCCGACGAAATCCGCAGTGCCGTCCTTGCCGGGGTGCTCGAACGACCCGAGTACGCGCAGATTCCTGCACCCGGAGCCGTGCGCTATGGGCTGCCTGTGTATGCGCTGCAACTGTCCGTGCAGCGCATGGACATGGCCCTGGGGCAATACGTGGACCTCGATGCTACCTGGTCCCTGCAGGCCCTTGCCCCCGTCTCTGCATCGGGAGAAGCGTCCAGGGCGCTCGTATGCCGGAGCAGCTGGCGCAGAGTGCCTGCCGGTCCTGCGGTGTCCGATGCCGTACAGGCCCAGCAGACCCTCATGCGGCAGTGGGGGGAACAGATCGGTCGCACGCTTGCCCGTCTGCGCAGCGGTTCTGCAGCCACGGCTGGCCGAAGCGCCACAGACGTGCTGTGTGTTCCCTGATCGCACGGGGCTCTTTGCGCTTCAGGTCATGCCATCTCGGCGATCTCTCGCCCACCCAGAGGACGCAGGTCTCGGGCATGACTGGCCCATTCACCCCTTGGTAAGCATCAGGCCCAGCCATTCACGCAGGATCTGCCAGGAGGCCATCATGCCGTGTCCGCTGGGCAGCGCATCGAGCCATCCTCTTTCATATGGGCCCGTGAAGCCCATCGGGGCCGGCACCACATCGAGTCCTGTGCGGGCAAATTCACGCTGCGCGCGCGGAAGATGCCATGCGCTGGTGACCAGGGCAATGCGGTGCAGGTTCTTCGCCTTCAGCAGCCGGGCCGTCTGCACCGCGTTCTCATGCGTGTCGCGCGATGTGGCATCGGCCAGACTCAGCGGTACGCCAAAGGTACGGGGCGCGACTGAAGCTGCCAGGGTAGCCTCGGCAGGTACTCCCGAAGTTGCCGTGCCCGTGGCACCCGCATTGCCCCAACCCACCCCTCCGGCAAATCCCAGTGGCAGCCCCGTTTCCCGGGCGAGCCACGCGCCATAGCGCAGCCGTTCCATGCTGACAGGGCTGAGCTGGGGCGTGCCATATTCGGGAGCCAGCAGATCAATGCCACCCCCGAGCACCACGATCATGTCCACCTGCTTCTGCCGGAGCTCTGCAGGGGTCACTGGGTCAAAGACCGGCAGGGCATGCCGGGCCAGCCAGACAGCAGTCGATTGGCACGAAAAAATCCACAGCGCCGCAACCGAGAGGCCCACCCACATCCGCCCCGGCCCACTTGCATGGGGGCGGGCACGCCACAACATCCCCAGACCGAGCAGCAGTCCCATCAGGGGGCCGAGTGGAGGCAGAACCAGGGCCGTGAGCACGGGCTTGGCCATGCCCAGCCCCATGAGCCAGCCTGACAGCGTCTCCATCATGTGCATGGTCTTCCTGTGCGCAGGGCGCCGGACCTACTGGGGAGCACCCATCGCACGCGCCCGCGCCGTGCTCTCGGCACGGACCTGCTCTGCAAGCTGGGCCTCCTGGGGAGATGGCAGAGCGGTGGGCCATCCCTGCAGATGCTGCAGACCGATCTGACCCAGTGCCTCGATCCAGTGCGGAGCGTCGTTCAGGCAGGGAATATAGGCGTAGCGCTGCCCCCCCGCCTGCAGGAATGCCTGCCGCACTTCCATGTCGATTTCTTCGAGCGTTTCCAGACAGTCTGCCGTGAATCCGGGGCACATCACATCGATGGATTTCACGCCCTTTGCCGGCAGTCCTTCCACCGTGGCCTGCGTATAGGGTTCCAGCCAGCGGGCCCGCCCGAACCGGGACTGGAAGCTCACGATCACCCTTTCTGCAGGCAGCCCCAGCGCTTCGCGCAGCAGCCGTGCCGTCACCTGACACTGGCAGTGGTAGGGATCGCCCAGGGCCAGCGAACGAGCCGGCACCCCGTGAAAGCTCAGCAGCAGCAGCTCGCCCTGTCCCTCGCGTTCCCAGTGCGCCTGCACCTGTCGGGCCAGCGCCGCAATGTAGGCAGGGTGGCTGTGGTAGGCCGTCACCGTGCGCAGCTCGGGCACCCAGCGGGTCTGCTGCACCCAGCTTCCCAGTGCATCGAGCAGACTGGCCGTGGTCGATGCCGCATACTGGGGATAGGCGGGCAGAATCAGCACCCGCTCCACGCCTTCGGTCTTGAGGTGGTCCAGCACACCGTCGAGGGCAGGCTGTCCGTAGCGCATGGCATGGGTCACGATCACGTCGTGTCCCTGATGCCCCATCCACCCCTGCAGCAGCTGGGCCTGTCTGCGCGTCCAGGTCAGCAGCGGCGAGCCTTCCTTCTGCCAGATAGAGGCGTATTTGGCGGCCGAACGTGCAGGCCGCGTGCGCAGGATCACTCCATGCAGCAGCGTGAGCCACAGCGCCCGGGGGAGTTCCACCACGCGGGGATCGCTCAGGAACTGGGCCAGATAGCGCCGCACCTCGGCAGGGCGGGGGGCCTCGGGCGTACCCAGGTTGCACAGCACCACGGCAACGCGGCTGCGCCGGCCATGCACATGGGCGGGTTCGGGGCGATAGACCATCTTTTTTCCTCGACGATTCGGACCGGTCATTCGGCCCGGATCGGAATTCTCGCACAGCGCTCCGACAGGCGATCGTGCCGAGACGTTTGCCGTTCCCGTGCCTTTGGACACAAAAAAACAGGGCTTTGCCTCTTGCAGCGGGCAGAACCTTCTCCAGCTATGTTATGGTCTGAGTTCACTCGATAATCACAAACAAACACGGAGAATATCGTGAGTAATAAAGGTCAATTGCTGCAAGATCCCTTTTTGAATACCTTGCGTCGCGAGCATGTGCCGGTGTCCATCTATCTGGTCAACGGCATCAAGCTCCAGGGACAGATCGAATCCTTCGATCAATACGTGGTCCTCCTGCGCAATACGGTGACCCAGATGGTCTACAAGCATGCCATCTCCACCATCGTTCCCGGGCGCGCCGTCAACTTCTCGCTGACGGCCGAAGCGGCACAGGCAAGCCCTGACGCCGCAGCCTGATTTCACTCCCTTTCGCCCGGTCTTCCGGGGTTCCGTCGGCGCATGACAGCCTTCTCCTGGAAGGATGCATGCGCCGCATGATTTTTCACCTTCTGCCTTGAGTTCTTCCTATTCTCCCGACAAGTCCCGCCCGCGTGTGCTGCTCGTGGGGGTCGACTTCGGTCTCCCGCACTTCGATGCCGAGCTCGAAGAGCTGGGATTGCTGGCCCAGACGGCCGGACTGGATCCGGTCGCACACCTGACCTGCAAGCGCCGCGCGCCCGATCCAGCCCTGTTCGTCGGCAGCGGCAAGGCAGAAGAGATCGGTGCCCTGGCTGCCGAGCATGGTGCCACCGAGGTGCTCTTCGATCAGGCACTGAGCCCAGCCCAGCAGCGCAATCTGGAGCGCTCTCTCGACATGCCGGTCAACGACCGCACCATGCTCATCCTCGAAATCTTCGCCCAGCGGGCCCGCAGCCACGAGGGCAAGCTGCAGGTCGAATTGGCGCGTCTTCAGTACCTGAGCACGCGGCTCGTGCGGCGGTGGAGCCACCTCGAACGTCAGGCCGGCGGCATCGGCATGCGCGGAGGCCCCGGTGAAACGCAGATCGAGCTCGACCGCCGCATGATCGGTGAAGCCATCAAGCGCACCAAGGAGCGTCTCGAAAAGGTCAAGCGCCAGCGTACCACCCAGCGGCGGCAGCGGCGGCGCAACGACGCGTTTGCCGTTTCTCTCGTGGGCTATACCAATGCCGGCAAGTCCACCCTGTTCAATGCCCTCGTCAAGGCAAGGGCCTATGCGGCCGACCAGCTCTTTGCCACGCTCGACACCACCACGCGCCAGCTCTATCTGCCGCAGGTGGAATGCAGCGTCTCGCTGTCGGACACGGTCGGTTTCATCCGTGAGCTGCCCCATGGTCTGGTCGAAGCCTTCGAGGCCACACTCCAGGAGGCTGTCGATGCCGATCTGCTGCTGCATGTGGTCGATGGCTCCAGTCCCGCATGGGTGGAGCAGATTGCAGAGGTGCAGCAGGTGCTGGCCGAGATCGGCGCCGATCACATCCTCCAGCTGCTGGTATTCAACAAGCTCGATGCCATTCCCCCTGAACGTCGCCCCCGGACGCTGGTGGACACCTATGAAGTGGACCATCGGCAGATTCCCCGCGTCCACGTGAGTGCGCGCGAGGGGCTGGGGCTCGATGCCGTGCGCGAGGCCATGGCCGATGCGGTGCGAACCCGTCGCGAGGCTGCGTCCCGCACGCTGGCCGACGATGCGCACGCGGATCCCCTGCTGCCGCTCGACTGAGCCGGGCCGGTCGCGCCCGCTGCGCTGGTATAGTCTCTTTAACTTCGGCATTCCGGCAGCATCTGGCTTGGGTGCGTCCTGTTTCAGGATGGGCTTGATCCTTCCTGCACCTCCCTTCTGATCCGAACCTGCTGCCCCATTTCCATGCATTCCAACGATCCGTCCGTCCGTTTGCCCCTTGCTTCCCGAACCTCCGGTTTCATGAGGCGGTTGCCCCGTTCTCTGCGAGCAGGGGCCACCCATGTATTCAACCTCAATGATCCCCGCTGGGGGCGGCAGGACGACGAGACGCCGCCGGCCCAGCCCGACAGGGATGTGCCTCCTCCTGCACAGGAGCCCCGTCCATCGGCCCCACGGCCAGGCTCCCAGCCCGGCGGCCGCCAGGATGCTGGTGCAGCGCCGGATCTCGACGAACTCTGGCGGGACTTCAACCGCAAGATCGGGCGTCTGCTGGGCAACAGGCAAGGCGGTGGTGAAGGGCAGCCCCCAGGAGCAGGGCAGGGCGGTGGACGCATTCCGGATGGCAAGGGAGCCGGGCTGGGCATCGGTGCCATCGCCACCGGTGCACTGGTGCTGTGGCTGCTCAGTGGCTTCTTCATCGTGCAGGAAGGGCAGCAGGCCGTCGTGACCCGCTTCGGGCAGTATCGCACCACGGTGGGAGCAGGCATCAACTGGACACTCCCCTATCCCATCGAGCGCCATGAGACGGTCAATGTCACTCAGATCCGGTCGGTGGACATAGGCTCCGACGGCATCGTCAAGAGCACAGGGTTGCGCGATTCCGCCATGCTGACTGCCGACGAGAACATCGTCGAAATCAAGTTCGCCGTCCAGTACCGACTCAGCAATGCACGCGACTATCTCTTTGCCAGCCGTGATCCGCAGCAGGCCGTCGTGCAGGCTGCCGAGACCGCCATCCGCGAAGTGATCGGCGGCATGCGCATGGATGCGGCCCTGGCAGAGGAGCGTGATCAGATCGGCCCGCGTGTGCGCAAGCTCATGCAGGCCATTCTCGACCGCTACCAGATCGGCATCGACGTCGTGGGCGTCAACCTGCAGCAGGGCGGTGTGCGTCCCCCAGAGCAGGTGCAGGCCGCCTTCGACGATGTGCTCAAGGCCGGTCAGGAACGCGAGCGCGCCAAGAACGAAGCGCAAGCCTACGCCATGCGCGTGGTGCCCATGGCCACCGGTACGGCCGCGCGCCTCAAGTCGGAGGCCGACGCCTACAAGGCCAAGGTGGTGGCGCAGGCGCAGGGGGATGCCGAGCGCTTCAATGCCATCCTGCCCGAATACCGGCGTGCTCCCCAGGCCACCCGTGACCGCATGTACATCGACACCATGAAGCAGGTGTACTCCAGCGTCACCAAGATCCTGGTGGAAACCCGTCAGGGCAGCATGCTCTATCTCCCGCTCGACAAAATCCTGCAGAACACCTCTGCTGCAGCTGGCGCAGCCAAGCCGGCAGCCTCCTCCGACACCGGAGCGACGTCGACTGGTGCCGCGTCTTCTGCCGGAGCGGGGACCCAGTCTCCTGGCTCTGCAGCCCAGGCTGCCACCGGAGGGTCCAACGATCCCGTGGCAGATGCACGCAGCCGCGATCCGGACGTCGCGCGCAGCCGCAACCAATGACCTGTTTCCCTTGCAGCCTTTTTGTCCGCTTCCTGCACGCATACGAAAGAATTTCCGCTCATGAATAAAGTGATCGCCTTCGTCATAGGCCTGGTGGTGGCCCTGATGGCCTTGGCCTCGGTGCTCTTCGTCGTCGACCAGCGCCAGTTCGGCGTGGTCTACACCATGGGGCAGATCAACCGGGTCGTGACCCAGCCCGGCCTGTATGCCAAGTTTCCACCCCCCTTCCAGAACGTGCGCTTCCTCGACAAGCGTCTGCTCGTGCTTGACAGCCAGGACAACGAATCCATGCTCACGGCCGAAAAGCAGCGCGTGGTCGTCGACTGGTATGTGCGCTGGCGCATTGCCGATCCCCAGGCCTACATCCGCAACGTGGGCCTGGACGAGGCTGCCGGCAGTCTGCAGCTGGCCCGCGTGGTGCGCAATGCCTTCCAGCAGGAAATCAACAAGTACACCGTCACTGAAGTGCTGTCCACCAAGCGGGAGGCCCTCATGCAGAACGTGAAGGCCCAGGTGCTCGCGACCGTTCGCGGCAGCAAGCCCTGGGGGATTGACGTGGTCGACGTGCGCATCACCCGCGTGGATTACGCAGAGGCGATCACCGAATCCGTCTATCGGCGCATGCAGGCCGAACGTGAACGCGTAGCCAACGAGCTGCGTTCCACCGGCAGCGCCGAAGGAGAGAAGATTCGGGCCGATGCAGACCGGCAGCGCGACGTGGCGGTGGCCGAAGCCTACCGCGATGCCCAGCGCGTGAAGGGGGAGGGGGATGCTCAGGCCACCCGTCTCTATGCCGATTCGTTCGGCAAGGACCCCCGGTTCGCGCGTTTCTATCGCAATCTCGATGCCTATCGCAGCGTGATGGAGAAGAAGGGCGATGTGGTCGTGGTGGATCCTTCTTCCAATGACTTCTTCAAGCTCATGCATCAGGGCGGAGCCATGGCTGGTGGCAAGTGAGGTCAGCCATGCAGCAGGATGTTTTCTGGCTTGCGCTGGCTTTCATGTTCATGTTTGAAGGGCTCATGCCGATGCTCCTGCCGGCGCGCTGGCGCGAGACCTTCCTGCGGCTCACCCGCATGACGGATCAGCAGATCAGACTGTTCGGATTCATGAGTGTCGTTGCCGGGCTCCTGCTGTACTGGTGGGTGTCCTGAAGGGCTCTCGGGTGCGTATGTCCAGGATGCGGCATGGTGTGCGGAGGCCATGTTTTCCTGCCGTGCCATGTGAAACCTTGTAGAATCCTTTTTTTAACAGCACTGCATCAGCCATGTCTGCCTGGGTACTCCCCGACCATATCGCCGACGTGCTTCCTTCCGAAGCGCGCTCCATTGAAGATACCCGGCGCAAGTTGCTGGACACGGCAGGCAGCTACGGTTACGAGCTCGTGATTCCCCCGCTGGTCGAGCATATCGAATCGCTCCTGACCGGCTCCGGCAAGACGCTCGCCCTCCAGACCTTCAAGCTTGTGGATTTGCTTTCTGGGCGCACTCTGGGCGTGCGGGCCGACATGACGCAGCAGGTTGCGCGCATCGATGCCCACATGCTGAACCGCCCTGGCGTCACTCGTCTGTGCTACTGCGGGCCGGTGCTGCATACCTTCCCCGATCAGCCCCATGCCACGCGCGAACCGCTTCAGTTCGGTGCCGAACTCTATGGATGCAGCGGCGTGCAGGCAGACTTCGAGGTGCTTTCGCTGGCCATTGACGCCTTGCGGGCCCTGGATGCGCAGCAGCCTGCAGCTGCGCTGCTGGTCGATCTCTCCGATGCGCGCATCGTTCCGGCACTGCTGGCACAGGCCCAGGGCATTGCCCATGATGTAGGGGCCATCCAGAGCGCACTCATCACCAAGAATGCCAATGCCCTGTCCGAGGCTGCGGCTGCACTGCCCGATTCCGTGCGAGAAGCCCTGCAGGCGTTGCCCGCGCTCTACGGCGACCGCAGCGTGCTGGCTCGTGCCCGCAGCCTGCTGCCAGCGCTGCCGGCTGTGACCGAGGCACTTGACCAGCTCGACTGGATCGCCGACCAGATTGTTCGCACGCATCCTGGCGTCGAAGTGCTGTTCGATCTGGCCGATTCACGTGGCTATTCCTATTACAGCGGCGTGCGCTTTGCACTCTATGGTCGTGGTTCCAACAACGCGCTCGTGCGTGGTGGGCGCTATGACGAAGTGGGTGCCGTCTATGGCCGCAATCGGCCTGCCGTGGGCTTCAGTCTCGATGTCAAGGCGCTCGCTGCCACGCTGCCGCCCCACGAGGCTCCTGCCGCCGTACTGGCCCGCTGGAGCGACGATCCCGCATGGCGCGAGGTGGTCATGGCCTTGCGGCAGGAAGGACAGACCGTCGTGGTGGCCTTGCCTGGCCAGCCCGCTGAGGCTGAAGAGGGCTTTCGATGCGATCGCGAGCTGCTGTGCCAGTCCGGATCCTGGCAGCTCGTGCCTGTCGACCGGGCCTGAGGGGCCTCCAGCGTTTTTACCGATTTCTTGAGGATACATACACTATGAGCAACAATCTCTCGGGCGATGTGGCCAAGGGCCGCAATGTCGTCGTCGTCGGTACCCAGTGGGGAGACGAAGGCAAGGGCAAGCTGGTCGACTGGCTGACAGAGAGCGCGGACGGTGTGGTGCGCTTCCAGGGTGGCCACAATGCAGGTCACACACTGGTTATCAATGGCGTGCGCACGGCCCTGCACCTGATCCCGAGCGGCATCATGCGTGCGGGCGTCAAGTGCTATATCGGCAACGGAGTGGTTGTTTCCATCAGCAAGCTGCTCGAGGAAATCGAGGATCTTGAAAAAGCCGGGGTCGAAGTGCGCAGCCGCCTGCGCATCAGCGAGGCCTGTCCGCTTATCCTTCCCTTCCATGCCGCGCTCGACATCGCACGCGAAGCGGCCAAGACTCGCGCCGGAGCCGAGAAGATCGGCACTACCGGCCGAGGCATCGGCCCGGCCTACGAAGACAAGGTGGCACGCCGCGCGCTGCGCATGCAGGATCTGCGCTTCCCGGAGCGCTTTGCCTCCAAGCTGCAGGAGCTCGTGGCCCTCTACAACCATATTCTGACCACCTGGCTGCATTCCGCCGAAGTCGATTTCGGTGAAGCCCTCAAGCCCTACATGCAGGATGGCAAGGTGTCCTATGACGCCGTCTATGCTGAAGCCATGCGCCATGCCGAGGCCGTCAAGCCCATGATGGCCGATGTGTCCCGCGAACTCAACGAAGTGCACAAGGCCGGTGGCAACCTGCTGTTCGAGGGAGCCCAAGGTACCCTGCTCGACGTCGACCACGGCACCTATCCCTTCGTGACCTCCAGCAACTGCGTGGCTGGCAATGCGGCAGCCGGTTCCGGTGTGGGCCCCGGTCTGCTGCACTACATTCTCGGCATCACCAAGGCCTATTGCACCCGTGTCGGTGGCGGTCCCTTCCCCACCGAGCTGGAATGGGAAAAGGAAGGCACCCCGGGCTATCACATGGCCACCGTGGGAGCAGAGAAGGGCGTGACCACCGGTCGCAGCCGTCGCTGCGGCTGGTTCGATGCAGCCCTGCTCAAGCGCAGTGCCCAGGTGAACGGCCTGACCGGTCTGTGCATCACCAAGCTGGATGTGCTCGACGGCCTGCCGGAACTGAAGCTGTGCGTGGGTTATGAGCTCGATGGCACCACCACCGACATCCTTCCGATGGGCGCCGAGGAAATTGCCCGCTGCAAGCCGATCTACGAGACGCTGCCTGGCTGGTCCCAATCCACGGTGGGCGTGACCGACTACAACCGGCTCCCGGACGCCGCTCGTCACTATCTGCGCCGCATCGAGGAAACCACGGGAGTGCCCGTGCATGTCATCTCGACCAGCCCCGATCGCAACCATACGATCATGATGCAGCATCCCTTTGCGGCTCCCAAGGCCTGAGGCCAATTCCAGCCAGGAGACCCTGCATGTTGACCGAAGATGGCAAACACCTCTATGTCAGCCATGACGAATACCGTCGGCTGATCGAGCGCCTCGCGCTCAGCGTGCATGAATCCGGCTGGAAGTTCGATACCGTGCTGTGCCTGGCGCGCGGGGGCATGCGTCCAGGCGATGTCCTGAGCCGCATCTTCGATGTGCCGCTGGCCATCATGTCCACCAGCTCCTATCGTGAGCAGGCAGGCAAGGTACAGGGGCACCTCGACATCGCGCGCTACATCACCACGCCCAGAGGTGAGATTGCCGGGCGTGTGCTGCTGGTCGACGATCTGGCCGACTCCGGCAAGACACTGGAAGCCGTGATCCGCATGCTGCGCAATGACTATCCTCCCATCACGGAGCTGCGCAGCGCAGTCATCTGGACCAAGGGGGTATCGCAGTTTCAGCCGGACTACTCAGTGGAACATCTCCCCAGCAGTCCCTGGATCCACCAGCCGTTCGAGATCTACGATACCCTGCGCCCCGAAACCCTGGCCGCCCGTCTCCAGGATTCCCTGCTGCCCTGATGACCGAGACATGAGCTGGCAAGAGCGCTGGATTCCCACGCAGGAAAAACTCGAAAAGAGCCGCTGGCTGGGCTGGCTTGCACCCTGGCTGGGGCGTCCTTCCCTGTGGCAGTGGTCCCGGCACGGGGTGGCACTTGGGGTGGCCATCGGCATCTTTTTTGGACTTCTGGTGCCCATCGCCCAGATCCCCGCATCCGCCATTGCAGCGATCGTGCTGCGCGCCAACCTGCCTGCCGCAGCGGCTAGCACCATGGTGAGCAACCCCGTGACCTTTGCGCCTGTGTACTACCTTGCGTATGAGCTGGGCAGTACCGTACTGGGAACGTCCGGTCCAGCTCCAGCTCTTCCCCGTGCGGCCACTGCAACGCCGGCGTCGGGAGGTGCTTCCCAGATGTCCTTGGGGAACTGGGAAAAAATCAAATCCATGGGCAAGCCGCTGATGGTGGGGCTTCTGATTCTGGCCGTCGCCGGAGGGCTGGGAAGCTATCTGATCATCAGCCTGGTGTGGTGGGTGCATCAGTACTGGACGGCAAGAGCAGGGCGGAGAACTGGCCCTCCTGGCAAAAGCTGATATCCGCAACAGGCACTCACTCGGAGCGGGCCAGAGGAGCCAGGGCTCGCGCGCTATCATGCGTGCATGACATTCCAGCCCGATACTGCCCTGATCCATCATTCCTATCAGCCGCCAGCGGATTTCGAAGCGCCGCAGGTACCGGTCTGCAAGGCATCGACCGTATTCTTCCCTTCCGTGGCGGCCATGCGTGAACGGACCTGGCTCGACAAGAGTGCCTATACCTACGGACTGCACGGCACTCCTACCAGCTATGTGCTCGAGGAGCGTCTCTGCGCGCTTGAAGGGGGAAGGTATGCCGTGCTGGTGCCCAGCGGTCTGGCAGCCATCGCCTGTGTGAATCTGGCCTTGCTGCGCATGGGCGACGAGGTGCTCATTCCCGACAATGCCTATGGCCCCAGCAAGACGCTGGCAGAAGGTGAACTGGCTGCGTGGGGCATCACGCACCGGTACTACGATCCCATGGATCTGTCCGATCTCGAATCCAAGCTCAGTCCACGCACACGGCTGGTATGGCTGGAGGCGGCTGGCTCGGTGACGCTGGAATTCCCGGATCTTGCCGCACAGGTGCGGTTGTGCCGATCCAGGGGGGTATTGACGGCACTGGACGATACCTGGGGAGCAGGGCTTGCGCTGCGCCCCTTCGATCTGCTGCGAGAGCATGATCCCTCTGTGGCTCTGGGCGTCGATATTGCCGTGCATGCGCTCACCAAATACCCGAGTGGCGGGGGCGATGTCCTGATGGGCAGCGTCATGACGCGACGGGAGGATGTGCGCCGCCTGATCATGCTGAGCCACATGCGCCTGGGATTCGGGGTTGGCATGAACGACGTGGAGGCCGTGCTGCGCAGTCTGCCCAGTCTGGATCTGCGGTACCGTGCGGCCGATCGTGCCGCACGCGAGGTGGCGCACTGGTGCGAGGCGCAGGCCCCCTTTGTGCAGGTGCTGCATCCGGCATTGCCGGACTCTCCGGGGCATGCGCATTGGCGTGCCCTGTGTTGCACTGCACAGCACCCAGACGGTCTGGCTGCGGGGCTGCTCAGTCTGGTGGTGGATCCCGGCTGCACACAGGCGCAGGTGGATGCCTTCTGCGATCGGCTGAGCCTGTTCCGCATCGGCTACAGCTGGGGAGGCCCCATCAGTCTGGTCATGCCCTATGACCTCATGGACATGCGCAGCACATGGCCATACCATATTGCGCAGGGCACTGTGGTGCGTCTGTGCATCGGTCTGGAGTCTCCTGGCGATCTCATCGCCGACCTGCAACAGGCGCTCGTTGCCTTGCAGCCTGCCTGACAGGGGGCTCTGCTGCGAGTCCAGCCGTGCGCAAGGCCTCCTCGCGCGGTGCTCAGCGTCTGGCCACTCCGCGTGAGGAATGGGGTGCAGCCCGGAGCAAGGGGGCCAGCGAGGGCCATACATTGGCTTCCATGCGGCCCTGTGCCCGTTCGTTTGGATGCAGCCTGTCGGCTTGGAACCACTGCAGTGGCTGCGGAGCATCTGCCACCCCGGCCAGCAGGAAGGGCACGAGTCTCGTCTTCTGTTGCCTGCTGACGGCCTGGAACACCTGTGCGAACTGGTGTGTGTAGGCAGGGCCGTAGTTGGGAGGCACCTGCATGCCCACCAGGAGCACTCGGGCACCGGCAGCCTGTGCCATTCGCACCATGGCAGACAGGTGGGCCTCGGTCTGACCGATCGGCAGTCCGCGCAGGGCATCGTTGGCTCCCAGCTCCAGCACCACCACGGCAGGATGGTGACGCTGCAGCAGCGCCGGAAGCCGGGCCCGTCCACCTGCGGTCGTGTCGCCGCTGATGCTGGCATTCACCACCTGCCAGGGGGCATGCATGCGTGCCAGGCGCTGTGTCAACAAAGCCACCCAGCCGCTTCCGCGCCGCAGGCCATATTCGGCACTCAGAGAATCACCCAGCACCAGAATCGATGCTGAAGGCGGAGGGGTATTCGTCGTGGCAGCAGCCTGGGCAGGGAGCCGTGCGGCGAGACCGCCAAGCACCAGCGCGGAGGCCAGTCGCCTTCTGCGGATGGAAAAACAAAACGTGTGCATATGGAACCTGTTTTTTGACAAGAAACAGCAGAGAAGGCCGGGAGCCGGGAAATGCCCTGCGCCGATCGCCGGGCGGACGAAAGGCAGCGACACCGTGACGCTGGTACAGTCGAGCCTGCTGGCATCGTGTGCCACCGCCTGTCCTGTTGCCTCATTTTCTTTCACATGACACCCGTTCTTCCGGAATCAAGCGTCACCCCTTTCTCCGATCCTGCTTCTGCTGCAGCGGTGGCCGTGCAACATGTGAGCAAAACCGTGCGGGATCCAGGCGGAGATCTGGAAATTCTCCATGACATCGATTTTTCCGTGGCTGCAGGGAGCATCACGGCCATCGTCGGAGCCTCTGGATCGGGCAAGAGTACGCTGTTGTCCATCATTGCCGGGCTAGATACGCCCACCCGTGGAACGGTCCGGGTGGAGGGAGAGGATCTGTTCGATCGCGACGAGGATGCCCGTGCCCTGCTGCGTGCACGCAAAATGGGATTCGTGTTCCAGAACTTCCAGCTGCTGCCCAACCTGACGGCGCTGGAGAACGTGATGCTTCCTCTGGAGCTGTTGGGCAGTGCATCGGCACATGACGAGGCGGCCCGCATGCTCGAACGGGTGGGACTGGGGCAGCGCATGCGCCATTTCCCGAGGGTCATGTCCGGAGGCGAACAGCAGCGGGTCGCGCTGGCGCGTGCCTTTGTGGTGGGGCCTCGGGTGCTGCTGGCCGATGAGCCCACGGGAAGTCTGGACTTCGCGACCGGCGAGGCCGTGATGAATCTCATGTTCGACATGAACCGAGAGCAGGGCACCACCCTGATGCTCGTCACCCATGACCGCACCCTGGCAGCGCGCTGCCAGCAGCGCATCACCATTGCCCATGGACAGGTCACCGACATCTCCTGAAGCGTTGGTCTGATACCAAATTCCGACACTTTGGCCCAGCCCCGGGCAAAACCCGAACGCCCTCTCGGAAATGCATGCAGACGTGCTAAATTGCCTCACATGACACCACTTTCGCTGCATGGCGCATTGCCGCAATTTTCCCGTAGGCCCCTGACTCTGGCGTGCTGGAGTCTGGCCTGTCTCATGACCCCTCTCGGAGCCTGGGCGGACAGCCTGTGGTTCGATGCGCAGAACGCGCCCCGCCCAGTGGCCCGGCAGGCTGTGCAGCGCCTTTCCGCCGCGCGTGAAGATGGGCTGTTGCCGTCCGACTACGCGGCAGAGACGCTGGCTCAGCTGGTGCGCAACGCTGGAACCCGGCCGTTGCAGGCAGCCGAGGTGCCTGCCGCCGATGGGCAGTTGACCCGCCAGGTCGAGCACTACCTGCATGACCTGCATGCCGGTCGCGTCAATCCCCGCACCCTGGGAGCGCGTTACTCGTCCGCCGATGGAGCCGTGCCTTTCGATGCCTCTGCCGTGCTGCGTGATGCGCTGCAGGCCCAGAACCTGGATCAGGCCTGGCGTGCCGCGACGCCCCGCACGCCCATGTACGATGACCTTCATGCTGCACTCAGGCGTTACCTGCGTCTGGAGCGTGGCAGCCTCTGGAAACGCAGCGCAGGAGCCGATGGGCAGGTGGTCACAGATGCAGAGGGGTCTGCCTCCATGCCAGTCGCTCCCCAGCGCAAGGCGAACAAAAAACACCCGGCTGCACAGACGACGGCGGGGTCTTCTCTGGCCGAGCAGCGCCTGGTCGCTCTGGGCGATCTGTCGGCAGCCGATCTGGAAGGCAGTTCCGCTTCCGGCAAGAAGGCGTTTCAGGCCGGGGTGCGTTCCTTCCAGCAGCGACATGGGCTGGCTGCCACGGGAGTGCTGGATGCAGCCACACGGGCGCAGCTGGAGGTGCCACCTTCCTCTCGGGCAGAGCAGATTGCACTCACCATGGAACGCATGCGCTGGACTCCTGTGCTCAAGGGGCGGCGCAGCATCGTGGTCAACGTTCCCGAGTTCTATCTGAGAGCCTATGACAACGCCAGTGGGCAGGCCGAGGAAAAACTCGGCATGCGGGTGATCGTCGGCAAGTCACTGGACACTCGTACCCCCCTGTTCGACGAGGACATGCGCTACATCGAGTTCAGCCCCTACTGGAACGTGCCGCCCTCGATCGAACGCAAGGAGCTGGTTCCCCATCTGCGGCGCGATCCTGGTTACCTCAAGCGGGGGGGATTCGAGATCGTGACGGCTGGAGGCGGCGTTACCACCAGCGCTTCTGCCGGGGTGCTGAATGCCGTGCTGGCAGGCAAGGCGCGCATCCGCCAGCGTCCTGGGCCCAAGAATGCCCTGGGCGACGTGAAGTTCGTCTTCCCCAACAATTCCAACATCTACCTGCACCACACATCGAGTCCGGGACTGTTCTCGCGCACCCGACGTGATCTGAGTCACGGCTGCATTCGTGTCGAAGAACCCGTGCAGCTTGCCGAGTTCGTGCTCCAGGACGATCCGGCATGGACGGAAGAACGCATCCGCAAGGCCATGGATCGGGGTCAGCCCACCACAGCACGCCTCAAGGAGCCGCTGCCCGTGGTCATCACCTACAACACCGCTGTGGTACGTGATGGAAAGGTCTATTTCTTGGGCGATCTGTACGGCCAAGACCGTGTATTGGCGCAGGCCCTCTCTCACCAGGGAACTGCAGGAAAGGCCCCTAAGTCCGCGAAGGCGTTACAAAAAAATGATAGCCCCAGAAAGGGGCGATGACTACAATGAGCAGGCTGTCTTCAGCAAATCCATTCCTGTAGGGTCCGTTCTCCAGGAATGCGGGGAGAGTTTTCTCCCCGCGCTTCGATGCCGGAAAGCAGAGTGCTCAGGCGGCGTGTCCGCAGGACATCGATATATTTCCCGTGGTCATGCCATGCAGCGGGAGTCATGGGGAACGGGCTGGTTGTTCAGGCATTGAACGTATGACATCTCAGCACAATTCCCATCGACGTCGTTTTCTCGGGGGGGCCATGCGGGCCGCCCAGGTATCTGCCGCAGCAGGTCTGCTCATGAACGGAGGGCGGGCCCTGGCGTTCAGCTCGCCGGTGCTGGCCCCGCTGTCCGGCTCCCGCAGTCTTTCATTTGACAATCTGCACACGCAGGAAAGTCTGCGGCTGGTGTATGCCGTGGGGAGCGATTTCGTGCCCCAGTCCCTCAATCGGCTCAACGTGTTCCTGCGAGACCATTACAGCGGCACGGTGGGCCACATGGATCCCCAGTTGTTCGACGTGCTGTTCCGGCTGCGGCAGGTCATCGGGTCTCGAGAGTCCTTTCAGGTCATTTCGGGCTATCGCAGTCCAGCCACCAATGAAAATCTGCGAGAAACGCGTGCAGGGGGAGTGGCCAAGCACAGTCTGCACATGGATGGCAAGGCCATCGACATTCGTCTTCCGGGCACTTCGCTGTCAGATCTGCATGGTGCGGCACTGTCCCTGCAGGCTGGGGGCGTGGGCTTCTATCCCCGCGAGAACTTTGTCCATATCGACACCGGGCGCGTGCGCCGCTGGGGTGGCTGAGAACCTCTCCATTCCGCATCGTTCGGCTCCTTGTCCGGATGGCAGACGCAGCCCACGGGCTTGGCTCAGGAGCTGACGACGCTCAGTTTTCCACCTTGGCAGGTGCCGTCCAGGTGCCGCTCTTGCCGCCGCTCTTGGCCAGCAGGCGGATGCCGTCGATGTGCATGCCGCGGTCCACAGCCTTGAGCATGTCATAGACGGTCAGCAGGCCAGCCATGACTCCGGACAGGGCTTCCATTTCCACCCCTGTGCGTCCCACAGTCTCGGTGGTGACTTGGATGTGTACCTGGTGGTGCGCGTCGCTCTGCGTGAATTCCACGTGCACATGGGTCAGTGCCAGAGGGTGGCACAGCGGAATCAGGGAAGCCGTCTGCTTGGTTCCCTGAATGGCCGCCAGGCGTGCCACGCCAATCACATCCCCTTTCTTGGCGCTGCCTTCCTGCAGCAGGGCAAAGGTGGCCGGCTGCATGGAAATATGCCCGGTGGCGGTGGCCACGCGCCGGGTCATTTCCTTGTGGCCCACATCGACCATGTGGGCCTGTCCGCTGGTGTCAAAATGCGTGAGGGAGGACATGCTGTGCAATCCGAAACAAGAGGTGTGCGATGGGCGATAGTGTAGTGGCTGAGGAGGGGAGGGCCGCTGCAGCGTCCTGCAAGCCCGCACAGCAACAGGCGGTGCTGGGGATTGTGGGGTGGTCCGGCAGCGGCAAGACCACGCTGATCGAGCGGCTGCTGCCTGCCTTGTGCCTGAGCGGAATGCGGGTGTCCACCATCAAGCACAGCCATCATGACATCGTGCTTGATGCGGAAGGCAAGGACAGTGACCGGCACCGATTGGCTGGAGCTGCCGAGGTGATGGTGGTGAGTCCGCATCGGTGGGGCCTGTTTGTCGAGACCGCACAATCTCCCGACCTGGCCGCGCAGCTGGCGCGGATGGCACCGGTCGATCTGGTGCTGATCGAAGGGCAGAAGCATCTGCAGATTCCCAAGATCGAGGTATGGCGTCCTGCGCTTGGCCGGACTCCGCGGTACGGGGAAGATCCCTGCGTGATCGCAGTGGCCACCGATGCCATGGAAGACCTTGCCGGTGCATGTTCCTTGCCTGTTCTCAATCTTGATGCCGTCGAGTCTGTGGCAGACTTCGTGCTTGCGCAGTGGAGGCAGGGGTGCCTGTATCCATTGCTTTCATCATCCCAATCAAGTTCACAGAGATGATCAGAATTCTGTATTTCGGTGCCCTCAGGGAGCGCCTGGGCACCGAGGCCGAGGAACTCGCCTGGACGTCTGGCTGCACCAGCGACACGCTGCTCGCCCAGCTGCGCAGCCGAGATGCCCATTGGGCGGAGGTTCTGGCTCCAGGGCAGGTCTTCAGGGTCGCCGTGAACCGGCAGATCGCTCACGGCGATACGCCCGTGCCGGATGGGGCCGAGGTCGGCATTCTGCCTCCGGTCACGGGGGGATGACACCATGTGGCTCAAGGTGGATGTAGGGCCCGAGCCCTTTGAGATGGCAGCCGAGGAGCGGCTGCTGCGCGAGCAGGCGGGAGATGCAGGAGCGCTGGTGGCTTTTCAGGGCATGGTGCGGGCTTGTGACCATGCCCATCCGCTGGCAGCGCTGCATCTGGAGCATTATCCCGGACTCACCGAGTCGGAGATCGCACGCATCGCCCAGGAAGCCGGCCGCCGGTGGCCGATCACTGCGTGCCGTGTGGTCCATCGCGTGGGGCGTCTGGAGCCTGGAGAAGGCATCGTGCTCGTGCTGACGGCTTCGCCCCACCGGCGTGCGTCGTTTGCCGCTGCGGAATATCTGATGGACTACCTCAAGACCGAGGCCCCGTTCTGGAAACGCGAGGAATTTGCCGATGGCAGCCATCAATGGGTCGAGGCACGGCACAGCGACAGCGAGGCACGGCAGCGCTGGGAATCGGCATGACCGACCGCACCAGGATCCTTGGACTCGTGCTGGCAGGCGGAGAGGGACGACGCATGGGGGGGCGCGACAAGGGACTGCTGCCGCTCGGCAATCGACCCATGGTGGCCCATGTGCTGGAACGGCTCATGCCCCAGGTGGCCTGTGCATGCATCAGCGCCAACAGACACCTGACGGCTTATGCCGAGCTGGGTGTTCCTGTCTGGGGCGATGCGCCGGCATGGCAGGGCATGGGGCCGCTCGCCGCACTGGCCAGCCTGCAGGCACGGCATGCCACTGCATCGCCAGGGGCGGCGCTGTGCCGTGGGGCATGGGTTCAGCTCGCACCCTGCGACACGCCTGAATTTCCCTCGACACTGGTGGCCAGGCTGGCGGCCGCCTGGGAGAAAAATCCCGGTCTGGACGTGGCTTATCCCTGCACGGAAGCGGGGCCTCAGCCCGCCATGCTCCTGGCGACCTGGGCAGGCCTTGCCTCTGTGGCGGAATATCTGGAAGAAGGTGGCAGAAGTCTGCGTGGCTGGATTGCCCGCCGCCATTCCATCGCAGTCGACTGCGAGGATCTTGCTGCCGGTTTTGTCAATGCGAATACGCCGGAGGCATTGCTCCGGCTCGAACAGAAATGGAAGGAATCCCATGCTTGATTACCACGAGGCACTGACACAGTTGCTCGATGCCCTGCCGGGGCCTGTCGGGGGGCATGATCTGCCGCTTGCCCAATGCGTAGGGCGGGTGCTGGCGAATTCAGTGGTGGCGTGTCAGGACACGCCCCTGTTCGACAACAGTGCCATGGATGGCTATGCCGTAGCCGACACCTCCGGGCATCTCACAACATTCACGGTGGTCGACCGTATCGCTGCGGGCGATGCAGCCAGCTCCCCGCTGCGCGAAGGGGAGGCCGCGCGCATCTTCACCGGAGCACCAGTTCCGGCCGGGACCACGGCCGTGGTTCCGCAGGAACAAACCCAGCGCGATGGCACCCTGGTCCACATGGAGCAGGCGCCCAGGGCAGGCAGCAACATCCGCAGGCGGGCAGAGGAATACGCAGCCGGCGCCGTGCTGCTGGCACCCGGCACGGTGCTGGACGCAGCGGCCATCGCACTGGCGGCCAGCCAGGGACATGCCTGTCTGTCCGTGACCAGGCCTCTGCGGGTCATGGTGTTTTCGAGCGGCAACGAGCTGCGGCAGCCTGGCGAAGCGCTGGCCTCTGGGCAGATCTGGGACGCCAACCGCTATCAGCTGCTGGCATGGCTGGCCGGGCTGTCTGTCGAAGTCATCGATGGGGGCATCCTGCCTGATGAGGCCAGCGTGACCCGCATGCGCCTGCAGGAGGCGGTGGAACAGGCCGATGTGGTTCTGACCAGCGGAGGCGTCTCTGTCGGAGAGGAAGACCATGTACGGGCTGCGCTGGAGGCGATCGGGCACCTGGAAGTCTGGAAGCTTGCCATCAAGCCCGGCAAGCCCTTTGCCTGGGGAACGGCCGGCAGAGCCCACGTCTTCATGCTCCCGGGCAATCCAGTGGCCACATTCGTCACCTTCCATCAGATGGTGGCTCCCGCACTGCGCCGTTTGCAGGGACAGCCTGCTTTGGCAGTCCGACCTGCTTCCTTCCAGGCAGTGTCTTCCTTTGCACGGAGCAAGCGCGAACCGCGTCGTGAATTCCTGCGCGCCGTGATGACCCCCTGCGAGGATGGCCGCTGGGCAGTGCGTGCCCTGCAGGGACAGGGCTCCGCCATGCTGTCGGCCTGTGTGGAGGCCAATGCCCTTGTGGAAGTCCCGCCGGATACGCCGGTACGAGAAGGCGATCTCCTCACCGTGTATCCCCTGCCCCTCAAATCCTGGAGTGTTTCCCATGTCTGATGCTGATGCTTCTGTTTCCCTGCCTTCCGTGCGGATCGGCCTCGTATCGGTGAGCGATCGTGCCAGCACAGGGGTGTACCGGGATGAGGGATTGCCGGCCCTGCGCACCTGGCTGACCTCGGCGCTCGACAATCCCGTGGAGTGGGTGGAGCGACTCATTCCGGACGAGCAGCCCGTCATCGAGCAAACTCTTCGCGCACTGGTGGATGAGGAGGCGTGCAGCCTGGTGCTGACGACCGGGGGAACAGGGCCTGCGCCGCGCGATGTGACTCCGGATGCCACGCTGGCCGTGGCCGACAGGGTCATGCCCGGCTTTGGCGAGCAGATGCGGCAGATCAGTCTGTACTACGTGCCCACAGCCATTCTGTCGCGGCAGGTGGGTGTCATTCGTGGCCAAAGTCTGATTCTGAATCTGCCTGGCCGTCCCAAGTCGATTCAGGAAACGCTCGGAGGCGTGCGCGATGCGGAGGGCAGGGTGGTGGTCCACGGCATCTTTGCCTCCGTGCCCTATTGCATCGAACTGATGGGGGGACCGTATCTCACCACCCGACCCGAAATCGTCACTGCCTTTCGGCCGAAGAAAAAGTAGCATCGGCGTGCTCCAGAGCTGGAGCCTTCTGACGCTGGAAGGTCAGCCCCCGGTCATGGACATGAAGCGAACCGTCTGCTCGGGCTTTTCGTTGAATTCATGGCGTTCGGGCTTGAGCTCGATGGCCTGCCGGAGCGCCTCTTCCAGCTCGGTTTCGCTGCAACCGCTGCGCAGCCGCTCGCGCAGCGCAAAATCGTCGTTCTGGCCCAGACACATGTACAGAGTGCCATCCACAGCCAGTCGCACGCGGTTGCAGCTGGCGCAGAAGTGCTGCGACATGGGCGTGATCAGGCCCAGGGTGAAGCCAGTGGCAGGACTGCTCCAGTAGCGGGCAGGGCCGCCCCCCAGGGGGGCAGTGTCGGGAACCAGACCGTGTCGTGCCTGCAGGCGCTCCATGACCTGCTCGAAGGGCATGCCCTGGGTTTGTTGCCCGGTATGTCCCATGGGCATGGCCTCGATGAGGCGCAGCACGAAGCCGCGTTCGATGCAGAAGGCCACCATGTCGTCGACATCCGAATCATTCACCCCCACCATGGGCACCATGTTGATCTTGATGCGCCGGAAGCCGGCCTGCTGGGCGGCCTCCAGACCGGCCAGTACCCGGGGCAGACTGTCGCTGCCGGTGATGGCCTGTACGCAATCGCCGCGCAGCGAGTCCAGGCTGACGTTGAGGCGGTGCAGGCCGGCATCGCGCAGCGCCTGTGCATGGCGTGCCAGCTGTGTGCCGTTGGTGGTGAGCGACAGATCCTCCACCTGTGGCAGCTGTGCGAGCCGCGCGATCAGCTCAGGCAGATTGCGCCGGAGCAGAGGCTCGCCCCCTGTCAGCCGGAATCGCCGGGTGCCCAATCGCGCAAAGGCCGCTGCCACTCGCACGATTTCGTCAAAAGTCAGCCAATGGGCTGGTTCCTCGAAGTCGCGGAATCCCTTGGGGATGCAGTAGCTGCAGCGCAGGTCGCAGCGATCCGTCACCGAAATGCGAACGTAGTCGATGCTTCGCCCGAATCGGTCACGCAGACTGTCGGATGCCGGTGGCAAGGCCGCGTCGGTAGGCTGAGAGGAAGGGGAGAACATGTGGCCATTGTCCCGGCAACGGGTGATACGAGCGGATCAAGGGGAAATTTCCCCTTCGGACGGGCATGGATTGCGGGTGGGAACCGCGAAGTTCGTTGGGCAATCCCAGCGCATGTGCGCGCCGGTGCAGGGGTGAACCAGTTCAAGCATGCAGGCATGCAGCAGCAGGCGGGGGGCCATGGCCTGGTTTTCGGGCGAGCCGTACAGGGTGTCTCCGGCAATGGGGTGTCCCAGCGACTGCAGATGCACCCGCAGCTGGTGAGAGCGTCCGGTCACAGGCGCCAGCTCCAGCACCGTGTGGGCGTCGTCGGGGCGATGCCAGTCCGGGGTCAGCATGCCCGGATGTGCCGCAGCATCGGCAGGCAGAACCCTCCAGCGCGTGAGGCTGGGCTTGCCCAGCACTGGATCGATCTTGCTGCGCGGACGATGAGGCCAGTCGACGATCAGCGGGGCATCGATGGTGGACCAGCCTTCCGCATCGAGAGCGGTCTGCGGCAGCATGCCCTCCACCACGGCGACATAGCGCTTGTGCACCTGCCGTGCAGCAAAAGCCATGCTCAGACTCCGGTGCACGGCAGCGCTCCGGGCCATGACCAGCAGGCCGCTGGTGGCCATGTCCAGGCGATGCACGATCAGGGCCTCGGGCCAGATCGTCTGCACGCGGCGGGCCAGACAATCCTGGCGATCTGCGCCGCGTCCCGGAACACTCAGCAGATTGGCCGGCTTGTCCAGCACCAGCAGATGTGCATCTTCGTGGATCACCGAAAAGTGTGCATGGGAAGTCATGAATGGGAATAAAGGGCTGTATATGCACGAAAAATGGTCACGTGCGATGGCCAGAGCAGGCCATGCACGCACGAAATTGGGCACTGCGGTCTGCGGGAGCTGCAGTCCGCTCGGGTAAACTCTAGGGTGTCATGATTTTGTCAAATCGCACGAGAGTTCGCTTCCGTGCGAACAGGAATGGCACTGGCCATTGCCTGCATCGGTATCGTCTTCAGGTATACGCATGTTCCTCAGCAAGCTTCTTCCGCACGACCAGAATTTCTACGAGCTGCTCGATCAGCATGCGGCCTGCATTGTCACTGCCGCACGGGCCTTTTCCCAAATGGTGGCCAACTATGCGGATCCCGTGGCGCGCGAGAAATTCAACCGCGAAGTCGACGAGGCCGAGCAGCAGGCCGACGGCATCAACCAGCATGTCAGCGTGGCCCTGCGCAAGACCTTCATCACGCCCATTGACCGGGACCAGATCCACCAGCTGATCGACACCATGGATGACGTGGTCGACCTGATCCAGGACTGCACCGAGACCATGTCGCTCTACGACATCCATGCGATGACGCCCGACATCGTCAACCTCACTGAAATCACCCTGCGCTGCTGCGAGGCACTGCAGGGCGCCATCGAAGGTCTGCCCCGGCTGCAGAAGCAGGAAACTGCGGCTCAAGTGGTACGCCAGTGCGCGCGCATCGACGAGCTCGAATCCGAAGCCGATCAGGTGCAGCGCGAAGCCATGAGCCGTCTGTTCCGCCAGGAGACGGATGTGCGTGAGCTCATCAAGCTCAAGGCTGTCTACGAAGTGCTCGAAAGCGTTAGTGACCGCTGCGAGGACGTCGCCAAGATCGTCGAGGGCGTGGTGCTCGAAAACTCCTGAGCATCCGCGCGGCGCCTCGGGCACCGGACTCTCCTGCACTGTGTTTTCTGCCTGCGGCAGGATTTAGTGCAGGCACCGGATGCGCCTCAAGGGCGCCATTTCACAGACCAACAGGGAATACCATGCAGGCCGCTTCAAGCGCATTGTGGATCGTCATCATTCTGGTCATGCTTGCCGTGATCTTCGACTTCATGAACGGCTTCCATGATGCCGCCAACTCCATCGCCACGGTGGTGTCCACCGGAGTGCTCAAGCCGGTGCAGGCGGTGGTGTTCGCGGCCTTCTTCAATTTTCTGGCCGTGTTCATCTTCCATCTGAGCGTGGCGGCAACCGTGGGCAAGGGCATTGTGTCGCCCGGCATGGTCGACATCCATGTCGTGTTCGGCGCGCTCACGGGAGCCATTGTCTGGAATGTCATCACCTGGTTCTTCGGCATTCCCAGCAGCTCTTCCCATGCCCTGATCGGCGGCATCGTGGGGGCTGTGGTGGCCAAGGGGGGAGCCGCATCCCTGCTGTGGGGCGGTATCGGCAAGACGGTGCTGTTCATCGTGCTGTCGCCACTGCTGGGATTCGTGCTCGGATCGCTCATGATGGTGCTGGTGTCCTGGGTCTTCCGCCATACCCGGCCCGGGGCCGTCGATCGCTATTTCCGCCGGCTGCAGCTGCTTTCCGCCGGTGCTTACAGCCTTGGGCATGGAGGCAACGATGCACAGAAGACCATCGGCATCATCTGGATGCTGCTGATCGCCACCGGCTTTGCCAAGGCAGGCGAGAGCAGTCCACCCACCTGGACGATTCTGCTGTGCTACACCGCCATTTCCATGGGAACGGTGTTCGGTGGCTGGCGCATTGTGCGCACCATGGGGCAGAAGCTCACCAAGCTCAAGCCGGTAGGGGGGTTCTGTGCAGAGACTGGCGGGGCCATGACCCTGTTCCTGGCCACGGCACTCGGGGTGCCGGTGTCCACCACACACACCATCACCGGTGCCATCGTCGGAGTCGGGTCGACCCAGCGGGCCAGCGCCGTACGCTGGGGTGTCGCTGGGAACATCGTCTGGGCGTGGATTCTCACCATTCCGGCAAGCGCTCTGGTGGCGGGCCTGGGGTATTACCTGAGTCTGGTGCTGTTCGCACACGCCTGATTGCGCCGGCACGACCGGGCGTGAGGCCATAGGGCATGGTCATGCCATGCCCTGTTTCTGCCACACAGGGTCTGTTTCTGCGACTTTCAGGGTAGATGCAACAGGCATTTTCCCTTTATAATCGTGCGTTTTCAGTGTTGTCGCTGGCCGGGTGGCCAGTTGCGTGTCTCAAGCACTGGAAGAATTTTTCCACCCGAAGGATTTGATCATGGTCGTTATTCGACTCTCCCGTGGCGGCGCCAAGGCCCGTCCGTTTTTCAATGTGGTCGTGGCCGACAAGCGCGTGCGTCGTGATGGCAGCTTCATCGAGCGCCTGGGTTTCTACAATCCCGGCGCCAAGGATGGTGAAGAAGGCCTGCGTATCGCTCTGGATCGCCTGAACTACTGGAAGAGCGTGGGTGCACAGGCATCTCCCACCGTGGATCGCCTGGTCAAGCAGCTGTCCAAGCAAGTGGCAGCAGCCTGATCGGTCGGCCCAGCGCCGGTATCCGGGCAAAGCCCAGTGGTTTCCACTGGGCTTTGCTTTTTCTGAAAAGCCCCTATGGTGCAGGTGCAGACTTGCAATGGCGCACGGCTGGGTTGGCCTTGCGCTTCCCTGCCTCATCTTTATTCATTCTCTCTTCTTCGCGCATCATGACTCCAGACCTCGCCACCTTGCTCGCTCCATCCTCTCTTCCGGAGGATGCCGTGGAGGTTGCACGCATCGGTGAGCCGTGGGGTGTGCGTGGCTGGTTCAAGATCATTCCCTACAGCACGGCTCCAGATGCCCTGCAGAAGGCCAAGATCTGGCATCTGCTGCCGGCAGAGCGGGGGGCGCGCCACTTCGGTGGTGTGCTGGATCTGCCGGTGCGTCAGGTGCGTGCGCATGGCGATGGGCTGGTTGCCCAGTCGGCTGCCATCGAAACCCGGGACAGCGCAGAGCTGCTGAAGGGGGCGCGCATCTTTCTGCCTCGGTCGGCGTTCCCTGCTCCGGCCGAAGGAGAATATTACTGGGTCGATCTGATCGGCTGTGTCGTGCGCAACCGTGAGGGTGTGGAGCTGGGTGTGGTGAAGGATCTGCTGTCCATGGGGCCCCAGACCACCCTGGTGCTGGAAGCCGCCGCACCAGAAGGCGAGGATGCCCGCCCGGTCGAACGTCTGATTCCGTTTGTCGATGCCTTTGTGGATGAGGTGGATACGGCAGGGCACCACATTCTGGTGGACTGGCAGCCGGATTACTGAGCTGCAAGCGAGTGAATCTTCATGCGTTTTGACGTCATTACCCTTTTCCCGGAGCTCATTGCCCCCTACCTGGAAACAGGCGTGACTCGTCGAGCCTATGCCTCCGGCCAGATGCAGGTGCGTCTGTGGCAGCTGCGCGATTTTGCCGAAGGACACTATCGGCGCGTCGACGACCGTCCCTTTGGAGGTGGCCCAGGCATGGTCATGCAGGCCGAGCCACTGGCCAAGTGTCTGGCAGCGATCTGGCAGGAGCGGGGAGTCGATCCTGCCACTTCTGCTGCTTTGCCTCCCGTGGTGCTGTTTTCTCCGGTGGGGCGGACTCTGCGCCATTCCGCTGTGCAGCAATGGGCGGATGGAGAGGGGGCAGTGCTGATCTGTGGGCGCTACGAGGGGGTAGATCAACGGTTCATCGATGCCAGTGTGACGCACCAGATCAGCCTGGGGGATTTTGTGCTCTCGGGGGGGGAGATTGCCGCCGTGGCACTGCTGGATGCCGTGGCCAGGCTGCAGCCGGGGGTGCTGCATGACGAGGCCAGTCATGTGGAAGACAGCTTCAATCCTGCTCTCGATGGCCTGCTCGACTGCCCGCATTACACACGGCCGGAAGAGTGGCAGGGCCGCAGAGTGCCCGACGTGCTGCTCGGCGGGAACCATGCTGCCATTGCGCGCTGGCGACGGGCACAGAGCGTGTCGCTCACCCATATGCACCGGCCGGATCTGCTGCAGGAGGCAAGGCGCCTTCCCACCTGGAGCGCGGCCGACGAACGTCAGCTCGAAGCACTGCACCGTCCGCCCAGGGACACGTCCGGGAACTGAGCAGATACGCCCCTTGCCAGCGGCTGCAGGCGCAGGCAAAGGCACGTGCCATCATGCATCTGGACTCTCCCGCTCCAGGAGTATGCGCATTCAGGGGGCTTCGGCGGTATCTGCAGTATCTGCAGAGGGAGCTGGATCGTCGAGGAAGCAGTCGCGGAAGCTGTAATACTGCGAGGCGAAGAACATGGCTCCCATGACCACCGCGACGACCTGTTCGGCAATCAGCATGAGGCCCATGCTTCCGATGGCGCTCATCACCAGCGACACCACGAGCATCGTGAGCATGACAATGCCCAGCCATGCCATGGCGTACAGGAAAAAAGCCTTGAAGTTGCGCAGGCATGCCACCACGCTGAAGAACAGGCTCTTGAGTGCCGGCACTTCATGCCAGTACACCAGTGCGGGCGCATGCCAGAAAAACATGGACAAAAGGGTCGTCAGCACGCCAGCGGTGAACGTGGACAGGAGCAACCCGGGCGATTGAATGCGTTGGATCATCTCCTGCTGGTTGAGTTTTTCACCCTCGATGAACAGGCGGATGAATTCCCCGCCATCGATCAGCCAGGTCACTCCCACCACCATGCCGAAGCCCAGCGCATAGATCGCACCGAGCTGCAGCATGGCGCTGCGACGGGAATCTGCCTGCCTGAAGGCCAGGAACAGGATCGTGGGCATGGGGTACAGCCCGGCACGGACCTTGCGCGTGGCGGCCATGTAGCCCAGCGTGCATGCGGGAAGTACGAGCAGGGCCAGGACGGGCCCGACCATGGGGAGCATTCCGAGTAGGCTCACGACCATCAGGAACATCAGGTACAGCCCCAGCAGCGCGATGGGCTTGCGCCCGAAGGTGGCCATGCCTTCGCGTACCCACTGGATGCCCTGTCCTGCAGGAACGATGTTCAGGCGCATGGGCAATCCCCGGAGTTGGGCACCGTGACCGGATGGGCGATGCGTTCGCGCAGCACCCGCTCGAAATGCACGGGATCATGGGGCGTGAGCATCTGTGCCTCGCGGGGCAGAAAATAATCCCACAGCCGCGAGATCCAGAATCGCAGGGCAGCGGCACGCAGCAGGGCGGGCATGAGCTCACGTTCGGCTGCTTCCAGGGGGCGCACGCCTTGGTAGGCTTCGAGCATGGCATCCGCTCGACGAGGTTCGAGTGCTCCGGTGGCATGGTCGATGCACCAGTCGTTGAGGCAGACGCCCAGGTCGAACAGCCAGGTGTCGACACCGGCAAAGTAGAAGTCGAAGCACCCGGTAAGGATGTCGCCGTCGAACATGACATTGTCACGGAACAGGTCTGCGTGGACCGGCCCCCGTGGCAGCGCGGCATAGGAGGCCCCTGCGGCGATGTGGTTCTGGTAGGCCAGTTCGCTGCGCAGGAGCGTGGCCTGATCTGCATCGAGATGGGGGAGCACCTGGGGAGCGGTTTCGTTCCACCATGCCAGACCGCGCAGATTGGGCTGCTGGCGCGGGTAGTCACGGGCGGCGAGGTGCATGCGCGCCAGGGTCTGGCCCACGGCTGCGCAATGCACGGGCAGAGGCTGCAGCTGGCTGCGTCCGGCAAGCCGGTTCACCACGGCGGCAGGCTTGCCGCACAGAGTGAACAGGATATCGCCCTCCCGGTTGCCGGCAGGCTGGGGGACGGGGATGCCACGCAGTGCCAGGTGCTGCATCAGGTACAGGTAAAACGGGAGCTGTTCGGCCGTCAGGCGCTCGAAGAGGGTGAGGACATATTCTCCCTGGTCGGTGGTGGCGAAGTAGTTGGTGTTCTCTATGCCGCCGGAGATGCCTTGCAGCGCCTGGAGCTTGCCGATGCGCAAAGTGTCGAACAGGGAACTGGCAGCCTCCAAGGAGACTTCGGTGAATACAGCCATGGGATCAGTGGACAGGACGAACCGGACTTCGGAGAGCCGGCCATAGGGAAAAGGGGAACCAGGCGATGCATTCCGGTCTGGGGGCGACTGGAACCATGCCCAAGAGGGGCAAGGGAATTCAGAATTTGAGCACGTTCCAGACTCGCTGGCCGCTCAGCGGGTTGGGTGTGGTGCGCTCCGGCACGATGTCGTAGGCGGGGGTATGGCCGTAGTGCGGCTGCACGCTGATGCTGCGGGCTTCGCCGCCTTCGCGGACTTCATCGATGGTGCTGCCGCTGTCGCTGTGATGGAGGTGCTCGATCTTCTGGTCATGCGTGCGAGGTGCAGCAGCATCCGCAGGGGCGATGTCGGAGGTGCGCTGGGCCGGCTGTGGTCTTTCCCGGGAACCGGAGGCCGCTGGGGAAGAGGGCACACCGATCTGAGCATCGGACTGGGCCAACGCACTGCCGGTCGGGCATCCGATTGCAAGGATCAGGGAAAGAAGAAGGCGAGAGTTCATGAAGGACACAAAAAATGGGCAGAAGATCAGCCCACTGTCGATGGGGCCGAAGGGGCGGGGCACATCCTTTTTTCCCCTGTCGGTGAGACAGGCAAGGAATGGCCGTGCGATGTCATTGCAGGTTTCCATTTTAGAGCCTCCGGCCGTGCGCCATGCCACGCTGGCTTTGCAGGCACAATCACGGCATCATGCAAGATTCGGTACCTTCTTCGTCTTCCACGTCCTCCCCGGCCTCGACTGAGAGCGGGGAGCCTTCGGCTTCTTCCGACAACACGCTGCTGCTGGTGGATGGCTCCAGCTACGTGTATCGTGCCTTTCATGCGGGGGGCAACTGGAGCGTGACCCTGCCTGACGGCACGCACCAGCCTACCGGCGCGCTGCGCATCATGGTGAACATGATGCAGTCGCTGGCCCGCGAGTATCCCACCCGCTATGCGGTGTGCGTGTTCGATGCCAAGGGCAAGACCTTCCGCAACGATCTGTACCCGGACTACAAGGCCAACCGTCCCCCCATGCCGGACGATCTGCGCAGCCAGCTGGCCCTGATTCATGAGGTGGTGGAACTGCTGGGCTGGCATGTGCTGACCATCGAAGGAGTGGAAGCCGATGACGTCATCGGTACGCTGAGCCGCATCGCTTCCGACCGGGGCATGCATGTGGTGGTGTCGAGCGGGGACAAGGACCTGAGCCAGCTGGTGGATGCGCGTGTCACCATCATCGACACCATGAACGGCAAGCGTCGGGACGTGGCGGGGGTGGAGGCCGAGTTCGGGGTACCGCCTTCCCGCATGATCGATTTCCAGACGCTGGTGGGAGATCCGGTGGACAACGTCCCGGGTGTCTACAAGGTGGGGCCCAAGACGGCAGCCAAGTGGCTGCAGGCCTATGGCTCAGTCGATGCCGTGATGGCCCATGCCGACGACATCAAGGGGGCGGCTGGCGAGCATCTGCGCAAGGCGCTGCCCTGGCTGCCCACGGCACGCACCCTGGTGACCATCAAGACGGACTGCGATCTGCGGGACCGGATCGAGGGATTTCCGTCCTTCGATGCGCTGGCCAAGCATCCGCCCCGGGTGGAGGATCTGCGCAGCTTCTATCTGCGCTATCAGTTCAACAGCCTGCTCAAGACTTTGCCGCGCGTCTCCGAGGCCCATCAGAATGGCGTCCCGACGGGGCATACGGAGGACCTGTTCGCAGAGGGGATCACTCCCGAGCAGGGACAGGCGCCGGGCGAACAGGAAGTGCGGTATGACACCATCCGCACGCAGGCGCAGTTCGAGGAATGGCTGCGTCGCATCGATGCGGCGGAACTCACTGCCATCGACACCGAAACCACTTCGCTCGACGCACTGCAGGCCCGTATTGTAGGGATCAGCCTGTGCGTGCATCCCGGTGAAGCGGCCTACATTCCTTTGGCCCACGAAGGCCCCGATGCAGGCGAGCAGCTCGCCCTGCAGGAAGTGCTCGACCGGTTGCGCCCGTGGCTGGAAGATGCGGCACGGCCCAAGCTCGGCCAGCACATCAAGTATGACCGGCACGTGCTGGCCAACCATGGCATCGAGGTTCGGGGCTATGCGCATGACACCATGCTGCAGAGCTATGTGCTGGAGGCGCATCGTCCACACAGCCTGGAGAGTCTGGCACTGCGGTTCCTGGGGCGCACCGGACTGAGCTACGAGGATCTGTGCGGCAAGGGGGCAGGGCAGAAGCCCTTTGCCCAGGTGCCGGTGCAGGATGCCACGGTGTATTCCTGCGAGGATGCCGACTTCACGCTGCAGGTGCATCGCAGGCTGTGGCCGGAGTTGCAGCTTCATGAGCCGCTGGCGCACATCTATGCGCTGGAAATGGCCACGAGCGAGGCGCTTTTCCGTGTCGAACGCAACGGTGTGCTCATCGATTCCGGCGAACTCGCGCGGCAGAGCAACGAGTTGGGACTGCGCATGCATGCGCTCGAACAGCAGGCCCATGAGATGGCTGGACAGCGCTTCAATCTGGGCTCTCCCAAGCAGATCGGCGAAGTGCTGTTCACACAGCTGGGACTGCCCGTGGTCAAGAAGACGGCTTCCGGTGCTCCCAGTACCGACGAGGAGGTGCTGGAAAAGCTCGCCGAGGATTTCCCGCTGCCTCGTGCGCTGCTGGAGTTTCGCAGCCTGTCCAAGCTCAAGAACACCTATACGGACAAGCTGGCCGCCATGGCCGACCCGGTCACGGGCAGGGTGCATACCCACTATGCCCAGGCTGTGGCGGTCACCGGCCGCCTGTCGAGCAACGAGCCGAACCTGCAGAACATTCCGGTGCGCACGCCCGAAGGGCGCCGCATCCGGGAAGCCTTTGTCGCAGGTCCCGGCAACCTGATTGCCAGCGCGGACTACAGCCAGATCGAGCTGCGCATCATGGCGCACATCAGCGGGGATGCAGCCCTGATCCGCGCCTTCGAAACAGGGGTGGACATCCATCGTGCCACTGCCTCGGAGGTGTTCGGAGTGTCGCCGGAGGCAGTCAGCGCAGAACAGCGCCGATATGCCAAGGTCATCAATTTCGGTCTCATCTACGGCATGAGCAGCTATGGACTTGCCAAGTCCCTGGGCATCGACAACGGCGCGGCACGCAACTACATCGAGCGGTATTTCGACCGCTATCCGGCTGTGCGTGCCTATATGGAGCGCACGCGCGAACAGGCGCGCGAACAGGGCTATGTCGAGACGGTCTTCGGACGACGCCTCTATCTGCCGGATATCCGCAGTCCCAACGGGCCCCGCAGGGCTGGGGCCGAGCGGGCCGCCATCAATGCGCCCATGCAGGGCACCGCTGCCGATCTCATCAAGAAAAGCATGGTGGCCGTGCAGAAGGCGCTCGATGACCGGCACATGGCCACCCGCATGATCATGCAGGTACACGATGAACTGGTGTTCGAGCTGCCTGAATCCGAGGCCGACTGGGTGCGCGAGCAGGTCCCGTCGCTCATGGCAGGCGTCGCACGGCTGCATGTTCCCCTGATCGCAGAGATTGGCATCGGGCCGAACTGGGAGCGTGCCCACTGAGGGGCAGCCTCTGCCTCACCGCCGAACGGGGAGAGAAAAGGGGAAATGCCCTTCTCAGCCCCTGGCCACGGGAAGCGGTGGCTGGTGCGTGCACCAGGCGCTCCAGCTTCCTGCGTACAGCGTGGGAGTCGGGCGGCCGCTCAGCGCCAGTGCGAGCACGTTGGGGGTTGCGCTCACACCGCTGCCGCAATAGACCGTCACCGGCAGGGCGGTATCGGTGCCCAGAAGCGCATCGAACTCCTCCCGCAGCTGGGCAGGGGACTTGAATCGTCCGTCGGGTCCCAGGTTGTCCGAGAAGGGGCGGTTGAGAGCTCCCGGAATATGGCCTGCCACAGGGTCCATGGGTTCCACGTCGCCCCGGTAGCGCGGTGCGCCGCGCGAATCGACCAGCCTGCGGTCAGGGGCGTTCAGGTGTGCCAGCACTTCTTCCGTGGAGGCCAGGCTCACCAACGCGGGCTGCATGACGAAGTCGGAAGACGTTGCAGGAGCGCCAGAGGCTTCCCCGGCGGCAAGGGGGAGGCCCTGTGCCTCCCACCCCTGCAGACCGCCGTCGAGCACCGCAACGGCAGCATGCCCCATCCATTGGAGCATCCACCAGAGCCGGCCGCAGTAGTTGCAGCCGTTGCGGTCGTACACCACCGCCTGCATCCCGTTGTGGAAACCGATGTGCCTCAGCCAGGCGGCAAAGGTTTCGCGGTCGGGCAGCGGGTGGCGACCAGCGCTCACAGCGTGGACAGGTTCATGGGTGCTCAGGGCATGGTCCAGATCGGCATAGACGGCCCCCGGAATATGGCTTGCCGCGAACATCCGGGGACCGGCTGCCGGATCTGACAGCTCGAAGCTGCAATCGAACACCATGACAGGAGCGCCGGCAGCACGCAGCTGCTGCAGCTCTTCAGGGGAGATCAGAAGGGAATGACAAGATGGCATGACGAAGATTCTCGGGACCGAAAAATGGAGGAGCGATTCTGGTCAGCGATCCGCATGCCCCTGAGCGATGCCGGGTGGAAGTGGAGGAATGCGCCTGCAGTGTTCCCGTGCATCACGAAGTGCGGTGCGCCGCTGCGCCAGACCCATGCTGCCGCAGCCAGGTGGCAGCCACTCCACTGAGCACGATGATGCCCATGCCCCACCATGCCCACGGATGCAGATGCTCCTTGAACAGCAGAATGCTGAAGAGAGAAGCATATACCAGCCCCAGGTATTGCAGAGTGGCAACCACCAGTGTCGATCCCCGGGTATAGGCCCGCGTAAGGCACAGCTGACCGAGTGAGGCAAATATTCCGGTGGCTGGCAGCAGCCAGGCCGTCTGCCAGTGCAGGGGCGTGAACCCCCCGAAGGCCAGGGTGCCGACCAGGCCCACGAGCGTGGTGCCGAGCGAAAAGTAGAACACGGTACGCAATTCGGGCTCCCCTGCCTTGCCCAGTGCACTAACCTGCATATAGGCCATGGCCGACAGCATGCCGGAGCACACACCCAGCACGCTGGGCAGAGGCGCGTTGCCCTCGAACCGCGGATCCAGCAGCAGCACGACGCCGACGAATCCCGCCACCACGGCCACGAAGAGCCAAGGGTAGGCCATTCTGCGGGTTTTCCACCAGGCACCGGCAATCAGGATCGTGCCGATCCACACGCTGCTCATGTTGTTGAGCGTCATGGCCGTGGCAAAGGGCAGGTGTCCGATGGCGTAGAACCACAGCGACATGGCCGCAATGCCGGCAGCATTGCGCTGCACATGCAGCCGGGGTACGGGCGTGGCCAGCGACAGCCCGCTCATGCGCAGCATCACCGCGAACATCACGATGCCCGTGAGCCCCCGGTACATCACAATCTCCATGGTCTGGTAGGAACTGGATGCGAGCTTGATGCAGACCCCCATCATGGCAAAGAACAGGGCGCCGAGCGCCATCCAGAGGGCTTGCATGCGATGTCAGATACGGGAGCGGTTAAAAAAGGCCCGTCCAGCAGGGTGGACGGGCCTCGGATTCAGAGAGGAGACGAGCGCACCGCATTACCGGGGCAGGGCATCCTGGGCGAGGTCTTCGGGGGATCCCACCTTGCGGCGGTACCACTCATGGAAATGCTGCATGCCATCTTCCATGGGACTTTGGTAGGGGCCCACTTCGTTGTCGCCACGCTCCAGCAGAGCCTTGCGGCCGGCATCCATGCGCTCGGCGATTTCGTCGTCCTCGATGCAGGTCTCCATGTAGGCTGCGCGCTGCGCTTCCATGAATTCGGGCTCGAAGGCCGCGATCTCCTCGGGGTAGAAGAATTCCACCAGATTGAGCGTGCGATCCACGGCAAGCGGATGCAGTGTGGACACCGTCAGCACGTTGGGATACCACTCCACCATGATGTGAGGGTAATACGTCAGCCAGATGGCACCATGCTCTGGCAGTTCGCCATGGCGGTATTTCATCAGCACATCCTGCCAGTGCTTGTAGACCGGGCTGCCGGATTTCTTGAGCTGGTTGGCAATGCCGACGGTCTGGACGGAATACTCGGGCTTGAATTCCCAGCGCAGGTCATCGCAGGTCACGAAGTTGCCCAGTCCGGGATGGAAGGGGCCGACGTGGTAATCCTCCAGATAGACCTCGATGAAGGTCTTCCAGTTGTAGTTGCATACATGCGATTCGACATGCCCCAGCACATACCCGTCGAAAGTCAGTGAGCTTGCCGGGCCCATGTCGGCGAGGTCGGCATGGATGTCGCGGCCGTTGTCCTCGAACAGCATGCCGTGCCATTCGCGCAGGCGGTAGTTGTGGAGATCCAGACACGGATCGTGGCTGAAATGGGGGGCGCCCAGCAGCTTGCCCCCGGCACTGTAGGTCCAGCGATGGAGGGGACAGACGATGTGACCACCGGATTTCTCGCCCAGGTTGCCGCGTCCCTTGAGCATGACGGCCTGACGGTGCCGGCAGACATTGGAGACGAGCTGGATGCCTTCAGGGGTGTGCACGAGCGCACGCCCCTCGTTTTCCTGGGGCAGGGCGTAGTAATCCCCCACATTCGGTACGGATGCCACATGGCCGACGTAGCGCGGCCCCTGGGCAAAAATGGTGTCGAGCTCGCGCCGGAAAAGCGCTTCGCTGAAATAGCTGCTGACGGGGAACTGGCTTTTGGCCTGCTGTAATTGAAGACTTAAATCAGACATCTTGTCCTGACCTAGAGACTCCCCCTATGAAGGGGCAGGTGCGCAAGGTGCGCGAAAAGGTGAAGCATGTCGAAACATTGCGGGAAGCACATGCCACCATGCCCCCACCGGCGAATCTTCAATTGTACCTTACACCCCCTGTTTGCAGAAATGTCCCTGTTCCCGGCCAAGGGAAGACGCATCCATGCCCGAGGTCTGGGCACCGGCAACAGGGGGAATGGCGGGAGCAGCAGCCCAACGCCGGATGCCGCACAGGAAAAGAGGCCGCCATGTTCATGGCCGGCCCTTACAATTCGAGGCATATTCACGGTAAAACCGAACGATGACCAGTAAGAAACAATCTGCCGGCGACAGAATGCCGGCCACCTACGAGGCCGCCCTGGCGGAACTGGAGTCTCTGGTGCAGACGCTGGAATCGGGACAGACGCCGCTCGACCAGCTGCTCGAAAGCTATCGCAGGGGATCGGCACTGCTCGAATTCTGCAAGGAACGCCTGGCTTCCGTGGAGCAGCAGATCCGCGTGCTCGATGCTTCCGGACAGCAGACCGGCGAAGCCGTCGGAATCCGCGAGGAGACTTCTCATGACTGAGCATATGCATACGCCGGAAATTCAGGGCGATGCTTCCTGGGCCGCGCAGCCCTTCGCAGCCTGGAATCGCCATGTGCTGGAAACCGTTGAATCCGGGCTCGATCGATGGGTGGGGCGGGATGCCCCTTCTCCGCTCAAGGAAGCCATGCGCTATGCCGTGCTCGATGGAGGCAAGCGTCTGCGGCCTCTCCTGGTGTATGCCGCAGGAGAAGCGGTGCAGGGCCATGCAGGGGCCATGCTGCGGGCGGCCTGCGCCGTGGAGCTGATCCATGCCTACTCGCTCGTGCACGATGACATGCCCTGCATGGACAACGATGTGCTGCGGCGGGGCAAGCCCACCGTGCATGTCCAGTTCGGGGAGGCGGGGGCACTGCTGGCCGGGGATGCCCTGCAGGCACTGGCCTTCGAGCTTCTCGCGCCTCCCCCGTCAGAGGACGACATGCCCGTCGAGATGCAGGCCCAGCTCTGCAGGCAGCTTGCCCGCGCGGCGGGAGTGACCGGCATGGCCGGGGGGCAGGCAATCGACCTGGCCAGTGTGGGCAAGCGCCTGTCGGCACCGGAGCTTCAGCACATGCATGAACTCAAGACAGGGGCTCTTCTCAGGGCCTGTGTGCGCATGGGAGCAGCTTGCGGAGCGGAAGTGGAAGACAGGGCGCAGGAGGCGCTGGCCGAATATGGTTCGGCCATGGGGCTGGCCTTCCAGGTGGTCGACGACATTCTGGATGTGGTGGCGGATTCGCAGACCCTGGGCAAGACAGCCGGCAAGGATGCGGCGCAGGACAAGCCCACCTATGTGTCCCTGATTGGGCTGGATGCCTCCCGGGCCTTTGCACGCGATCTGCATGACCATGCCCTGACTGCGCTGCAGTCTTCCGGACTGTCCAATACCGCACGGTTGAAGGCCCTGGCCGACCTCATGATCGATCGCGCCTTCTGAGTTCTGTCCGGCTCATTACAATCGTGAGCAGACAGGCACGCCCAGAAACCGTGCATCTCCCCCATCACCGGCAGAGGCATGTCGCCTTGGCATGCTCCTGCCCTTCAGGACGTGTCCTTCATGTCATCCTTGTTAGACAGCATTCACAATCCCCAGGAACTGCGGCGACTGCCCCGTCAGCAACTCGTGGCACTGGCCGATGAACTGCGCGGCTTTCTTCTCGACAGCGTTTCAAAGACAGGGGGACACCTCAGCTCCAATCTGGGGACCGTGGAGCTGACGATTGCCCTGCACTATGTGTTCAATACGCCCGATGATCGCATCGTGTGGGATGTGGGGCACCAGACCTATCCCCACAAGATCCTCACCGGACGCAAGGACCGCATGCCCACGCTGCGGCAATGGCAGGGACTGAGCGGTTTTCCCAAGCGCGACGAGAGCGATTACGACACCTTCGGCACCGCACATTCGAGCACCAGCATCTCGGCGGCGCTGGGCATGGCCGTGGCAGCACGCCAGCAGGGACTGACCGACCGCCAGCACATCGCCGTCATCGGGGATGGCGCCATGACGGCCGGCATGGCCTTCGAGGCCCTCAACAATGCAGGAGTCGAGGACGACATCAATCTGCTCGTCATTCTCAACGACAACGACATGAGCATCAGCCCTCCTGTCGGAGCGCTCAACCGCTATCTGGCGCAGCTCATGAGTGGACGTTTCTATGCGCAGGCACGCCATGTGGGCAAGAGCGTGCTCAGGAATGCGCCCCCGCTTCTCCACCTGGCCAAGCGGCTGGAGGAGCAGGCCAAGGGCATGGTGGTGCCGGCCACGTTGTTCGAGAAGTTCGGCTTCAACTACATCGGCCCCATCGACGGGCATGATCTCGAATCGCTCATTCCCACCCTGGAAAACATCCGCAAGCTCAAGGGCCCCCAGTTCCTGCACGTGGTGACCAAGAAGGGGCACGGCTACGAGCTCGCAGAGGCCGACCCTGTGGCCTACCATGGCCCCGGGAAGTTCGATCCTGCCGTGGGGCTGCAAAAGCCTGCAGGCACGCCCAGGACCACCTTCACCCAGGTGTTCGGAAAATGGCTGTGCGACATGGCTGCGCACGACAAGCGTCTGGTTGGCATCACGCCGGCCATGCGCGAGGGGTCTGGCATGGTGGAGTTCCATCGCCGCTTCCCCGACCGCTATTACGACGTGGGTATTGCCGAGCAGCATGCCGTGACCTTTGCGGCCGGTCTGGCCTGCGAAGGGCTCAAGCCGGTGGTGGCCATCTATTCCACCTTTCTGCAGCGTGCCTATGACCAGCTGATCCATGACGTGGCGTTGCAGAATCTGCCGGTCGTGTTCGCACTGGACCGGGCCGGACTGGTCGGAGCCGATGGTCCGACCCATGCCGGCAACTACGACATCGCCTTCACGCGCTGCATTCCCAACATGAGTGTGGCCTGCCCAGCCGATGAGGCCGAATGTCGGCAGCTCCTGTCGACCGCCTATGCCCAGAACAGCCCGGTGACGGTGCGGTACCCCCGTGGAGCAGGTGTGGGGCATCCCCCCCGTGAAGGACTGGAAGAGCTTCCCTATGGCAAGGCCGAGCTGCGCCGGCAGGGCAGGCGCATCGCCATCCTCGCTTTCGGCACGCTGCTGTACCCGGCGCTGGAAGCCGCCGAGCGGCTTGATGCCACGGTGGTCAACATGCGGTGGGCCAAGCCGCTCGACCATCAGATGCTCATGCAGGTGGCAGAGGGGCACGAGGCACTTGTCACCATCGAGGACGGCTGCATCATGGGAGGGGCAGGCAGTGCCGTCATGGAGCATCTGCAGGCACATGGGCTGAGTCGGCCGGTGCTGCAGCTGGGATTCCCGGATGTGTTCATCGAACACGGAGACCCGGTGCGCCTGCTGCAGATGCAGGGACTCGATGGCGCAGGGATCGAGACCTCCATCCGCCAGCGCTTCGGGGCATCCTGAAACAAGCGCATGCAGCTGGTCTCGGACAGACGAGTGCCGGTGGATGCTTTGGCAGTCGTGCATGTTCCGCACCAGGCATGGGAAAGTGCGGACGCAGGTCCTGCAGGGGAGCGTCCTATAATTCGGCGATTTTCCAAGTTGGATGACTTCAAGGGAGTAGAGATGGATCGACGTTCACTGGTCAAGAACCTCGGGATCGCCGGGGCTACGGTGGCTGCAGGCGCGCTGGCGGCGTGCGGCAAGAAGGAGGGTGCCGATGCCGGTGCCTCCGGTGCTGTGAAGGGGGCGTCTGCCGTGCAGAGTGGCGAGACTGTGCGCTGGCGTCTGGCTTCGAGCTTTCCCAAGTCGACCGACACCATCTACGGCAGCGCAGAGCGGTTCGCGGAAACCGTCAAGCAGCTCTCGGGCGGCAAGTTCGAGGTGACCGTGCATGCAGCCGGTGAGCTCATGCCGGCCTTCGGCGTGGTGGATGCCCTGCAGAACAACACCATCGAGATGGCAGAAACCGCGTCCTACTACTTCACTGGCAAGGATCCGATCTTTGCCTTTGGCTGTGCAGTGCCTTTCGGGCTCACCACGCTCCAGATGGATGCCTGGATGGACCAAGGCAATGGCCGCAAGCTCATGGACGAGTTCTACGCCAAGTACAACATCAAGAGTGCCAGCGCCGGCAATACCGGTACGCAGATGGGGGGGTGGTACCGCAAGGAAATCAACACCCCCGAGGACCTCAAGGGGCTGAAGATGCGCATGGGCGGTGGCGTGTTCGGCGAAGCCATGCAGAAGCTGGGCGTGGTGTCCCAGAACATGCCGGCCGGCGACATCTACCAGGCGCTGGAGAAGGGCACGCTCGATGCCGTGGAATTCGTCGGCCCCTATGACGACGAAAAGCTCGGCTTCAACAAGGTGGCCCCCTATTACTACTATCCCGGCTGGTGGGAAGGCAGCGCCGAGCTGGAATTCTTCATCAATGCCAAGGCCTACAACGCTCTGTCGGCCACCAACAAGGCCATTGTCGATGCGGCTACCCGCGTGGCTGCTGCCGAGACCACAGCCAAGTACAACGCGCGCAACCCCGGCGCCCTCAAGCGTCTGGTGGCTGCCGGCACCCAGCTCAAGCCTTTCTCCAAGGAAGTGATGGACGCCGGGTTCAAGGCCTCGATGGAGGTGTTCGCCGAGCACGAAGCCAAGTCGCCCGAGTTCAAGAAGATCCACCAGTCGATGCGTGAATTCCAGCGCGACCAGATCCTCTGGAACCGCTTCTCGCAGTTCCGCTTCGACAGCTACATGGCGACGGTCAAGGTCTGATCCTGGCTGCGGCGCAGCTGGTGCGCCGTCTGTCTGTGCATTCCGAGGCGGGGATGTGCCGCAGCAGGTCACAGGCAGCGCCCGCAGGCTGCCCTTCTCAGGCTCCCTGTGCCCTTTTGGGCAGGGAGCCTTTGTTTTTGGCGGAGGCTTCACGAAGAGAGCGCAGCCTCCGCCTCCCTTCATGCGGCCGAGATGGCGTCGAGCAGGTCCGATTCGAGCCGGGCCTGCACCGGGCCGGATGACAGGCCCTTGCCCTTGACGAGGAAGGTGTCCTCCACCCGGTCGCCCATGGTGGAGATGTGCGCGAGCTGCAGGTGGATATGGTCGTGCGCCAGCACGCGGGTGATGCGGTAAAGCAGTCCCATGCGGTCGCTGGCGTTGATGGTGATGAGCCAGTGCTCGACCTTTTCATCCGGGGTGAACTGGACCGTCGGCGTCATGGGGAAACTCTTGGCCCGGCGCGAGAGTCGGCCATGCGAAGGTTCGGGCAGGGCGCCCGGATGCTCAAGGACGTGGGTGAGCGAGCTTTCGACCATGGTCATGAATTCGCGGTAGTGCTCGGGCATGATGGAGGTGACCACCTGGAAGGTATCGAGTGCGTAGCCGTCGGTGGTGGTGTGGACCTTGGCATCCAGGATGCTGAACGAGGCGCTGTCGAAGTAGCCGCAGATGCGGGCGAACAGCTCGGGCTGGTCGGGGGTGTAGACCAGCACCTGCAGTCCCTCGCCGTGCGGCGAGAGCCGGGCGCGAACGATGGTTCTGCCCTGCCCGGCATGGCGGGCGATGTGACGCGTGTGCCATGCGATTTCGTTGGCGTCGTGCCGCATGAAATAGCTCACGTCCAGGGCGTTCCAGAGCTTGAGGTGGCCTTCGAAGGGCATCGAGTAGCGCGCCAGTTCGACCTGGGCATCGCGCTTGCGTGCTTCCACCAGCGCATCCAGATCGGGCACGTGGCCACCGAGCACGCGCAGCGTGGCCTTGTAGAGGTCTTCGAGCAGCTTGCCCTTCCAGCCGTTCCAGACCTTGGGGCTGGTGCCGCGGATGTCGGCCACGGTGAGCAGGTAGAGGGCGGTGAGGTAGCGTTCGTTGCCCACGGTCTTCGCAAAGGCGGTGATGACATCGGGGTCGCTGATGTCCTGCTTCTGGGCCACCATGCTCATGGTCAGGTGCTGGCGCACCAGAAAGGCGATCAGGTCGGTGTCTTCCTGGGAGATGCCATGGATCTTGGCGAACTTGCGCACTTCCTGCTCGCCGAGCTGGGAGTGGTCGCCTCCGCGGCCCTTGGCGATGTCGTGGAACAGGGCTGCGGTGGAGAGGATCCAGGGGGCATCCCAGCCGGCGGCGAGCTGGGAGCAGAAAGGGTATTCGTGCGCGTGCTCGGGGATGAAGAAGCGCCGCACGTTGCGCACGACCATGAGAATGTGCTGGTCGACCGTGTAGACGTGGAACAGGTCGTGCTGCATCTGGCCCACGATCTTGCGGAACACCCAGAGGTAGCGGCCCAGCACGGAGGTCTGGTTCATCAGGCGCAGGGCATGGGTGACGCCCGAAGGGGCCTGCAGGATCTCCATGAACTGGCGATGGTGGACCGGATCGCGCCGGAAGGCACTGTCCATGATCACCCGGGCGTTGTAGAGCGCACGCAGGGTGCGGGCAGACAGACCGCTGATGCCGATTTCCCGCTGGGCCAGGATGAAGGTTTCCAGGATGGCGTGCGGTTCACGGAAATACAGGTCGTCGGTGGCGACTTCGAGCAGGCCGTTGTTGTCGAGGAAGCGCTCGTTGATGGAGGGCAGGTGCCGGGGTTCCTGGGTCTGCTGTTCGTAGTCGATGTCCGTCACGGCCGTGCTGGCGACCGGGTTGACGGTTTCCTGCAGGGCCAGGGCGGAGTTGCCCGATTCCTCGGCCTGGATGGCGGCCCTGGCCTGCTGGGCTCTGGCGCTGTCCTGCAGGCGCTTCATGGCTTCGGTGACCGGTGCGGGATCGTCCTCGCGCGTGTGGCCGCTGGCCTGCAGCCGCTCGGCAATGTTGAGCAGCAGGATCTGGGTGAGCTGGGTGACGGCCTTGGCGGTCCAGTAGTAGTGCTTCATCAGCGCTTCGCTGGGGCGCAGCGGACTGGTCTTGCCGGCTCGGGAGGAGGGGGTTTCCAGCGCATAGCCGAAGAGCTTGGCGACGGGGTCCTGCAGATCGAAGATGAGACGGTCCTCGCGGCGGCGCGCGACCATGTGGAGGCGGGTGCGGACGAGGCTCAGCATGACGTAGCTGCGCCGCACATGGCGTGCTTCATAGGGTGTCATGAGCCCGCTGCGCATGAGCGCGCTCCAGGAGTCTCCGTAGCCGGCTGCCTTGGCTACCCAGAGCACGACCTGCAGGTCGCGCAGGCCACCGGGAGATTCCTTGCAGTTGGGTTCGAGCGAGTAGGGCGTGTTCTCGTACTTGCCGTGGCGCTGACGCATCTCGAGCGTCTTGGCCAGATAGAACCCGTAGGGGTGCATGGCACTGTCATAGGCGGCGCTCAGCGCGTCGTAGAGGTCGGCGGGGCCTGTGATGAGGCGGCGTTCGAGCAGGGCGGTCTGGACGGTGATGTCCTTTTCGGCTTCGGCCACGCATTCCTGCACCGAACGCACGCTGGAGCCGATTTCGAGGCCCATGTCCCAGCAGCTGCCCACGAAAGCCTCGATGCGCTGGCGCAGGTCGGCCCCCGCTTCCTGCATGGGCATGGGCAGGAGGATGAGCACATCGACGTCCGAGTAGGGGTACAGCTCGCCTCTGCCGAAGCCACCCACTGCCGCCAGCGCAACCCGTTCGCGGTCGAGCCCATGCTGCTGCCACAGGGCCGTGAGCGAGTGATCGGTGAGTTGCGCCAGCCGGTGCAGGATGCCCATGATGCTGCGCATGGCGCGCACGCTGCCGGATTCATCGGCCAGCGGCGCGAGCAGGGCCTGCTTGGCGGCCTGGTAGTCCTGGCGCGTGAGCGGGGCAGGGGCGGAGAAGGGAGACGGAGTGCTCATGGGAAAGGGGAAAAGGCAGATTTCTCGGAGGACCGGAAAGGAGTGGCACCGGCAGGTTGACCAGGCACTCCGGAGAGGTGCAACTCCGTGGCAAGCAAGAAGCGCACCAGGGCACTGCCTCCCCGGACAAGGCCGCAGCGTCTGCCGGCCGAGCACCGGGAATGGGCATCAGGTCGCAGTGGCGTGCACAAAGTCGGGCAGCGCGGGCATGCCGGGCGACAGGGTGAGCACCTCATAGCCCGTGGGCGTGACGACCACGGCATGTTCCCATTGGGCCGAGAGGGATCGGTCCTTGGTGACGATGGCCCAGCCATCGGGACCTTCCTTGATCTCGCGGCGGCCTGCATTGACCATGGGCTCGATGGTGAAGATCATGCCTGGAACCAGTTCCTCCATGGTGCCTGGCCGGCCGTAGTGCAGCACCTGCGGATCGGTGTGGAAGTCGCGGCCCACTCCGTGTCCACAGAATTCGCGTACCACGCTGTAGCCGTGGCTCTCGACGTATTTCTGGATGGCGTGGCCCACGTCTCCCAGATGGGCTCCGGGCCTGACTTCGAGAATGCCCTTCCACATGGATTCGTAGGTGACGCGGCACAGCCGGCTGACGTAGGGGGGCGCGGCATCCTCACCGCCCACGATGTACATGCGGCTCGAATCGCCATGCCAGCCGTTGAGGCGGGGAGTGACGTCGATGTTCACGATGTCGCCCTTCTTGAGCGGCTTGTCGTTGGGAATGCCGTGACAGACCTGGTGGTTGACCGAGGTGCACATCGACTTGGGATAGGGGCGGTGGCCGGGAGGCGCGTAGTTGAGGGGCGCGGAGACGGCACCGTGGCTGGTGGTGTATTCCTCGCAGAGGCGGTCCAGCTCGTTGGTGGTGATGCCGGGAACGACATGGGGACCGAGAAAGTCCAGCAGTTCGCCCGCAAAGCGGCATGCCTTGCGCATTTCCTCGATTTCTTCAGGGGTATGGATGATGATGCTCATGCAGGAGATTATCCGCGCATTGCCCGTGCATTGCATGACGAAGGTTGTCGTTTCCATGCACTTGGAGAGGGATGGGAGCGCATCGCCGATACAATGGAAAGTTCCTGTACCGAACCCTCACCGCTGTGAGGCGGGGCAGGAACGAGAGAATGCCAGGCGCCCCGCAAGGGTTGAACGGGAACCGGGTGCGCGCCTGCAAGGCGCCATGCCCGGACTGCCCCCGCAACGGTGGGTGAGTGTGGGCGTTTCATGCTGTGCGACATGTTTCATGCCGCGCGGCAGCCACTGTCTGGGTCGTGGAGTCCGTGCAATGCGGTTCTCTTGGATCGACATCGGATGGGAAGGCGAAACGTCAAGACTCACGAGTCCGGATACCGGCCTGGCATGCAGCGTGCTGCCGCTTCAGGGTGCGGCAGCCAGTATCTTGACCGTTTGCGGGGAGCAGACCGGGAGTCCGTCTTCGGGGTGCGGCATGGCATGAAGCCATGCACGTCCGTGCAGAGGGTGTCCGTGCGTTTCAGTTCAGGAAGCGCGCGGGCCGGCATGGGGGTGCAAGGCAAGGCAGTGCGGGGCACTCCGGCTGGCGTGTTTTTCCGGATGCGTGCAATGCGGTCATACACCGTATCGACAATGACACATTCCATTTCTATGTTCCGGCTGGCAGGGCTGCTGTTCTGCCTCAGTCCGGTGGCGGCTGCCGTGGCGCAGACTTCGGGCACTGCGGCGGCACAGGCATCGGCAGGGGAGGCACCGCGCGATTCCGCCGACGGGGGCGATGCCCCGGAGTACAACGTGGTGATCACCGGCTCGCGTGCCGAAATGTCCGTGAAGGACACGCCCCAGCGCATCGAGGTGGTGACGCGCAGACAGATCGAGGCGACGCCCCATGCGGAGCTGGCCGATCTGCTGGGCAAGACCACGAGCGTGGACATCAAGCAGTATCCGGGGCTGTCCTCGGCCGTGGGCATGCGCGGATTCGCGCCCTATAGCCCGATGGTGGGCGAATCGCTGCAGACGCTGGTGCTGCAGGATGGCATTCCGGCCATCGTCAACGAGCTGAGCATGATGCCCACCGCTGGCGTGTCCCGCATCGAGGTGCTGCAGGGGCCTGCGTCGTCCCTTTATGGTTCGCAGGCCATGGCAGGCGTGATCAACCTGATTCCGGTGCGCCGCACGGGTGCGCTGCAGGGTGGTGTGGAGGTGTCTGCCGGCACTATGGGCCAGCGCGAGGTGCAGGGAGACATTGGCGGTGCACTGACACCCTGGCTCAATTTCGACTATTTCGGCGGATGGCACCGTCAGGGGGATTACAGCTACCCGGGAGGAATGGCGCATCCGAGCGGCTATGACACCTACCACCATGACCTGCGACTGGGCTTCAGGCTGGCGCCGCAGTGGCAGCTCGACGTGCGCGCGGATCTGTTCAAGGGCAACGATGTGGAGAATCCCGGAGCGTTGCCTGGCTATTCGGGCACGCCGACGGTCAAGGACATGACCCATCGGCTCTACAGCGCCGTGCTCAGGGGGGATATGGGCAACCATGCCCTCAGCATCACGGGCTACAGGGGCGAGGAACATACGTCCATGGACGACGTGGCCACCGATGGCTCCAGGACTCCCTCGTTCCAGTCTGCACTGGACTGGCATGGGGTGCAGCTCAAGGACGAATGGCAGTGGCACCCCGGTGCGGAGCTGGTCTATGGGTTCGACTATCAGGTACAGAAGGCGCGCTCGGTGAGCTACTGGTATGGTTCCCCGTCGGTCTACCAGCCAGACAGCCGGCAGGAAAACGCTGCGCTCTATGCCCAGCAGAACGTCCGCTTCAACGACGGACGCACATCGGCCTATGTGGGGGGGCGATACGACCATTTCCGCTTGTCCACCCTGGATACGGATTATTTCCCGGACAACGCCTCGCAGAGCCGCAACTTCCACCAGTTCAGCCCGAGTGCCGGCATCCGCCATGCCCTCACGCCTGTACTGGCGCTGCATGCGACCATCGGCCGGGGCTATGCGGCTCCGAGCGCCTGGAAACTTGCGGGCAAGTATTCGAGCTACGGCATGGACTACCAGGGCAATCCGGCGCTCAAGCCGGAGAGCAGCGTCAGCGCCGACATCGGCCTCTCGGCAGAGCAAGACAACTGGAACGCGGATGTGACCCTGCACGACACGCGCGTGCACGACAAGATCGTGGCGGTGACGCTGCCGGGCAATGTGTCCTCGTGGACCAATGCCGACAGAGCCCGGATGCAGGGCATGGAGCTGAGTGGCCGCTGGCGCATCACCCCGGCGCTGGATCTGGGGGTGGGCTACAGCTACAGCTTCCGCGCGGAGCAGAACAACGGCTCGGGCTGGACGGATCTGAAATACGTGCCGCGCCAGACGCTGCGGGCCTCGCTCGATGGCCACTGGGGCAATGTGGGAGCCCATCTGGGAGCCCGGTATGTCGGCCGCACGCTCAAGACCGCCTACTGGGCGGACTGGACGAGCACGCTGGGCCAGCAGGGTGGATATACCCTGTGGGATGCCAGCATGAGCTGGAAGCTGGCAGCCCACCAGACGGTGCGGGTGGCGGTGGACAACCTGTTCAACCGCGCCTACCAGGTGGTGCCGGGCTACCCCATGCCGGGGCGCGAGGTCAAGCTGACCTATCGCTGGGACTTCCTGTAAGGCAGGGCGGACGATGCGCAGGCCAGGGCGACTCGGCAGGGTGGCAGGAGCGGTGCGCTCCATGGGGCGCAGGGGGCGGTGCCTGCCGGCGGTGCTCATGCTGGCAGCTGCACTGGCCGGATGCCGTGACGCGGCTGCGCCTGTGGTCCCCGGGCCGCAGGCCAGTTTGCAGGGGAAATCTGCCTCCTCTTCTGCGGCGCCGGCTGCAGCCCGGCCGCAGCGCATCGTATCGCTCAATCTGTGCGCCGATCAGCTGGTGCTGCAGCTCGCCGATCGCCATCAGGTGGTGGCGGTGAGCGAGCTGGCCCATGACCCGCGCATGTCCATGCTGGCCGAGCGTGCCCGCGGCATTCCCGGCGTGCGCGGCGATGCGGAGAGCATCCTGCGGCTGCGGCCCGATCTGGTGCTGGTGGGCCGGTACACCACACGCTACACGGCCCAGATGCTGCGCCAGCTCGGTGTGCGCGTCGTGGAAGTGCCGCTGGCGAATTCGCTGCACGAAGTGGCCATCCAGACCATGGTGGTGGCCGAGGCTGTGGTGCGACCCGAGCGGGGGCGTGCGCTGGTGGCGCGCATGCAGCAGGAGGTACAGGCTCTGCGCGCAGCACGTGCACAAGAATCCGCCGCCCTGCAGCCTGTGGCAGCCGAGCGCAGCTGGATGGGCTATGGCAGTGGCACGGGCACCATGTTCGATGAGCTGCTGCAACTCGCTGGATACCGGAATGCCGCAGCCATGGCCGGATTGCGCGGGTACGGGTATCTGCCCATGGAACGGCTGGTGGCCACCCAGCCGGATCTGCTGCTGACGCCGGACTATGGCCGGGACGAGCCCAGCATCGAGTTTCGGGACCGGCTGCCGGTGGCGCTGGCCCACCTGAGGCTGGGAGAGATGGTGGTTCCCACGCGCATGACCATTTGCGGAGGCCCCTGGAGTCTGGATGTGGTGCGCATGCTGGAGGCCCGCAGGCATCCGGTGCGCAAGGAGAAGTCGGCATGATGGAGCGTGATGTATCTGCCGGAAAAACCTGCTTCGGTGGCACCGCAGCAGCCAGCCGGATGAAGCTGGCGGGCGCGGGAGCGATGCTGGGGGGGCTCATTTTGCTGTCGCTCGCGATCGGGTATGTCGATCTCTCGCCCTGGCGGCTGCTGAGTGGAGTCTGGGCGGGGGAGTGGGTGCCCACGCGCATCCTGATCGATCTGCGTCTGCCGCGCACCGTGCTGTGTGTGGCCGTGGGGGCGGCACTCGGCATGTCGGGCGCGGCGCTGCAGGGGCTGTTGCGCAATCCGCTGGCCGAGCCGGGCCTGCTCGGCATCACGAGCGGGGCTGCGCTGGGAGCTGTGGTGGCCCTGTATACCGGCCTTGCCCAGCTCGCCATTCTGGCCCTGCCGCTTGCCGGCATGGCAGGCACCCTGCTGGCGGTGCTGCTGGTACTGGCCCTGGCGCGGCGGGGCGAGGACACGACCACGCTGCTCCTCGCCGGCGTGGCCATCTCCTCTCTGGCTGGAGCGCTGATCGCCCTGGTCATGAACTGGTCGCGCAATGCCTTTGCGCTGCAGGAAATCGTGTTCTGGATGATGGGGTCGCTCGCCGATCGGAGCATGCGGGAGGTCTGGCTGGCAGTGCCGGCGATCGTTGTCGGCCTGCTGGTGCTGGCCGGTACACGACAGGGACTGCAGGCACTGAGCCTGGGAGAGGAAACGGCGCATTCGCTCGGCATCGACCTGCGCCGGCTGCGGCTGCGTGTGCTCCTGGGTACGGCTCTCAGCGTCGGGGCGGCCGTATCCGTGGCTGGCAGCATCGGCTTTGTGGGACTGGTGGCGCCCCATCTGATGCGCCCGTGGGTCAAGGCAGATCCGGGACGGCTGCTGGGAGTCTCGGCCTGGTCGGGAGCGGTGCTGCTCCTGGTGGCCGACATGGGCGTGCGCCTGATGTACACCCAGGGCCAGGAGCTCAAGCTGGGGGTGCTCACGGCGCTGATCGGGGCGCCTTTCTTCCTGCGGCTCATCCTGCGTCGCGACAGGAGTGCAGCATGAATGCCAGTGCGTTCACGGCAGCCGTGCTGGAGGCCCACAACCTGGTGGTGCGGGCCGGAACGACCACGCTCGTCGACGGAGTGAGCCTGACCCTGCGCCCGGGCGAGCTGGTGGGCATTGTCGGGCCCAACGGCGCTGGCAAGACCACGCTGCTGCGTGCCATCATGGGATATACCCCTCTGCAGACAGGCACTGTGCACCTGGAGCAGCGTGTATGGCAGGACTGGAGTGCCCGGGAGCGAGCCGTGCGGCTGGCCTACCTGGCCCAGGGGCAGCAGGTGCACTGGCCCTTGCCGGTGCGCCAGGTCGTGGCGCTGGGGCGACTCCCTCATGGAGATGCTGCCACCACAGGCGGCAAGGTTCGGGTCGAACAAGCCATGGTCCAGACCCATAGTCAGACGCTGGCAGAGCGCAATGTGCAGACCCTCTCCGGTGGCGAGCGGGCACGGGTGCTGCTGGCGCGGGCGCTGGCCACGCACAGCCGGGTGCTGCTGGCCGATGAACCCCTGGCCGCACTTGACCCAGCACACCAGATCCAGATCATGGAGCTGCTGCTGCACATGGCACGGCAGGGACAGGCCGTGGCCGTGGTGCTGCACGATCTGACCCTGGCGGCCCGGTTCTGCCAGCGTGTCTGCGTGCTCGACCGCGGGCGTCTGGTGGCCGATGGGGCGCCCAGCACCGTACTGGACGATGCCCTGCTTGAAGCTGTCTTTGGCCTGGAGGTGCGGCGCTGGGGGCAGGGGGAGGCGGCCTGTCTGGTGCCATGGGCGGTGGCTGCTGCGCATGACCGTTCCCTGTAGGAGGGGGCGGAATCACACCTGCCGGCGACTGGGGCATTCCCGTCTGTCGTGCCCAGAGAACTCTGCACACCGCCGCTTTTTGGGGCGCCCGCACAATGGGGGTAGGGCATGCATGCTCATGGAACCCAGCCCCAGGGACCCCGATTACAATAGAAAGATTCCTCATCGCCCCTGCAACGGACGCCTCTGCCCGATCTGCCGGCGGCATGACCTGCCGGCTGCATTGGGGCAGACCGGTGCTTCTCTCCCCGTTTTCCAGCGGCCTCGATGCCTCCTGCGTCCTCCCCTATGCAAACCTTCATCACTTCCTTCGAGGGCGGCAACGCCCTGACTGCCTTCCGGGCCCAGCAGCTCCTGCCCCGCATTCAGGCCGTTGCTCCCGGCGTGCACGGCATTGCCGCCCGCTTCCTGCACTGGATCGACAGCAGCACGGCCCTGGATGCCGGCAGCCGCAAGGCACTGCAGCAGCTGCTGACCTACGGGGAGCCGTATGTCGAACAGGCTCCGGCAGCCGTGAGCCTGATCGTGGTGCCGCGCATCGGCACCGTTTCTCCCTGGGCATCCAAGGCAACCGATATTGCCCGCAACTGCGGCCTGACCGAGGCCTGCGGCGTGCGCCGCATCGAACGTGGCACGCAATACTTCCTGCTGGGGGCTACGCCGACGGCCGAACAGCTCGAAGCCGTGGCAGCCCTGCTGCACGACCGCATGACGGAAAGCGTGCTGCCCTCGGCCGACGCAGCCGAGCGCCTCTTTACCCATCTTGCTCCCGCACCGCTCGAACAGGTCGATGTGCTTGCAGGAGGGCGTGCTGCCCTGGTGCAGGCCAATGCCGACTGGGGGCTGGCACTGGCCGAGGACGAAATCGACTATCTGGTGGAAGCCTTCCGTGGCCTCGGCCGGAACCCCACCGATGTCGAGCTCATGATGTTCGCCCAGGCCAACAGCGAACACTGCCGCCACAAGATCTTCAACGCCGAATTCACCATCGACGGGCAGGCACAGGACAAGACCCTGTTCGGCATGATCCGCAACACCGAGCAGGTGGCCCACCAGCACACGGTGGTGGCCTACTCCGACAATGCGGCCGTCATGGACGGACACGTCAGCCAGCGCTTCATGGCCGACACGGCCACCTCGCATGGCATGGTCTATCAGGCTCGGGAAAAGCTCCAGCACGTGCTCATGAAGGTGGAAACCCACAACCACCCCACCGCCATCTCTCCCTTCCCCGGAGCCTCCACCGGAGCAGGCGGTGAAATCCGCGACGAGGGCGCCACCGGACGGGGCAGCCGCCCCAAGGCAGGTCTCACGGGCTTTACCGTATCGCGGCTCTGGGACGGCATGAGCGACCAGCCCGGCGGCAAGCCGGCCCATATCGCCAGCCCGCTGCAGATCATGACCGAAGGCCCCCTCGGCGGGGCCGCCTTCAACAACGAATTCGGCCGTCCCAATCTGGCCGGATACTTCCGCGAGTACGAACAGACCATCGTCACCACCACGGGGGAGGGTGTGCAGGTGCGCCAGATGGGCTACCACAAGCCCATCATGATCGCGGGCGGGCTGGGCAGCATCGATGCCACGCTCACGCACAAGATTCCGTTTCCGCCCGGCACGCTGCTCGTGCAGCTCGGCGGTCCGGGCATGCGCATCGGCATGGGCGGCGGCGCAGCCAGCTCCATGAGCAGCGGGGCCAATGCAGCCCACCTCGACTTCGACTCCGTGCAGCGCGGCAACCCCGAGATTGAGCGGCGAGCCCAGGAAGTCATCAACCACTGCTGGGCCATGGGTGAGCACAACCCGATTCTGGCCATCCACGACGTGGGCGCCGGCGGACTCTCCAATGCCTTTCCCGAGCTGGTCAACGATGCCGGACGCGGCGCACGCTTCGACCTGCGGCAGGTGCCTCTGGAGGAGTCGGGCCTTGCACCCAAGGAAATCTGGTGCAATGAGAGCCAGGAACGCTACGTGCTGGCCATTTCGCCCGAGACGCTCGACGCCTTCCGTGCGCTGTGCGAGCGCGAGCGCTGCCCCTTTGCGGTGGTCGGTGTGACCACCGAGACGCGCGACCTGGTCGTGGGCGATGTCGACCTCGCCGCCGCAGGTGCCGCTCCGACAGACGGCATTGCCGTGGACATGCCCATGGACGTGCTCCTCGGCAAGCCGCCCCGCATGCAGCGCGATGTGCACACGATCACCCATCAGGGCATGCCGCTCGATGTGAGTGACATGTCCCTGCAGGATGCTGTCATCGGTGTCCTGAGCCACCCGACCGTGGCCAGCAAGCGCTTTCTGGTCACCATCGGGGATCGTGCCGTCGGCGGGCTGACCCACCGCGACCAGATGGTGGGCCCCTGGCAGCTGCCCGTGGCCGATGTGGCCGTGACCCTGGCCGACTACACCGGCACTGCAGGTGAAGCCATGGCCATGGGCGAGCGCACCCCGCTCGCCGTGCTCGATGCCCCGGCCTCGGGCCGCATGGCCGTGGCAGAAGCCATCACCAACCTGCTGGCCGCTCCCGTCGAGCTCTCCCGCGTCAAGCTCAGCGCCAACTGGATGGCCGCCTGCGGCGAACCCGGCGAGGACGCCGCGCTGTACCGCACCGTGCAGGCCGTGGGCATGGAGCTGTGCCCGCAGCTGGGCATCTCGATCCCGGTCGGCAAGGACTCGCTGTCCATGCGCACGCAGTGGGAAGACGCCACCGCCGAAGGCGCGGCGCAGAAGCGCAAGGTAGTCTCCCCCGTCAGTCTCATCATCACCGCCTTCGCCAGCATCGATGACGTGCGCGGCACGCTTACCCCGCAGCTGCATCGCGACGAGGCAGAAACCCATCTTCTGCTGGTCGATCTGGGACATGGCCGCAACCGCATGGCCGGCAGCATCCTGGCGCAGGTACTGGGGCAGGGCGGAGACACCGTACCCGATCTCGACGATGCGCAGGATCTCGTCCACCTCGTGCAGGCCATCAACCTGCTGCGGGCCCAGGGCCACATCCTGGCCTATCACGACCGCAGCGACGGGGGCCTGCTGGCTGCCGTGGCCGAAATGGCCTTTGCCGGCCATGTGGGCGTCGCCCTCAACATCGACATGCTGCTGGCTCCCGGTGACGGCGTCAGCGACAGCCGCATGGACAGCGGCGAGAGCAAGAACTGGGCCCAGCAGATCAGCGGGCGCCGGCATGAGCAGACCCTTGATGCGCTCTTCAGCGAAGAACTGGGCGTGGTGCTGCAGGTACGCAGCAGCGAGCGCAGCGCCGTCATGCAGGTCCTGCGCGAACAGGGGCTGGGGGCCTGCTCCCACTTCATTGGCACGGTGCGCGCCGAATCCTCCTCGCTCGAAATGGGCAAGGGCCAGCTCTCGATCTGGCGCGATGCGCAGCAGATCTTTGCCGCCGATCTCCACGACCTGCATCAGGTCTGGGACAGCGTGAGCTGGAAGATCTGCCAGCAGCGCGACAACCCCGCCTGTGCCGACAGCGAGCATGCCGCTGCAGGGGCCAAGGACGATCCCGGCATGCACGTGCACCTCACCTTCACGCCCGAGGCGCCAGCCGTGCTCAGCCACCGTCCGCGAGTGGCCGTGCTGCGCGAGCAGGGAGTCAATTCCCACATCGAGATGGCCTACGCCTTCGACGCCGCAGGCTTCGAGGCGCTGGACGTGCACATGACCGACCTGCAGTCCGGCCGCGTGCGCCTCGAAGACGTGCAGGGCGTGGTCGCATGTGGCGGCTTCAGCTATGGCGATACCCTCGGAGCCGGCGTGGGCTGGGCTCGCAGCATCACCTTCAATCCGATGCTGCGCGACGCCTTTGCCACCTTCTTTGCCCGCACCGACACCTTTGGGCTCGGTGTGTGCAACGGCTGCCAGATGTTTGCCGAACTCGCTGGCATGATCCCGGGGGCCGAGCACTGGCCCCGCTTCACCCACAACCAGAGCGCCCGCTTCGAGGCGCGCCTGAGCATGGTCGAGGTGCTGGACTCTCCCAGCTTCTTCCTGCAGGGCATGGCAGGGAGCAGGCTGCCCATTGCGGTGGCCCATGGCGAGGGCTATGCCAACTTTGCGGTGCAGGGCGATGCTTCCCGTGTGCTGGCTGCCATGCGCTATGTCGATCACCATGGCCAACCCACCGAGGTCTACCCCTTCAACCCGAACGGCAGCCCTGGTGGCCTCACTGCCGTGACCACGGCCGATGGCCGCTTCACGGCCATGATGCCGCATCCCGAGCGGGTCTTCCGTCAGGCGCAGATGAGCTGGACCGACCCTGCCCAGGCAGGCGATTGCAGCGGCTTCAGTCCCTGGATGCAGCTCTGGGTCAACGCGCGCAAGTGGGTGGGCTGATCCACCGCACCGGCCCTCGCCCCCTGCACCGGGACGCCGCGCTCCCAGCGCCTTTGCCTGCAGGCAAAGGCAGCGCATGGCAGTCGATGGGCGCGGGAAGACCCGCATCAGTCGTGACGGGGTGCCCGCCTCCTGATCCAGGCCATCCAGTCCCCGTCCGCGATGACGGGGGCATGGCGAACGCACGCGGGGTTTATCTCGTAGCAGATGCCGTCCAGTCGATGGCGGTGGCCATGGTCCGTGTCCACCTCCACCGACAGGACGCGCTTGGCATATTCGTCCAGTCCCTGCGGATGGATGCCTTCGATGGCGTCGAGCTGGCGCTCCAGCTCCGGCGTGATGGCCCACACCTCTGCCTGTACATGGGGCGCCATATCCGTGCGCAGGACCAGGCCCGGATAGGCCCCCAGATCATGCAGTGTGCCGGACAGCAGTGTGGTGCCCACATACTGCGGAGCGGGGGTGAGCAGCGTGATGTCGTTGCTGCCTCCCCGTCGCAGGGTGCCGTAGACCAGCACATGCGTCACCGGTGGCGAGCGGCGTGCGAACGAGACGAAGCCATCGTCAGGCAGAACAGGGGGTATCGGCATAGAAACTCACTCCTCGGACGTGGAACTGGGCCCCGTCTCCGGCCCTGGTGGTGAGGGCCAGGTCGCTCGGGCAGGCGAACCATCGACCTCCGTGGCCGAGTCCAGCAGTGCATGCAGGTGGAGCCGCCGGGCATCCAGCGTCGGGTACCCCGAAAAGACCACGCGATAGCCGGACTCCGTGCCCTCGATCCGGGCTGGAAACCCGAGCGGCATGGTGACCTTGTCGTGAATATGCCCGAACGGGAACCCCGTGAACACCGGCAGCCCCGTGAGCTGGCGCAGCGTGGCAATGACGCTGTCGAAGTCGTAGCTCTCGTCATACAGATCGTGCACGCTGCCCAAGCGAAATGTCCCCAGCACAATGGCCTGCTGTCTGCGGAACACCCCTGCGAGGTACAGCGTCTGCAGCATGCGTTCGAGCCGGTAGGGCTGTTCGCCCACATCCTCCAGGAACAGAATGCCGCCCTGCACATCCGGCATCCACGGGCTGCCGACGAGCGATGCCAGCACCGAGAGGTTGCCTCCCCAGAAGCGGCCTTCGACGCGCACCACACGGCCGGTTGGCGGGGGCTGCATCGCGACGCGTACCTCGCAGGACGGGCTGGTACTGGTCTCGACAAAATGGCGCAGCGTGTACAGGCTGGGATTCAGGCTGCCGAACTCGCTGGAAAACATCGGGCCGGCCAGACTTCCCATGTTCCCCTGTGCCAGCAGGGCCAGTTGCACGGCGCACACATCGCTGTATCCCATCAGCAGGGTGCCCGCTTCGCGCATGCGGTGGCCAAGCCGGCGCCAGTCGACCAGCGGCAGCAGTCGGATGGCTCCATAGCCTCCACGCACACCCAACAGCAGCGCCGGCAGAGAGGCGCGTCCCTGTGCGACATCCTGCAGGTCGGCAGCCCGTTCGGCATCGGTACCGGCAAAGCGCTGGTGACGCCGATAGAGGGCGGCCGTGTTGTCCACCACGAATCCCGCGCTTTGCAGCCGCTGCAGGCCGATGCCGATGCGCTCCGAGTGGGCCAGATAATTGGAGCAGGCAAAGAGGTGCAGATGGGGCGCTGCAGATTCCGGGGACTCGGCTGCACCGCAAGCCAGCGGCCACAGGCTTGCGCATGCTGCAGTCGTCCCGAACTGCAGCCAGGTCCGGCGCGAGATCGACAGGTGCTGCGAAAGAGGGAGAGGCATGGAAGACATGGAGCCATTGTTGCGTCATTCCGCGCCCGCATGGGGCACCGGTGGCGATTTGCATGGCAGTTCCTGAATGATGCCCGCCGGATGTCCACCGCCCCACGATGGGATGACCCGCATCAAGCCTCCGGGAGGGCCCGCCATGGAGGCGGTCTTCCCTCGACCTAGAATGCAGTCTGGTCTGTTCACTGTGTGATGGCTTCCGCTCCTGCGGCTGCATGCTGCACCGGGAATGGACGGGCCTTCAGTGACTTTGCCGCTGTGCGCCATGCGTCTGCTTCCTGACTGCTGCTTCCTGTGTCATGACACCTTGCTCGACTGATTCTTCCCCTTCCGCCTGCCTCCGGGGGCAGGATCTGTGGGCCGACATTGCCGCTGTGCGGCAGGCATCTCCCCTGGTGCACTGCATCGCCAATCTGGTGGTCATGCAGCTCAACGCCAATGTGCTGCTCGCTGCCGGTGCAGCGCCCGTCATGGCCCATGCGCATGAGGAAGTGGCTGACATGACGGCCATGGCGGGGGCGCTGGTGCTCAATATCGGCACCCTTGATCCTTACTGGGTACGCAGCATGGCGCTTGCCATGCAGGCCGCCGGGTCCCACGGTGTGCCTGTGGTGCTCGACCCGGTCGGGGCCGGAGCTACTCCCTACCGCAACCGCACGCTGGAGGCACTGCTCGAAGTGGGAGCTCCCGCCGTGGTGCGCGGAAACGCTTCCGAGATCATGAGCATGTCGCACGCCGCGGTGAAAACCCGGGGCGTGGAAAGCACAGCCCAGGCCCAGGCTGCTCTGGAGGCGGCGCGCAGCCTTGCACGGCGCACCGGAGGTACGGTGGCCGTGAGTGGCGAGATCGATTTTGTTCTGGACGCCCGGGGCAGGCAGGCGGCGCTGCGCAACGGCCATGTCTGGATGACCCGGATCACCGGCATAGGCTGTTCTCTGTCCGCACTGGTCGGTGCCGTCTGTGCCATCCAGCCCGATGCCTGGCGTGCCACGCTGGCGGCCATGGCATGGATGGCCGTCGCAGGCGAGATGGCTGCCGAGCGTGCGCTGGCGCAGGAACAGGGAGTGGGCAGCATGGCCGTGCATCTTCTGGACAGGCTGCAGCTTCTGACCGAGGCCGAATTCCTGCAGCGTCTGCGGTGGGAGGCGGTGCCCGCATGACCCTGGACATCCGCCCCGCATTGCAGCCTTGGGGAGTGGAGGCGCTGCAGGTGTACATGGTGACGGACCGTGCCCTGACAGCAGGAAGACCGCTCGATGAGGTGGTGCGTGCTGCCGTGGCCGGAGGTGCCGGTTGCGTGCAGCTGCGCGAAAAACACCTTTCCACGCGCGACTTTGTGGCACAGGCCCGTGCGCTGCGCCCTCTGCTGGCTGCCTGCCATGTGCCGCTGGTCATCAATGACCGCATCGATGTGGCGCTGGCCTGCGGGGCCGACGGCGTGCATCTCGGGCAGGACGACATGCCGGCCGAGGACGCGCGGCGCCTGCTGCCATCGACCATGTTCATCGGCTGGTCGGTGGAGACGCTGGAGCAGGTGCGCCAGGCAGGGCAGCTTCCGGTGGACTACCTCGGCATCAGCCCCGTATTTGCCACTCCCACCAAGACCGATACCGCTCCGCCGTGGGGACTGGAGGGACTGCGCCATGCGCGAGCGGGGAGCCGGTTGCCACTGGTGGCCATCGGTGGCATCCACGAGCACAATGCCGCCTCGGTGATCGCCCACGGCGCCGATGGGGTGGCGGTGGTGCGCGCCCTCTGTGCGGCAGACGACCCCAGACAGGCCGCTTCCCGCTTGCTCGGTGCCGTGCAAGCGGCGTGCCATGGCACCCCTTCTTCCGCATGAAGACGCCATCGCCCGACACCATGGCTTTTGCTCAAGCGGTCCTGAAGGCACATCCTCGTGATCCATGCGGCATGATGCACGCATGACCTCTGCTCCCGCCTCCGATTTTCTGTGGACGCCCCTGCATGACTGGCCCCTGGAGTCGATCCTCGCGCTGCAGGCACAGGCCTATGCGCCTGCGCTGCGCGAGAAGGGGGCGGTACTGCAGGCCAAGCGCGATGCTTCTTCCCGCATGCATCCACTGAGCTGGGCAGTGGCCAGCGCGCTGGCACCGACACGCCTCTGTGCCTATGCCATCGCATGCCCCTGGCGCACCGACATGCCTGCGCAGTGGAATCATGCCCACCTTCCGCCGGCGGCGCCGGATTGCCTGTATGTGCACGACATTGCGGTGGCTGCAGACTGGCAGGGACACCATCTGGCCGCAGGGCTCCTGCAGCGCATTCTGGATGAAGGAGACAGACTGGGATACCGGCAGGCCGTGCTGATCGCCGTGCAGGGCGCCGAACGCTACTGGTGCCGGCATGGATTCGTGCCGGACAGGGCAGCAGGCATGTCCGGTTTCGGCGATTCGGCCATCCGGATGACGCGTGTGTGGACCGGAAAATGATCAGGGCGCAAGAGGTGTGCCTGCCGTGCCGACGGGCGCCCGCGCCGTGGCTCATGGCCTTGGCGCGGAACTCTCGGAAGGCGGAAGCCATTCCACGCTGATGTGCACCAGTTCCTCGTGCACGGCCAGAGCCTGACGCAGAAGGGATGCGCTGGCTGGATCGGGAGCACGCACACTGATCACGGCTGCATAGCGTCCCTTGCCTACCCGCCACACATGCAGATCGGCCAGCGAGGCCGGAGCGGGCAGGGCGGCTGCGGCTTCCCTGATTTCCTGCACCACCGGATCGGTCATGTGGGCATCGAGCAGTACGCGCCCGGACTGGCGCAGCAGCCCCACGGCCCAGCTTGCCACCAGCACGCTGCCCGCAAGGCCCATGACGGGATCGAGCCATGCAGCGCCCCACCACCATCCGGCAGCCAGCGCCACGATGGCCAGCACCGATGTCGCCGCATCCATGAGTACATGCACATAGGCCGAACGCAGATTCAGGTCGTGGTGTCCATGGTCAGACGAAGGCGCGTGTGCATGTGCCTGCGTATGTCCATGGTCCAGTTCAGCATCATGCACGTGTCCATGCGTATGGGTGTGGGCATGTCCGGAGCTGCCATGCAGCAGCCGTGCACACACCAGATTCACGACCAGTCCCAGCACCGCCAGTGCGATGGCCTCCCGGTAGTGAATGGCCACCGGATGCACTACGCGCAGGGCTGATTCCACCAGCATGGCTGCCGCAATGCCGAGCAGCAGCAGGGCGCTGGTGTAGCCCGCCAGCACTTCCACTTTCCAGGTGCCAAAGGCAAAACGCGGGTCCTGACCATGGCTTCTGGCGTAGGCATACGCAAAAGCTGCCAGGCCCAGCGCCAGGGCATGAGACCCCATGTGCCAGCCGTCGGCAAGCAAGGCCATGGAGCCCAGCCACCAGCCACCGGTGATCTCGGCGGCCATCATGACCACGGTCAGCCACATCGCCATGCGGGTGTGTCTTTCCCCCGTGGGATTGCCCGTGTCGAAATGGTGGTGGGTCTTGCAGGGAGAACGCAGGGAAATGGATGACATGGCAGGCAGGGCATGAGGGATGAAAATAGTATACCCCCCTATACCATATGTGGATTCGGCAGCTTGCAGCTATGATGTTCCCATGAGCCACACCATCAAGGACAAATCCCGCCTGCTTGCCCGGGCCCGCCGCATGGAAGGGCAGATGCAGGCCCTGTGCAAGGCGCTCGAAGCCGAATCACCCTGCCAGTCCATCCTGCAGCAGATTGCCTCCATACGCGGCGCCGCCAACGGTCTGATGCTTGAAGTGCTCGAAGGTCACATCACCGACCATCTTGAGGACCCCCAGGCCGATGCGCAGCAGCGCCAGCAGGACACGCGCCAGCTCATCGAGCTGCTGCGCAGCTACATCCGCTAGACGGTGCCCCTGCCTTGGGGGCAGGGAGGCGCTGCAGTGAACTGCACGCTGTGGCCGCCTTGGCGTTCCCTCTGCAGTGCCGGGCATGCGGGCAGCGGGTACACTCCGGCACCATGTGTTCCCAAGCCCTGCGCCCACGCCTGTCGACTGCTCCGCTCCTCGATGTCTCGGATCGCCACGCCCGCTATCTCTGGCGGCTGCTGAGCCACGATGCGCTCCTCTATACCGAGATGATCAACATGGGGGCCATCTGCCGGGGAGCGGCCGAGAGCCATCTGCGTTACAACGCGGAGGAGCATCCCGTGGCCCTGCAGCTCGGTGGCAGCGACCCTGCCATGCTGGCCCAGAGTGCCCGCATGGGCGAGCAGTGGGGCTACGACGAAGTCAACCTCAACTGCGGCTGCCCCAGTGACCGGGTGCAGAAAGGAGCCTTTGGCGCCTGTCTGATGCGGGAACCCCGGCTCGTGGCGGACTGCATCAAGGCCATGCAGGATGCCGTGGAGCACATCCCCGTGACTGTCAAGCACCGCATCGGGCTTGACCGGGACGACAGCTACGATCTGGTGCGTGATTTCGTGGGGACGCTGTCCGAGACCGGATGTCGGCATTTCATCGTCCATGCGCGCAATGCCTGGCTCAAGGGCCTGAGCCCCAAGGAAAACCGCGAGATTCCTCCCCTGCGCCCCGAGGTGGTCTACCAGCTCAAGCAGGATTTTCCGGGGCTGCACATCACCCTCAATGGGGGAGTCGTCACCGAAGAGCAGATCCGCACGCACTGGACCCATGTGGATGCCGTCATGGTGGGGCGCGAAGCCTGGCACAACCCCTGGTCGCTGTCCCGCTGGGATGGACTCATGGCAGACGAGCCGGAGCGCCCGCCCCATCTCACCCGCGAGCAGGTCGAGGAGGCCATGGTGCGCTACATGGAGCGTGAAGCCCGGGACCATGGCACCGGCTGGTACGCCATTGCCCGCAGCATGCTGGGCCTGCGACATGGCCTGAGAGGTGCACGCCGGTGGCGGCAGGTCTGGAGTGACCACCGCCTCAAGGACATGCCGCCTCACCAGGTCATGGCCCTGGCCCATGCGGCCGAACCTGACCCAGAAGACAGCGCCCCTTCCCACAGCGCTCTCTGAAGCCCGGTGTCATCCACCAGGGGGGGCGCAATGCCACGTCGTGGCGGGCCTCACGATCCGCAGAGATGCAGGCCCGGTGCGGGTGTCAATGTGCCGCGCTGGCGCACTGGTGCGTGATGTCCCAGTCGGGCCGGTAGACGCCTGTGCGCACCTGCAGCGCGCCCAGCACGGTATGGAAGTAGTTGTCCTCGCTATAGCGCTCATCGAGCTGGCGTGACAGACAGGCATTGCTGGTGCCCGTGCGCTTCTGCCACTCGGGCGACTGCCACAGAATCATGGGCACGTGCTTCTGCACATCGGGGGCAATGGAGTAGGGCAGCCCATGGAGGTAGAGATTGTTCTCGCCCAGGGATTCCCCGTGATCGGCCACATAGAGCAGGGACGTGGCATGGGTGGCGGACTGCGTGCGCAGCCACCCGATGGCATCGTGCAGGAACTTGTCCGTGTAGACGATGGAGTTGTCGTAGGCATTCACGAGCTGGTCATGCGGGCAGTCCTGCAGCACATTGGTGGTGCACTCGGGGAGGAACTTCTTGGTGGAGGCGTCGGACCGCTCGGAATAGGCAGGGCCGTGGCTTCCCATCTGGTGCATGGCGATCACGATGCCCTTGGCACGGCGCTCGGCAGGCAGCTCCGCAATACGCCGATCCAGATCCTTGAGCATGATCTGGTCCATGCATTCGCCACGTGGACACAGGGCAGGGTCCTTGAGTCCAGACGTCATGACATGGGGAACCCGGTCGCACACGCCCTTGCAGCCTGCCGGCTGGTTGTCGATCCACAGCACCGCCAGGCCCGCATGCTGCAGCACGTCCATGAGCGTGGCGTAGTCCTTGTCGCGGGCCTCGTAGGCGACCTTGCCCAGATGAGAGTACATGCAGGGCACCGCCGTGGCTGTGCTCGTGCCGCAGGACCACACATTGTGAAAGCTCAGCACGCCGTCCTTGGCCAGCAGCGGGTTGGTGTCACGGTCATAGCCGTTGAGTGAGAAGTTGCCGGCCCGGCCCGTCTCGCCCAGCACCAGCACCATGAGCGGCGGCTTCTGGGCCGGATCGGCATACGCCGGTCCAAGGGTGGCGTCCTGCCCGATGTCCTGGAAGGGCCGGGGCTTGATCAGCCGGTGCACGACCGTCACCTCCACGAGCGAATACACGGTAGTGAGCGGATTGATGGTGTAGCGGATCTGATGGTGGTTGCGCATCAGCGAGGCCATGGGCTGGTAGCAGGCCAGCAGCGTCATGGCGAAGATCACCAGCGCAGCCACCCAGGCCACCGCGAGCCGACCCAGATGCCCCAGCACCGATGCCGCACGCGCCACCGGAATGCGCCAGAAAAAGGCAGTCGGCAGGAGTGCCACGATGCCCACCACCACCAGCATGCGCCAGTTGAGCAGATCCCGCGTTTCGCGCACATCGGTCTGGAGCACGTTGTTGATCATGTCGCCGTCGATCACGATGTTGTACTGCATCATGAAATAGGCTCCGAATCCTGCCGTGAGCAGAAGAAGCACGGACACCGGCTTGATGAGTGGGCGCCAGGCCAGCGGGATCATCACCAGCATGTTCAGGCAGGCGATGAGCACTGCAAACCCGACAGCGAACAGAATGCCCTCCACATTGGCCGCCTGCTCCGGCAGGCTGAAGAGGTTGTGCCACAGCACCATGTTGCCCACCGTCGCCATCCAGAGACTGGAGATCATGGCGAACCACAGGGGCGAGCGGGAAGTCCTGAAAAATGCCGGCGAAGCGGCAGGCAGCGTAGCAGTCATGGAGGAGAAGAGGAGGCGTGGGCGACAGGATGCATGCCGCATCGCGATGGGCATGAGCCGCAAACCGATCGGTTCTGTCGCGCCAGAATGCGTACGACCAGCCAGAACCAGCTGGAGGCCATACGGTAAGAATCGAATCAGCTTGTCTGATTATCGCGATCCGCACGCACGTCCACTTTGCCGAGAATGAAACAAATTGCCACCATCTGGGACAATGCAGGTCAAAAAGCACGCAGCGGCAGGCATGTGCGCCTCCTCCTGCATGCCACACCGCTCACCACTCGAAATTCAGCATGCGGTCGGTGGTTTCGGGCAGATGTGCAGCCGGCTTGTTGTCGGGCGGGCTGGTCTTGAGGATGACCATGGAAAGGTTGTCTCCCACTCCGTGCCCCCGGCTGCGCGCGAGCTCGGTGAGCTGCTGGCAGGCCTGGGTGGGCGAGAGCGAGAAGGTGATCTTGGCCATCTCCTTGTCACTGACATGGCCCCACAGCCCATCGGAGCAGGCCAGGATGACATCTTCGGGTTCCAGCTGTCCCCGGTTCTGCTCGCCAAAACGGGGCTGTTCGGGTCCCCCCAGGCAGGAGACGAGCAGATTGCTCTTGGGGTGATGGTAGGCCTCGGCTTCGGTGATCTTGCCTTCGTCGAGCAGACTCTGCACATACGAATGATCCCGCGTGCGGCAGATCATGGCGCCACGGCGGAAATGGTAGAGCCGGGAGTCTCCGCTGTGGATCCAGAAGCACTCCCCCGACGGCATGAGCAGAAAGGCCGCCACCGTGGTGTGCGGCTCGTGCTCGCTGCTGATGTTGAGCATGCGGATGACCGAGTGGGCATCCATGACCAGCTGGCGCAGCAGCGCCTGCGGATTGTCGTGGTCGACATCGAACTGCTGCAGGAGCTGGCGTCCACTGTCGATGACCTGGGCCGAGGCCAGCGCCCCACCGCTGCGACCGCCCATGCCATCGGCCAGCAGGACCAGCAGGCACTGCTTGTTGTAGGGATGCTGGATCACCTGGACACGGTCCTGCTGGTACTCGCGATCCCCCTTGTGGATGGCGGTGGCGATGTTGATGCGGTAATTGCTCATGCGGGGCAGGGACGGGAACATTCCCCCTCTGGACGGGGGGACTGGCACAATGATGCTCTTTCTGCACACATGGGGTGTACAGAATCGGATGATGAGGGTCTCTCTCAGTATGGCAGAAAAATCCGCACACGATCGGGAAGTTGCGGCTCCACGGGCCGGGGCAGAGGCGCTCCGGGAGCGGGTGGCCGGCGTGTTCTCGGTCGAGGGGCCGCTGGCGACGGACAATCCGCGCTACCGTCCCCGCCCCGGACAGCTGGACATGGCGCTCGGAGTCGCGCGCACCATCGCCCACGGAGGCGCCTTCGTCGTCGAGGCTGGCACCGGTGTGGGCAAGACCTTCGCCTATCTGGTGCCCGCGCTCCTGAGCGGCGAGCGCATTCTGGTGTCCACGGCCACCAAGAACCTGCAGGATCAGCTGTTCGCACGCGATCTGCCTTACCTCTGCCATCTTCTGGGGCTGCCGGTGCGGCTGGCGCTGCTCAAGGGGCGTTCGAGCTATGTCTGCACCCATCGGCTGCGGCAGGCACGGCAGGACATGCTGGCGGTGGAACCTGCGGTGCAGCACACGCTCGCGCGCATCGAGCGCTTCGTGCAGTCCACCCGCAGTGGCGATCTGGCGGAACTCGACGGACTGGACGAGCGTTCGCCGGCCCTGACTCTGGCCACCTCCACGCGCGAGAACTGTCTGGGCAGCAACTGCCCCGATTTCCGGAGCTGCTACGTCAACCAGGCGCGGCGCGAGGCCCTGGAGGCCGATGTGGTCGTGGTCAACCACCACCTGTTCTTTGCCGACATGGCCGTGCGCGAATCGGGCATGGCCGAGCTCCTGCCGACCGTACAGACCGTGATTTTCGATGAGGCCCATCAGCTCAACGAAACGGGCGTGATGTTTCTGGGACACCAGCTGGGCACCTCGCAGCTGCTCGATTTCTGTCGGGACACCCTCGGAGCCGGCATGCAGCTCGCACGGGGCCTGGTGGAATGGCAGACCCTTTGCGGGAATCTGGAGCGGGCCGCACGCGATCTGCGGCTCGTGGCTGGACGCATGCCCGCTGGCGCCCGTCTGCGCTGGACCGAACCCACCCCGGAAGGACTCGATGAAGTCGAGTGGTATGACGCCCTGGGCGTGTTGAGGCGCGCACTGGAGGCTCTGGTGCCTGCACTCGACACTGTCACTGAGCTGGCCCCCGATTTCGGGCGGCTGATGCAGCGGGCACAGTTGCTGCAGGAGCGCCTGGAAGCGTTCGGACGCCCCTGTCCAGTCGATGCCGTGCGCTGGGTGGAGGTGGCGGGCGGGCTGCGCATGATGCAGGCTCCCCTCGACATTGCCGCGACCATGCGCGACCGGGTGCTGCACCTGCCTCGCGCCGATGCAGGCGACCCCGCATCCGACACATCCGATGCACAGGAGGCCCACCACACAACCCAGCAGGAAGAGCACGATGCCCACCGTGCCTGGATTTTCACTTCAGCCACGCTGGGGGACGAATCCGGTCTGGGATGGTTCACCCAGCCGTGCGGCCTCCAGGACGTGCCGGCACTGCGGGTGGCCAGTCCCTTTGACTATGCCGGGCATGCCAGTCTCTATGTCCCACCGCTCGTGCGTCCGGGCGATGCAGCCCATCCCGGGGCCGTGGCCGTCTTTGCAGCTCGGGCAGCGCGTGCGCTGGGCGGCCGCACGCTGGTCCTGACCACGACGCTGCGGACCCTGCGCATCATCGGTCAGGCCCTGCGTGCCAGTCTGGAGCCGGAAGGCCGCATCGAGGTGCTGATCCAGGGTGAATCGACCAAGCGGCGCCTGATCGAGCGGTTCCGCCAGGGTGCCGGCAGCGATGGAGAACGCGGCTGCGTGCTCGTGGCATCCGCCTCGTTCTGGGAGGGAGTGGATGTGCCCGGCGAGGCGCTGCAGATGGTGGTGATCGACAAGTTGCCGTTTCCTCCCCCCCACGATCCGCTGGTGGAAGCGCGCGCCCATCGTCTCGAAGCCCAGGGCAAAAGCCCCTTCAAGGAATACTTTCTGCCCGAAGCGGCCGTCATGCTCAAGCAGGGGGCAGGGCGACTCATCCGAAGCGAAACGGATACCGGCATTCTGGCCGTGTGCGACAGTCGTCTGACACAGATGGGCTATGGCGCACGTCTGCTCAAGGCGCTGCCCCCGATGCGGCGCCTTGCCTCGGAAGAGGAATTTGCGCGTTGCCTGAAGGATCTGGCTGCCCAGCGCACTGACCCTGCGGTATCCGGGAACACCTGAACACACCGCAGGGCTGAGGCCGGCATGCTTGCGGGGCAGATAGCAAAAAACCCCTGGCTGCCAAGGCAGACAGGGGCGATGCAAGGAATCTGCAGGAACCGGGAATCAGGCAGCCGCTGCAGCGGAAAACTCCCGGAAGGCTGCCAGAGCATTGGCCGTATACATCAGAGACGGCCCCCCTCCCATGTAGACACACACGGCCAAGGCTTCCTCGACTTCTTCCTGCGTGGCACCCAGTTTGACCAGAGCCTTGATGTGGAAGCCGATGCAGGCATCGCAGTGTCCTGCCACACCCAGCGCCAGCGCAATCAGTTCCTTGGTCTTGGTGTCGAGCGTGCCGGCCGCCGTGGAAGCGCCCGCAAGGTCGTTGAAGGCCTTCATCACGTCAGGCTGGTGGCTGCGCATGACAGCCAGCCCCGTGGAAATGTCGCGGATGTGGGACTTGTACTCGGGAATGCTCATGGAATGTTCCTCTGTCCTTGGATGTATCGTGCAGTCTTTATTTCTTCATCGGGCAGGTGTTGATGCCGAGGAGCTTGTAGGCAGGGCAGAAACCCAGCACCCCGGTCAGCAGGGGCACCACACCGATCCATGCCCAATTGCTGTTGATGTATCCCATCAGCTGGGGCGTGCCGAGTACCAGCGCCAGCCCCACCACGACACGAATCACGCGATCCAGACCACCTTCGTTCATGACGTTCTCCTCGTTCGAAACAATTTACATTGAAGTAAATTATAAGGGGATAAAAAGACGGGTCAGGACCCGTCCAGGAAAAATGCCCCGCGAAGGATCATCTTCTTGCAGGGCATTTGGTTTCGATCAAGACTTTGCGTCTTCGACCGGAACGTACATCTCGCCGCCTCCGGCGATGAACTCGGCGCTTTTCTCGGCCATGCCCTTTTCAAGGGCTTCCTTCTGGGCGGCGTAGTCGCGCACTTCCTGCGTGATCTTCATCGAGCAGAACTTGGGGCCGCACATGGAGCAGAAGTGCGCCACCTTGCTGCTGTCCTTGGGCAGGGTTTCGTCATGGAAGTCGCGGGCCGTGTCGGGATCGAGGCTGAGATTGAACTGGTCGGCCCAGCGGAATTCGAACCGCGCCTTGCTGATGGCCGAATCCCGAGCCCGGGAGCCCGGATGCCCCTTGGCAATGTCGGAGGCATGGGCAGCGATCTTGTAGGCGATGATGCCCTGCTTGACATCATTGCGGTCGGGCAGGCCCAGGTGTTCCTTGGGCGTCACGTAGCAGAGCATGGCCGTGCCGAACCAGCCGATCATGGCTGCGCCGATGGCGCTGGTGATGTGGTCGTAGCCAGGAGCAATGTCGATGGTCAGGGGGCCGAGGGTATAGAAGGGGGCTTCGTGGCAGTGCTTGAGCTGTTCGTCCATGTTGGCCTGGATCATGTGCATGGGCACGTGTCCGGGGCCTTCGATCATGGTCTGCACATCGTGCTTCCAGGCAATCTGCGTCAGCTCGCCCAGGGTACGCAGCTCGGCGAACTGTGCTTCGTCGTTGGCGTCGTCGTTGCTGCCCGGGCGCAGGCCATCTCCAAGGCTGAAGGAGACGTCATACGCCTTCATGATGTCGCAGATGTCCTCAAAGTGGGTGTAGAGGAAGTTTTCCTGATGATGGGCGATGCACCACTTGGCCAGAATCGATCCCCCACGGCTCACGATGCCCGTGCGGCGGTTGGCGGTGAGGTGGATGAAGGGCAGACGCAGTCCGGCGTGAATGGTGAAATAGTCCACCCCCTGTTCGGCCTGCTCGATGAGCGTGTCGCGGAAGATCTCCCAGCTCAGGTCCTCGGCCACGCCGCCCACCTTTTCCAGGGCCTGATAGATCGGCACGGTACCGATCGGTACAGGAGAGTTGCGGATGATCCAGTCGCGGGTGGTGTGGATGTTCTTGCCCGTGGAGAGATCCATGACCGTGTCGGCCCCCCAGCGGATCGCCCACACCAGCTTCTCGACTTCCTCCTCGATGCTGGAGGTCACGGCACTGTTGCCGATGTTGGCGTTGATCTTGGTGAGAAAGTTGCGCCCGATGATCATGGGTTCGATCTCGGGATGGTTGATGTTGGCCGGAATGATGGCGCGTCCCCGGGCCACTTCATCACGCACGAATTCGGGTGTGATGATCCGGGGAATCTGTGCGCCCAGCCCATTGCCCTGCAGACGCATTTCGCGGTTCAGATCGGCCTGGTACTCGGCCATCCAGGCACGCTTGCCGTTTTCGCGGATCGCGATGTATTCCATCTCCGGCGTCACGATGCCCTTGCGTGCATAGTGCATCTGCGTCACGTTGGCACCCGGCATGGCACGGCGGGGCTGACGCTGCAGGGCAGCTGCCTCGCGGCGCAGCTGGTCGATGCGCTCTGCATCCCGGTCATCGAGCTTGCCCCCATCGTCGAGGATGTGGTGCAGGCGGCCTTCGTAGGATTCGGTGTCGCCTCGGGCCTCGATCCATGCGTTGCGCACACCCTGCAGACCGTGGCGCACATCGATGGTGGCTGCAGGATCGGTATAGGGGCCGGACGTGTCATAGACCGTGACCGTCTCGCCATTGGTGAGACTGATCTCGCGCATGGGCACGGAAACTCCCGCCATGGTCCCCGGCTCCATGGTCTTGCGGGAGGCGGGAAGCGGATCGCGGGTGAGAGTCAGCAGCGCGTTGAGGTCTGCGGGTGGGGCGGGAATCTGGTCGGGCGCGTTCATGGGCAATCTCCGGGGTGGGAAAGAAGTGCTCCGAAGTGGCCGGACGCCCGGACTGCTGCATGCATGGGGATGCCAGGAGGGGCATGGGCATCTGCAGGTCAGGGGGCAGGCTCTCCTTCCGCCGGTGTGAGCCGGGTCAAGTTCGCGGGTTCGGCGTCAGCCATCTCAGCCTGTGGCTCTTCCGCGAACGGACGCCACAAACACCCCGGAGCGCTTGCATTGTATGCACAAAGTCGGACGTGACAAAACGGCATGCCGTCCTCTCCTCCTGCCCCGCAGAATGCGACGGGCGTGGGGCGGCTCTTTCTGCGGAGATCCCTGCGCGGCCATCCCCCGCTATCATTGGCGCTTTGCACAAGGATGAAGGCATGTCGACGATCGACACGGAACAGCCCGCGATGCACATACGGCTCAATGATCAGCCCCTGGTGGTGGTAGGGCAATGCTCGCTCGAAGAGCTGCTCGTGCAGCAGGGCATTGCGCCCGATACGCACGCCACGGCGGTCAATGGGCAGTTCGTGCCGCGCACCCTGCGCGCAGGCACGGCCCTGCAGTCAGGCGATGTGGTGACGTGCTTTCAGGCCATAGTCGGAGGGTGAGTCACCATGACCTGGCAGATTGCCGATGCGGCTCTGGAGAGCCGTTTTTTCCTGGGATCGGCGGGGTATCCTTCGCCCGATAACCTGCGTGAGGCCATCATGGCCTCGGGCGCCGAAGTGGTCACTCTGGGACTGCGCCGGCAGCTCGGAGCCGATCCTCACGCCCGCACCGACAACGGATTCGTGGAGGTGGTGCGCTCCACCGGTGTACGGCTGCTGCCCAACACCGCCGGCTGCCGCAGCGCACGCGAAGCGGTGACACTGGCCATGATGTCGCGCGAACTGCTGGACACCCATTGGATCAAGCTCGAAGTGGTCGGCGACGAGCAGACGCTGCAGCCCGACCCTTTCGAGCTGGCAGAGGCGGCCGATGCGCTGGTTCGCGAAGGGTTCGAGGTATTTCCCTACTGCACCGACGATCTGGTGAGCTGCCAGCGGCTGCTCGATGTGGGCTGTCGCATTCTCATGCCGTGGGGGGCTCCCATCGGATCCGGACAGGGGCTGCTCAATCCATGGGCGCTGCGCACCCTGCGTGCCCGCTTGCCGGACGTGCCACTGGTGGTCGACGCTGGGCTGGGGGCGCCATCCCATGCCGCCGAGGCGATGGAACTGGGATTCGATGCGGTGCTGCTCAACTCGGCCGTGGCTCAATCCCATGACCCCGTGAAAATGGCTGGTGCCTTCCGCGATGCCATTCGGGCGGGGAGGGCGGGATTCGAAGCCGGGCTCATTGCGCCTCAGGACATGGCTGTGGCCAGCACGCCCGTGACGGGACGTCCCTTCCTGCTCTGAAGCGGAGAGCGAAGCATGAACAAGGCATTCACCCGCGAATCAGATCGCGAGGACGATGAGGACGACGAAGGCGCTGGCCTGCCTGCCTTGCCGACCGGAACCCGCAACTACATGACTCCCCAGGGCTATGCGCGCCTGCGTGCCGAACTCATGCAGCTCATCGACGACGAGCGTCCGCGCATCGTGGACATCGTGCACTGGGCTGCCGCCAATGGCGACCGTTCCGAGAATGGCGACTATCTCTATGGCAAGAAGCGCCTGCGAGAAATCGACCGACGCATCCGATTTCTGACCCGTCGACTCGAAAAGGCCGAAGTCACCGACCCCAGCGTCCACCACGGCAGTGACCAGGTCTTCTTCGGGGCCACAGTGACCTATATGGAGGAAGATGGCGAGGAGAAAACCGTCACCATCATGGGAATCGACGAGGTCGACAACCTGCAGGGACAGGTCAGCTGGATCGCTCCCGTCAGCCGTGCACTGCTGCGTGCACGGGTAGGGGACGTGGTGCCACTGCACACGCCGGCCGGCATCCGCGACATCGAGGTGATCGATGTGCAGTATCCCGCGCCATACGGAAACCCTCCCGAGGCCTCCTGACCGTCTCCTCTCTGCCTGCAGATATCCCGATGAAGAGCGTGGACTAGGAGGTGGTCTTGACCCGCATGGCACGGATGGCGGATGGCACGCGGCGAATGGCGCGCAGGACATGGGCCAGATGCTGGCGATCCCGCACCTGCAGAATCATGCGCAGATCCATCACCTCCTGGCTCATGTCGTCCGACATGCTGATGTACCCGATGTTGGCATCGGCATTGGCAATCGCCATGGTGACGCTGGCCACGGCACCCACACGGTTGTGGATGGTCACCGTCACCGCAGTGGCAAAGCGGCTTTCCATGTGGTCGGACCATTCCACGGGCACAAAGCGCTCGCCGTCGCGTGTCTTGAGCCGCTTGGCCACATTGCAGTCGGCCGTGTGCACAATCAGGCCTTCTCCGCGTCCCAGATAGCCGACGATCTGGTCCCCGGGCAGCGGATGGCAGCAGGAGGCATACTTGACCGACGATTTTTCGCTGCCGTCCAGGGCAATGGTCGGTTTGTAGTGCTGCTCGTCCTGGCTGTAGCGTTCCATGGACATGAGCACGGCATCGGGACGTTCCCCCATTTCGGTCATGAGCGTCGCGAGCTGCTTGGCAATCACGCTGGTGATGCGCTTGCCGTGGCCAATGTCGGCAAACAGGTCATCGAGGGTCTTGTTGTTGGCAAAGCGCAGCAGCTTTTCCCAGACGCTGCGATGTGCATCGTCGTCGGGCGGGAGCTGCTCCATGCCCTCGGCCCGGTAGGCCTGGGTGAGCAGCCGTCGGCCCAGCACCTTGGCTTCGGCCTCGGACTGGATCTTGAGATGGTTGCGGATGCGCGAGCGCGCCCGCGCCGTGCGCACGAAGCTCAGCCATGCAGGCTTGGGGCGCGAGTCGGGATCGGTCATCACCTTGACGACATCTCCGCTGTGCAGTTCGGTACGCAAGGCAGCCGGCTGGTTGTTGACGACAGCCGAGACAGCCTGATCCCCCACGTCACTGTGAATGGCATAGGCAAAATCGATCACCGTCGCTCCCCGCGGCAGCGACATGATGCGGTTCTTGGGTGTGAAGACAAACACATCCTCGGGAAAGAGGTTGAGCCGCACATGGTCGAGAAACTCGTTGGAATCCAGTGTCTCCTTCTGGATGTCGAGCAGGCTCTTGAGCCAGTTGGCTGGCTTGGCGTCCTTGCCGTCTGCCGTGGCCTGCAGGGTCTGTTCGTTCTGGCTTTTGTAGAGCCAGTGGGCAGCCACCCCCGATTCTGCTACCTGGTGCATCGCGTCGGTACGCATCTGGAACTCGACGTGGATGCCGGCCGGGCCCACCAGCGTCGTGTGCAGGGACTGATAGCCGTTGTCCTTGGGAATGGCAATGAAATCCTTGAGCCGCTGGGGCACTGGCTTGTAGAGCGAATGCAGGATGCCGAGTGCGATATAGCAGTCGGTATTGGTCGGCACGATGATGCGGAAACCGTAGATGTCGTACAGGTCGGCAAAGCTCTGCCGTTTGGTATCCATCTTGCGGTAGATCGAATAGATGGTCTTCTCGCGTGCGCTGATGCGGGCATGCAGCCCGGCTGCCGCAAAGGCATTCTCGACGTTCTTCTGAACTTCCTGCACAAGGTGGCGCCTGCGGCTGCGGGCACGTTCGATGGCCTTCACCAGCGTCTGGTAGCGCCACGGATGCAGGTATTTGAAGGACAGATCCTCCAGCTCGCGGTAGGCACGATTCAGACCCAGTCGGTTGGCGATGGGAGCGTAGATCTCGAGCGTCTCTGCGGCTATGCGCTTCTGTGCCTCCGGCTTCATGTCGGAGAGCGTGCGCATGTTGTGCGTGCGGTCGGCCAGCTTCACCAGGATGACGCGTACATCGTTGGCCATGGCCAGCAGCATCTTGCGGAAGGACTCTGCCTGATTTTCCTGGCGGGTGCTGAACTGGAGCTTGTCGAGCTTGGTCAGGCCGTCGACCAGGTCTGCCACATGGGCACCGAACTCTTCCGTGAGCTGAGCCTTGGTGACCCCCGTATCTTCCATGGTGTCATGGAGCAGGGCAGCCATGAGAGCCTGTGCGTCGAGCTTCCACTCGGCACACTGTGCAGCGACCGCGATCGGATGGGTGATGTACGGTTCGCCGCTCTTGCGCATCTGCCCCAGGTGCGCGCGGTCCGCCAGCTTGTAGGCCTTGCGTACGCGCGCTATGTCTTCTGGACTCAGATAGTCCAGTTTGGTGAGCAGCGCCGCAAAACTGGCGGCGGAAGCATTTTCGGCGGCGGAATTGACCATGGTGGAAACAGTGCACGCCGTCCTGACTACCCCATGCAGCGGTTCGGCGCCTATGTCAGGAATCTTAACCTCAACTCTGCCTGCTCGACAGGACTCTCCCATGCAGGAGTGCGTGCACAGGGTAGACAGGCTGCGTGGATCAGGCAACAAAAAGGCACCTCGCGAGGTGCCCTGGACGGTGGCTTCAAAGCGCAGCGTATGCGCAAAGCTCAGGTCGGAACCTTCTTGAGCATTTCGAGGCCTACCTTGCCTTCTGCGATTTCACGCAGGGCAGTGACACCGGGCTTGTTGCGGCTTTCCACCTTGGCGGTGTGGCCCTGGCTCAGCATGCGGGCACGATAGGTGGCTGCGAGCACGAGCTGAAAGCGGTTGGGGATTTTTTCCAGGCAATCTTCCACAGTGATGCGGGCCATGAGGGGACACTCCTGTCAATTGATGCGCAGCTGCGCAAAAACATCCGCCTTGGAGCGGAGCTGCGCAACGAACTTGAGACGCTGGGCGTGCACGATGCTCTTGAGATCGAAGAGCGCACGCTCGAATGATTCGTTGATTATAACAAAATCGAAATTTTGGGCCTGCTGCATCTCGTGCTCGGCGTTGACAAGACGCTGTTCGATGGTGTCCGAGCTGTCTTCTCCGCGACGCTCCAGGCGGGCACGCAATTCCTCCAGACTGGGGGGAAGAATGAAGATCAGCACGGCGTGGGGAAAAATCCGCTTGATCTGCAATGCGCCCTGGAAATCGATCTCGAGCAGCACATCGCCTCCGGCGGCAATGCGGGCTTCGACTGCCTGACGCGAGGTGCCATAGCGGTTGCCGTGCACGCTGGCCCATTCGAGGAAATCGCCTTCCTGCACCATGCGGTCGAAGGTCGAGCCATCGACGAAATAGTATTCACGACCATGCTTTTCCTGTCCGCGGGGAGCTCGGGTGGTGTGGGAAATGGAAGCCTGCACGCCTCCATCGACCTCCATGAGAGCCCTGACGAGACTGGATTTTCCGGCTCCGCTCGGAGCGGAAACGACAAAGAGATTGCCCGGATATTCCCGGGCGCTGCAAGAAGAAACTGCGGTCATGATGACGTGGGATGGTGGATCACTCGATGTTCTGGACCTGCTCGCGCATCTGCTCGATGAGGACCTTCATGTCCACGGAGATGCGGGATGTTTCCAGGGAGGCGGATTTGGAGCCCAGTGTGTTGGCTTCACGGTGCAGTTCCTGGATGAGGAACTCCATCCGCTTGCCCAGCTCGCCTCCGTCCCGCAGGTGCTTCTCGATGGTATCGAGATGTGCCTGCAGGCGGGTCAGCTCTTCGGCCACATCGATGCGGATGGCAAAGGCCGTGGCCTCGGTCAGTGCCCGCTCCTCGGCTGTTTCCGGAATGTGGCCCTGCCGGGAAGCGGTCTGCAGAGCATCGTTCCAGCGGTCGAGGAAACGCTGCTTTTGCTGGGCAACCAGCTGGGGGATCAGCGGTTCGGCTTCGCGGGCAAGCGTGCGCAGGGCATCTACCCGTTCCAGCAGGCTGTCGGCGAGCTGTTTGCCTTCGGTGGCACGGGTCTGCTGCATCTGGTCGAGCAGGGCGGTCACGGCAGATGCAAAAGTCCGGGACAGGGCATCCATGGGAAGGGTGGGGCGGGCGGTGCCGGCAATGCGCAGGACGTCAGCGACCGACAGCGGCATGGCCTGCGGCATCCAGGAGCGAATGGCTTCTTCGCAGGAAGCCAGTCGCTGAAGCGTTGCAACGGCAGGCATGTCGGCTGCGGCGCCGCTGGCGGTGCCGCCATATTCGAGCGAGGCGCGCAGTTCCAGCTTGCCGCGATGCAGACGCCGCTGCAGCTGTTCACGTGCCAGCGACTCGAACGGACGAAGCTCATCGGACAGGCGGAAGGCCAGGTCGAGGAAACGGCTGTTCACGCTGCGCAGTTCCAGCGTGAGCTGCCAGACATGCTCGGATTCCGTGACGGATTTGGCGCTGTCGCTGCCGGTTGCCGAAGGGACGACCGGGATTTGCAGGCTCGCGTAGCCTGTCATGCTGTAAACTGGCATTCATTCCTCACTAGGCATTCCGTATGCAGCCGCAGGCCGCGCAGGGTGTGCCAAGTATAGCCTTCGCGCATTTGTCCTTCGTGTCGATCAGCCCACCATGACCACTGTTGCCAAAGTCAAGCCCGCACCGCTGGCACCTGGCACCCAGCTGGGGGACTACCGGATCGTCAAGCAGATTGCTGCGGGGGGGTTCGGGCTGGTGTATTTCGCCATCGATTCCGCAGGGCGTCGTGTGGCCATCAAGGAATACCTTCCGGCAGCGCTTTGCACGCGGGAAGTCGGTCAGTTCGTGCCGGTGATCCAGCCCGAGAAGATTTCCCTGTACCGCCTCGGGCTCAAGAGCTTCTTCGAGGAAGGGCGTGCGCTGGCACAGATTTCGCACGACTCCGTCGTGCGGGTGCTCAACTTCTTCCGTGAGAACGAAACGGTCTACATGGTGATGAACCTGCTTGAAGGGGCTTCCCTGCAGGATTTCATTCTTACTGCCCGATCGCTCAAGAAACCGCGCGTATTCCATGAGGCCACCATCCGTTCGCTGTTCGAGGAAGTGCTGCGCGGGCTGCGCATCGTGCACCAGCACCGCATGCTGCACCTCGACATCAAGCCGGCCAATATCTTCATCACCAACGAGGACCGTGCCGTGCTGATCGACTTCGGGGCTGCGCGCGAGGTGATCAATCACGAGATCAATTTCGTCCGCCCCATGTACACTCCGGGCTTCGCTGCTCCTGAGATGTACCGGCGCAAGGGGGAGCTGGGGCCCTGGACCGACATCTATGCCATTGGTGCGTGCATGTTCGTGTGCATGCTGGGCTACCCTCCCAACGCGGCACCGCAGCGTCTCGAAAAGGATCGCCTGACTCTGGCACTGTCCAAGGTCCGGCGCATCTATTCCGATTCCCTCATCGAGATGGTGGAGTGGTGCATGGCACTTGATCCTCTTTCTCGGCCACAATCAGTGCATGCGCTGACCAAGGAGCTTGAAGCGGATGGGTTGAGGCTCTATTCCCAGAAATATCTGAGTGTGCGGTAACGGGCCGTGCTCGGCGGGAAACAGAGGCGTGGCCTGTATTTCAGGGGATCGGCGCATTCAAGCAACATGCCCGGCAATGGGTGTGACAGGGTCCGACAACAAAAGAGGCAGGCATGAAATTCAGCGTGTTCCAGCTCAGCCGCCGCGGCGGTCGCAAGAAGAACGAAGATCGCATGGGCTATTGCTATACCCGTGATGCAGCCCTGTTCGTGCTCGCGGACGGCATGGGTGGGCATGTGGAAGGGGAGGTGGCGGCCCAGATTGCCCTTCAGTCCATGGCAGCCCAGTTCCAGGCCGAAGCCAAGCCCACTGTGCGCAAACCTGCGGAGTTTCTCTCGAACGCCCTGATGAACGCGCATCATCAGATTCTGCGGTATGCGGGGGATACCGACATGCCCGATACGCCCCGCACCACGCTGGTGGCGGTCATCGTGCAGGAAGGGCATGCCACATGGGTGCACTGCGGTGATTCGCGGCTCTACATGATCCGGAACGGCAGTCTGCTGGTGCGCACGCGCGACCACAGCTACATGGAGCAGGGTGAGCATTACGTGACCAAGTCCATGCACATCAACCGCAATGTGCTCTTCACCTGCCTGGGATCTCCGAGCCGGCCGATCTTCGATGTGTCCCTGCCCATGCTGCTGCAGCAGGGCGATCGCATTCTGCTGTGCTCGGATGGCCTGTGGGGCACCATGAGTGACGAGGATGTGGTGAAGGGCGTATCCAATATCGACAAGCCGCTGGCCGAATGCGTGCCTGATCTTGTGGAAGAGGCCCTGCGTCGCGGTGGCCCCGGGTGCGACAATACCACCGCCCTGGCGCTGAGCTGGGAAATGCCTGCCACCGAGGGTGCGGAAGTCGTGACCGACAGCATCCTCGATGGGGTGTTTGCTTCCACGATCCAGGCTGCAGGCTGGGACAGCGAGACGGAAAACGAGCTCAACGAAGACGACATCGAGCGTTCCATTGCCGAAATCAATGCCGCCATCCAGCGAGGCGGCCCTCTCAAGAAGAACGAACAGAACTGACTCCATGACAACCGAAGCGAATGTACGCTCGGGCGGTCGCCGCCCGAATGAAATGCGCCCTGTGCGCCTCACCCGCCACTACACCATGCATGCCGAAGGATCGGTGCTGGTCGAGTTCGGCAACACGAAGGTGCTGTGCACTGCCTCCGTGGAAGAAAAGGTGCCCCCGTTCAAGAAGGGCAGCGGCGAGGGATGGCTGACGGCTGAGTACGGCATGCTCCCCCGCTCCACCCACACACGCACGGCCCGCGAGGCAGCCAAGGGCAAGCAATCGGGCCGCACGCAGGAAATCCAGCGGCTCATAGGCCGTTCCCTGCGCGCAGTGGTGGATCTGAAGGCGCTGGGCGAACGCACCATCCAGTTCGACTGCGATGTGCTGCAGGCCGATGGCGGTACCCGCACTGCGTCGATCACCGGCGCCTATGTGGCTCTGCAGGATGCCGTGGCCGTGCTGATGCGCGAAGGCAAGCTCGCGCAGAGTCCCGTGCGGGAGCCGGTCGCAGCCATTTCCGTGGGCATCGTGAACGGCACTCCGCTTCTCGATCTGGAATACACCGAGGATTCGTGCTGCGACACGGACATGAATGTGGTGATGACCGGAGCAGGGCGTTTCATCGAGGTGCAGGGGACAGCCGAAGGAGCTCCTTTCAGCCGACAGGAGCTCGATACCCTGCTGGCACTGGCCGAGAAGGGCATTGTGGAGCTGCATGCGCTGCAGGCGCGCGCGCTGGCAGAGTGAGGGCGATCGGCATGCGCATCGTTCTCGCATCGCACAATCAGGGCAAGCTCGTGGAGCTGCAGGCCCTCTTCGGTGTCCTGGGCGTGGAGCTGGTGCCCCAGGGAGCGCTGGGAGTTCCCGAGGCTGAGGAACCCTTTCACACCTTTCTGGAAAACGCTCTGGCCAAGGCACGCCATGCCAGCCGTCTGACCGGACTGCCGGCCATTGCCGATGATGCGGGGCTGTGCGTGGATGCCTTTGGTGGCCTGCCCGGCGTGCAGACGGCCTACTATGCCACCCAGTTCGGCTATCCCAAGGGAGATGACCAGAATGTCAGGGCACTGCTCGAACAGATGCGCGAGGAACCCCGGCGACGCGCGGCTCTGGTGAGCACGCTGGTGGCATTGCGCTCGCCCGATGATCCCGAGCCCTTGGTGGCCGTGGGACGGGCCGTGGGGGAAATCACGCGCGAACCCGTGGGCACGCATGGTTTCGGGTTCGACCCTGTGATGTACATTCCCTCGAAGGGCTGCACCTTTGCCCAGCTTCCTCCCGAGGAAAAGAACCGCTTGAGCCACCGTGGACAGGCAGCGCAGGAGATGCTGCGCCTGCTGCGAGCCACCTGGTTTGCGGAGGCGGCACGTCCATGACCCTGCCTGCGATAGTGGCTGCCACCGAGCCGGTGCGGGACATCATGGACTACATGCGGCCCGGAGCCCTGCAGCTGGCCTCGCTGCCTCCACTGTCTCTGTATGTGCATCTGCCCTGGTGCCTGCGCAAATGTCCCTATTGCGACTTCAATTCGCATGCGTGGGCGACCTCTGAGTCCCCATTGCCCGAGCAGCCCTACATCGATGCCCTGATGGCCGACCTGCAGCAGGCCCTGCCTCTGGTCTGGGGACGTCCTGTGCACAGTGTGTTTCTCGGTGGAGGCACGCCCAGTCTGTTCTCGCCCGATGCCGTGGCCGAGCTGATCAGCCGCATCCGTGCACTCCTGCCCTTGGTGCCGCTGTGCGAAATCACCATGGAGGCCAATCCAGGCACCTTCGAGCGCGAGCGGTTTGCTGCCTTTGCCGCAGCAGGGGTGACGCGGCTGTCGATGGGTGTGCAGAGCTTCAACGACAGGCATCTGCAGGCGCTGGGCCGGGTACACGACGGGCGGCAGGCGCGCGCCGCTGTGGAGGAGGCGGCCCGCAGCTTCCAGACATTCAATCTCGACCTGATGTATGCCCTGCCGGGGCAGACGGGGGAGGAATTGCAGCAGGACATTGCACAGGCCATGGCCTTTGAGCCGCCGCACCTCAGCATCTACCATCTCACGGTCGAGCCCAACACCTACTTTGCCAAATATCCTCCGCAGGCGCTTCCCGACGAGGATACCGCCTACGCCATGCTCGATGTCCTGACCGAAGCCACGGCACGGGTGGGACTGGACCGCTATGAGGTATCGGCCTACGCACGACCGGGACATCGGTGCGTGCACAACGTCAATTACTGGACCTTCGGCGACTATCTCGGCATCGGGGCCGGAGCGCATGGCAAGATCAGCTTTGCCCACCGTGTGGTCCGGCAGATCAAGGTCCGCGATCCGCAGCGCTACATGCAGCAGGCTCTCGAAGGGCATGCACTGGCGCAGGAGCACGAAGTGGCGCGGGAGGAGCTGCCCTTCGAGTTCATGCTCAATGCGCTGCGGCTGCGCCATGGGTTCGATCCGGCCCTGTTCGTGCAGCACACGGGGCTTGCACCTACTGCCGTGGAACGGGGACTCGACGAAGCCGAGCGCCGTGGATGGATCACCCGCGATCTGCATCATGTGTGTCCCACGGAGCGGGGATTCGATTTTCTGAGTGACCTGCAGGAGCTGTTTCTGCCGTGAGGGGCTCGCACAGGGTGCGGCCGCCCATCGGGAGGGGCGTCGTGGGCTGCGTCATAATCGCAGGCAGGTCAGTCCGGCTGGTGCGATGACACTGTCTGCGGTAGCGCTGGATTCTGTGTTTTTTCTTTCTTCACCACGATCTTCATGACTCTGCGTATCCATGTGGCCCAGCTCAATCCCCGGGTGGGTGATTTTGCCGGCAATGTCGAGGCCATCATTCGGGCAGCACGGCATGCCCATGCGGATGGAGCGCACCTGATGCTCACGCCCGAAATGTCCATCTGCGGCTATCCGGCACAGGATCTGTGGCAGCGGCCGGCGTTTCAGAAGGCCTGCGACGAAGCCGTGGAGGCTGTCGCCAGTGCGCTGTCCGATCTGAAGGGGTTCTCCGTGGTGGTGGGTCACCCCAGTGGCAATGACAGCCTGCGCACGCGCTGCGTGACTGTGCCGCAGCACCACAATGCCGTGTCCGTGCTGCGGGAAGGGCAGCGCGTGGCCTGGTATGCCAAGCAGAAATTGCCCAACTACCAGGTGTTTGATGAGCTGCGTTATTTCACTCCCGGCACGGCTCCCTGTGTGATCGAGGTGCAGGGCGTGCGCATAGGCCTGCTGATCTGCGAAGACTGCTGGTTCGACGAGCCGGGTGCTGCTGCTGTGGCCGCAGGGGCACAGGTGCTGGCCATCGTGAATGCCTCTCCCTACCACATGGGCAAGGCGCGGGATCGGGAGCGCCGGCTGGCCGAGCTGTCGAGCCGGCTGAAGGTGCCGACTCTCTATGCCCACATGGTGGGGGGACACGACGAACTGGTGTTCGACGGGGGATCGTTCTGCATGCATGCAGATGGCACCCTGGCTGGACGTGCACGCAGCTTCGTCGAGGATTTCTGGCGGGTGGACGTGGAGCCACCTGTGGCGCCCGGATTGCCGTGCGGGCTGCAGGCCCGCATCGAACCTGCGGCAGAACGCGATGGTGTGATCGGCCTGCCGCCCTACCAGCACCGATTCAGCAGCGAAGAGGTATGGCACGCCCTGGTCACGGGGACACGCGACTACGTTCGCAAGAGCGGGTTCGAGCGGGTGGTGCTGGGGCTGTCCGGAGGCATCGATTCGGCCCTGGTGCTGGCGATTGCGGTGGATGCTCTCGGGCGCGACAACGTGCGTGCGGTGATGATGCCTTCGCCCTACACGGCCGATATTTCCTGGCTCGATGCGCGCGACATGTCGGAGCGGCTGCAGGTGCGGTACGACGAGATCCGCATCCTGCCCGCCTTCGAGGCGTTCCGGTCGGCACTGGCGGGCGTGTTCGAGGGGCTTCCCGAGGATACAGCCGAGGAGAACATTCAGGCGCGCATCCGTGGCACCCTGCTGATGGGCATTTCCAACAAGCTGGGCTGTCTGGTGCTCACTACGGGCAACAAGAGCGAGCTCTCCACAGGATATTGCACCCTGTATGGGGACATGGCCGGCGGATTCGCTCCCATCAAGGACCTGCTCAAGACCCAGGTCTATGCGCTGGCGCGGTGGCGCAATGCGCATGATCCCTACGGGACTGGGCGCGAACCCATTCCCGACCGGATCATCACCCGTGCGCCGAGTGCGGAACTCCGGCCCGACCAGACCGACCAGGACAGCCTGCCTCCCTATGAGGTGCTCGATGCCATCGTGATGCGCTACATGGAAAACGATGTGCCCATGGCGGACATCGTTGCCGATGGGCTTCCAGCCGAGGCAGTGCAGCAGGTGACTCGGCTCATTCGCATCAACGAGTACAAGCGCCAGCAGGCGCCTGTGGGCATCCGCATCACGCACCGCAGCTACGGCAAGGATTGGCGCTATCCGCTGGTCAATGCCTTCCGCGAGCGCATGGAGTGAATTCACTCGCCCCTGCACGCGTTCTCCAGAGGACGGCGCGGCATGGGGTAAAGTCCTGCATGCGGACAGGTGCGTACGAGAGCCCTGTCGTTTTATTGTGTTTTTGTCAGCTGAGGAGACCTTTCCCCCATGAAACAGATTACCGCCGTCATCAAGCCGTTCAAGCTCGACCAGGTTCGCGAGGCACTGGCCGAATGTGGCGTCACGGGCTTGACCGTGACCGAGGTCAAGGGCTTCGGTCGCCAGAAGGGACATACCGAGCTGTATCGCGGCGCTGAATATGTGGTGGACTTTCTGCCCAAGATGAAGGTGGAGCTGGTGGTGAACGATGGCGATGTGGACAGCTGCGTCGATGCCATCATCAAGGCCACGCGCACCGGCAAGATCGGAGACGGCAAGATTTTTGTGTCGCCGGTCGAGAACGTGATCCGCATTCGCACGGGCGAGATGAACGAAGACGCCATCTGATCAGCGGGGCTGCCCAAGCCCCTCCGGCATCACCAGGCTCCCGTTCCCGTTCAGGGGGTGGGAGCCTTGCTGTTTGGTGTGGCAGCTGGGAAGGAAACGGGGCGAGCCTTCACTGCTTGCGCAGCAGCAGACTGCCGATGGAGTAGCCGGCCCCGAAGGAGCAGATCACGCCCAGGTCGCCTGCCTCCAGGTCCTGCTGGTGGCGATGGAAGGCAATGATCGAGCCAGCCGACGCGGTATTGGCGAATTCGTCGAGGATCACGGGCGCCTCGTCGAAGGAGGGCTCGTGTCCGAGCAGGCGCCTGGCGATCAGGTGGTTCATGCTCAGATTGGCCTGATGCAGCCAGAACCGACGGATATGTTCCGGCAGGTGGCCACAGTCCTCGATCTGGGCGGTGATGTGTTCCGCAGCCATGGGACAGACTTCCTTGAACACCTTGCGGCCTTCCTGCATGAAGAGCTGATCCCGGTCTGCGGGGTTGCGGTCCTCGGCACGGCTCATGAAGCCGGCGTTGTTGCGGATGTTGTTGGAGAAGCGGGTGGCCAGCCGGCTGCCGAGCACTTCCCAGCGATGCGCTGCCACGGAGTCGCCAGCGCGCTCCAGCACCACGGCGGTGCAGACATCGCCAAAGATGAAATGGCAGTCCCGGTCCATCCATGCCTGATGCGCGGAAGTGAGTTCGGGATTGACCACCAGCGCCCGTCGGACCTGTCCCGTGGCAATGGCATTGACTGCCTGACTGATGCCGAAGGTGGCCGAGGAGCAGGCGACATTCATGTCGAAGGCATGTCCGCCTGCACCGAGGGCATGCTGGATCTCGATGGCCATGGCCGGGTAGGCACGCTGCATGTTGGAGGCGGCGCAGATGACCAGATCGAGGTCCCGGCCATCGCAACGGGCGGCTTCGAGCGCCTGGCGGCCTGCATCGACGGCGATTTCGGCCATCAGCGAGAGCTCGTCGTCGGGACGCGGAACCAGACGCGGACGCATGCGCTGGGGATCGAGCACGCCTTCCTTGTCGATCACGTAGCGCTGGCGGATGCCCGAAGCCTTCTCGATGAAGGCCGCATTGGATTCCGGCAGGGCCGCCTGTTCGCCGGCCGCAATGGCAGCCGCATGCTGAGCGTTGTAGGCCTGGGCATATGCGTTGTAGGACGCGACCAGTTCGTCATTGGTGATGGTGTGGGGAGCGACCCAGAGGCCGCTGCCGCTCAGGATGACCGGATGCATGATGGACAGGAGGAAGTTGCAGAAAATCGAACGATTGTACGATGCAGGGCCGTGCGAGCCCAGACGGGCAAAAGGTGGTGAGCTGCTCCGGATGGACCACGGAAAACAGGCTGGCGATGGCCCTGAGAAAATCGGAAGATCACAGCTTGTCCACAGGATTGTGCACAGGGTGTGGAGGGGGAATCCTCTACCATATCGGCCTGGCTTCCGTATCCGGATGTCCAGTCGATCTACCCATTTCCATCATGAATCACCCCCAGGACGCCCTTCCCGACATTCCGCAGGACATGCCAGATTACCCCAGCTATCCGGACTATGGCGGCGCTTCCGACGAGCGCATTGCCCAGCTGCGGGTGCCACCGCATTCGGTGGAGGCCGAATCCAGCGTGCTCGGCGGGCTGCTGCTCGACAACAATGCCTGGGACCGCGTGGCCGACCTGCTGGTCCCCAAGGACTTTTACCGCTACGAGCACCAGATGGTGTTCGAGTCCATCGGCAAGCTCATCAACGCCAGCAAGCCAGCCGATGTGATCACGGTGTTCGAGACGCTGCAGAGCCTGGGCAAGGCCGACGAGGTGGGGGGGCTGATCTACCTCAATGCCTTGGCGCAGTATGTGCCAAGCGCCAGCAACATCCGTCGCTATGCAGAAATCGTGCGTGAAAGATCGATCCTGCGCAAGCTTGTGACAGCCAGCGACGAAATTGCGACTACCGCCTTCAATCCTCAGGGCATGCCGGTCGACAAGATTCTGGATCAGGCCGAGCAGAAGATCTTCAAGATCGGCGAGGAAGGTTCCCGCATGAAGGAGGGCTTCCAGCCGATGGAATCGCTGGTGGTGGAGCTGCTCGACCGGGTGCAGGAAATGGCCGACAACCCCAATGACATCACGGGGGTGCCCACGGGGTTCTATGACCTCGACCGCATGACCAGTGGCATGCAGGCGGGGGATCTGGTGATTCTGGCGGCACGGCCTTCCATGGGGAAAACGGCCTTTGCGATCAATATTGCCGAGCATGTGGCGCTGACCGAAGGCCTGCCGGTGGCCGTGTTCTCGATGGAAATGGGCGCTGCCCAGCTGGCCGTGCGTATCGTGGGTTCCATCGGGCGCATCGACCAGGGGCGGCTGCGCACCGGCAAGCTGACCGACGAGGAGTGGCCCCGCCTGACCGAGGCCATCGAAAAGCTGCGCACCGTGTCCATGCACATCGACGAAACGCCGGGCCTGACGCCCAGCGAGCTGCGCGCCAACGCCCGGCGGCTGGCGCGCCAGTGCGGCAAGCTGGGCCTGATCGTGGTCGATTACCTGCAGCTCATGAGTGGCAGCGGGGGCGCCAGCAGCGAAAACCGCGCCACCGAGCTCAGCGAGATTTCGCGGGGCCTCAAGATGCTGGCCAAGGAGCTGCAGTGTCCAGTGATCGCGCTCTCGCAGCTCAACCGCAGCGTGGAAACCCGTACCGACAAGCGTCCCATGATGAGTGACCTGCGCGAATCAGGCGCCATCGAGCAGGATGCCGACGTCATCATGTTCATCTACCGGGATGACTACTACAACAAGGAAAGCCGCGAACCCGGAGTGGCCGAGATCATCATCGGCAAGCAGCGCAATGGCCCGACCGGTACCGTGAAGCTTGCCTTCATCAAGCCCCTGACCAAGTTCGAGAGCCTTGCCAGCATGCCCGAAGAATTCTGAGAGGGCGCCATCCGCTCGGCGCTGGCTGGGTCAGGAGTCTGCTGGTGGGGCCATGCGTACCCAGCCACGCACGCTGTTCACGGCCCACAGGGTTTCGTCTGGAGCCAGCACCCGCAGCCGCTCCATGGGCAAGGGGGCTTCTTCCAGCACGCCACGCTGCAGCAGTGCCTCGCGCAGCGTGCCAGCCAGCAGCCCCGCAGTACGGGGAGGCGTCAGCCACCGGCCATCGGCGGTATGCAGCACCATGTTGGCGCGGGTGGTTTCGGTGATCTGGCCCGAGTGTGTGTACAGCAGGACATCCCAGGCGTCGGGATGAAGGGAGCTGGCACGGTCGTAGTGGCTGCGACGCGTGGTCTTGTGCAGCAGCCAGGGACGCAGGGTGTCTGGCATGGGAGCATCGGCCCAGGCTATGGGCTGGGGGGGGGCTGACAGCGCCTCTCCTGCAGGAGGAGAAAGCCAGTGAACCGGCGCCAGTCCATCGCTGGACCAGATGCGCAGCGCCGGAGAAACATCGCCCTGCAAAAGGGTGGCAGTGGTCGACAGGGTGCCTTCGGCCGTCTGCACGAGGCGCACCCGCCAGCATCCGCCGGAATGCATGCGGGCACAGGCGTCGAGAGCAGACTTGCGCTGAGCGCGGGACACAGGGCGGAAGTTCCAGGCACGGGCCGACGCTTCGATGCGATCCAGATGCAGGGGCAGCAGGGCATAGCGCCCATCGACCAGCAGCAGGGTCTCGAACAGGGCAAAGTCGGGCTGCGGCAGCGGAGGGGTATCGAGAAAGCGGGCCTTGAGCTGTGCTTCGGCATATTCGGCCTGTGCGTTTGATGACCAGGTGATCCCGCTGCCCACGCCAGAGGTAAGCCGGCCGCTGGCATCGGCCACCAAGGTACGGATGGCGACGTTGAAGACGGCCCTGTAAGGATGCACAATTCCCACGGCACCGCAGTACACCCCCCGGGGTTCGGCTTCCTGCCCGGCAATGCGTGCCATGGCCTTGCGCTTGGGCGCTCCGGTGATCGAACCGCATGGAAAGAGCGCCCGCAACACATCTGGGAGGGTGGTCTCTGGCCTGACGGTGGCTTCCACGGTGCTCGTCATTTGCCACAGGGTGGGGTAAGGCTCGGTCGTGAAAAGCCGGGGAACCTGCACGCTGCCTGTCGTGGCGATCTGTCCCAGGTCGTTGCGCAGCAGGTCGACGATCATGACGTTTTCGGCCCGCTCCTTGGTGTTGGAACGCAGGGCCTGGGCCTGTGCTGCATCTTCGGCCGGGGTGGCACCGCGTGGAGCGGTCCCTTTCATGGGACGAGTGACGATGTGTCCCGTGTGCCGGTCCCAGTCGAAGAACAGCTCGGGCGACAGCGACAGCACCTGTTCATCGCCCCAGTCCAGCCAGGCGCTGTAGCGGGCCTGCTGACGCTGGCGCAAGGCCTCGTGGTAGTGCCAGAGGCCCAAGGGGTGTTCGGAGGCCTGCGTCCGTGCCTGCGCATGCAGGCGCAGGGTGTGGTTGACCTGGTAGACCTCTCCGGCAGCAATCGCTTCCCGGATGGCTGTGATGGCTGCCTGGTGCTGGGCTGCATCTTCTGCCATGTGCCAGACAGGGGCATCCGCAGGCGCAGCAGATTCGGGGAGCTGGGCGGCATGGATGGGCAGGCCCTGGGTGCCCTGGGCATAGTCCGGGGCGGAATCTGGAGCGTCGAACAGGGCAAAGGCCACCAGCGGCTGCACAGAAGACGATGCGGCAGGCGGTGTCGCCAGAGACAGCCATGCCGCAGCGGCTTCATAGGCGACATAGCCTACTGCCCAGGCTCCCCGGCGCGTGGCTGCATCGACCTCCGCCAGCGCATCGGCCACTTGATCGGTCTGCCATGCCATGCATACGCGGTGCGCCTGTGTGAAGACGAGCCGCTCCATCCCGCCCTGTGCATCGGGAAAATCGACCACCATGCGGATGGCGGCAAGAGAGGGCATGGGCATGTCCGGCATGTCTGGAAACAGGGCTGGGCAAGACGATACTGCAGCGGAGACAGGGCGCTGGCCAGGCAAGGGCCAAGGGCAGCATGCACACGACAGCACACCACGGCGCGACAAGGCACTACAGAACTGCATGGCGCAGTGCCGCAGGCCTTGCCGGGCATCGTCACAGCAGGTGCTGCAGCGACTCCTGCTGTGGATTCAGAGCACTTCGCTGGCGAAATCGGCCAGGCGGGAGCGTTCGCCACGGGCCAGCATGATGTGCCCGCTGTGGGGCCAGCCCTTGAACTTGTCCACCACGGCGGTAAGGCCGGAGGAGCCTTCGGTGAGGTAGGGCGTGTCGATCTGGGCCAGGTTGCCCATGCAGATGATCTTGGTTCCCGGGCCGGCCCGGGTGATGAGCGTCTTCATCTGCTTTGGGGTGAGGTTCTGGGCCTCGTCGATGATGACGAACTTGTTCATGAAGGTGCGGCCGCGCATGAAGTTCATGCTCTTGATCTTGATGCGGCTGCGCACCAGTTCCTGTGTCGCGGCACGTCCCCATTCGCCGGCACCGCCGTTGCCCGAGCCTTCGCCCTTGGTGAGGAATTCGAGGTTGTCGTCGAGCGCGCCCATCCAGGGCCCCATCTTTTCTTCTTCGGTGCCGGGGAGAAAGCCGATGTCCTCGCCCACGCTCACCGTGGCGCGGGTCATGATGATCTCGGTGTAGCGGCGCTCGTCGAGCACCTGGGTGAGGCCACAGGCCAGCGCCAGCAGGGTCTTGCCGGTACCTGCCGTGCCGGTGAGCGTGACGAAGTCGATCTCGGGATCGAGCAGCAGGTTCATGGCGAAGTTCTGCTCGCGGTTGCGGGCCGTGACTCCCCAGGCTGCGTGTTTGGGGTGCGTGCAGTCGCGCAGGGTCTTGAGCACGGCACTGTCGCCCCGGATTTCCACCACGCGGGCGTACAGGCTGGGTTCACCGGGCTGCTCGAAGTAGACGAACTGGTTGACCAGCATCTGCTGCGCAAGCGGGCCGTGCACGCGGTAGAAGGTGTATGCACCTTCCTGCCAGCTTTCGATCCGGTCTGGGGTGTCCCAGAAGTCCGGGGGCAGGGGAAGCGTGCCGTTGTAGAGCAGCTCGTCGTCGTCGAGGGTCTTGTCGTTCTGGTAGTCCTCGGCGGGCAGACCCAGCGCACGTGCCTTGACACGCATGTTGATGTCCTTGGAGACCAGCACCACTTCGCGCCCGGGATGGAGCTGTTCGAGTGCAGCCACGACGCCGAGGATCTGGTTGTCTGCCTTGCCCTGGGGCAGGGAGTCGGGCAGCGTGGAGCGCAGTGCCTCGGTCTGGAAGAAGAGCCGGCCGGTGGCTTCGCGGTGGCCGGTGGCGTCGAGCGGCATGCCGTCGGACAGGTCCTGTCGATGTACGGCTTCGACCAGGGCATCGAGTGTGCGACTGGTCTGGCGCACATTGCGGGCCACTTCGGTGACCCCCTTCTTGTGGTTGTCCATTTCCTCGAGCACGATGAGCGCGAGGTAGATGTCGTGTTCCTGAAAGCGGAACAGGCTCATTGGGTCGTGCATGAGCACGTTGGTATCGAGCACAAAGAGCTTGCGGGCCGCCGGTGCCTCTGCGGACGAGGGGGCCGCCTGCGATGCAGGAGGGGCACTGCGCACGGGAGTCTGTACGCTCCTGGCCGGGACACGCGGCTGCGGTTCGGCCGGCGCGGTGCGCGCTGTCACGGGGGCAACAGGGGCTGCAGGAGCGGGCGTCGATGCCGCAGACGCATTCCCTGCGCTCTTGCGGGCGCGGCGTGCGGGCTTGGCTGCCCGGTCGGGTGCGCCAGCAGGCTTTGCGGTGTCAGGCAAGGAGGAAGATGTGTCCGCCGCCTCGGGAGCAGCGGCAGGCTCGGCCTGAGGCATGGGTTCCATGAGCGCAGCCTTGCGCTTGCGCGTGGCTGTCTTGCGCGGAGCGGGTGCCGCCGGGGAAGGAGCGGAGTCGGTCTCTGCGGCAGAGGCCGTGGCCTGCAGGGGCACGTCGGCAGGATCGGCGTCGGCTTCGGAGAGCTTGCGCGGCTGGAAGTATTGGGAATCCAGCAGGCTGGCAGGTTTCTTGGGAGGAGGAGGCAGGGGCATGGGTACGGGAGATGAGGTCTATGGCAACACACCAACCACCACCACGGCATGGGCAGCGTGCCAGAAGGACTTGCGTGTCTGTTGCCTGCCAATATACAACCTGCGGTGGCGGTTCTGTCACGGCAGCGTCATCATCCCTATGACGCTGCGCCCCCCTGCAGCCGGCAAGGTGCGACATGTCGCTCCCGCAGCCGTGTCCACTGGCGCCGGAACCCTGCCCGGTGCCGGTGGCCGGATGCCTGCCGGCACAGGGATGGTCAGGTGCGGCTCGATGGGAAGCTGAACACACTGCCTTCGCGCACGCCGGCCGAAGGCCAGCGCTGGGTGATGGTCTTGCGCTTGGTGTAAAAGCGCACGGCATCGGGCCCATAGGCGTGCAGGTCGCCGAAGAGGCTGCGCTTCCAGCCTCCGAACGAGTGGTAGGCCACCGGCACCGGCAGAGGCACGTTCACGCCCACCATGCCGACCTGGATATGGTCGGTGAAATGGCGTGCCGCCTCGCCGTCGCGCGTGAAGATGCAGGTGCCGTTGCCGTATTCGTGTGCGTCGATGAGCTGCATGGCCTCGGCCAGGGTGTTCACACGCACAATGCCGAGCACCGGCCCAAAGATTTCTTCCTGATAGATCGTCATGCCGGGTCGCACATGGTCGAACAGGCAGGGGCCGATGAAATAGCCTTCCTCATGTCCGGGCACGGTGAGCGTCCGGCCATCGACCAGCAGGGTGGCACCTTCGGCCACACCCTGATCGACATAGCCACGCACCTTGTCGAGATGCTGGCGGGTCACGAGCGGGCCCATGTCGCAGGTATTGTCCGAGCCGGGCCCCACGTGCATGGCGGCAATCTCTTCCTTGAGACCGGCAATGAGCGCATCGGCCACCTGGTCCCCCACGCACACCGCCAGGGGCACGGCCATGCAGCGTTCGCCGCAGGATCCATAGGCCGCTCCCATGAGGGCATGCACGGCCTGGGCGATGTCGGCATCGGGCATGATCACCGCATGGTTCTTGGCGCCTCCCAGGGCCTGCACGCGCTTGCCGGCCCTGCAGCCCTCGGCGTAGATGTGCTCGGCCACGGGGGTGGAGCCGACAAAGCTCACTGCCCGCACCCGCGGGTCGTGCAGCAGGGTCTCCACGGCCTCGCGGTCGCCATTGACCACATTGAGCACCCCAGGGGGGAGGCCAGCCTCCAGTGCCAGGCGGGCGATGTACAGCGTGCTCGACGGCGCGCGCTCGGAGGGCTTGAGCACAAAGGTGTTGCCGCAGACCACAGCCATGGGCCACATCCACAGCGGCACCATGGCAGGGAAGTTGAAGGGTGTGATGCCTGCAGTGACCCCCAGGGCCTGAAATTCGCTCCACGAGTCGATGCCGGGGCCGACGTTGCGGGCGTGCTCGCCCTTGAGCAGCTCCGGCGCATAGCTGGCGTATTCGACGTTTTCGATGCCCCGCTGCAGCTCGCCATGCGCATCCGACAGCACCTTGCCGTGCTCGGCCGTGATCAGCGCGGCAATCACGTCGGCCTGCTCCTCCAGCAGAACCCGGAACCGGGCCATGATGCGCGCCCGCTTGAGCGCAGGCGTATTGCGCCATGCCGGAAAGGCCTGTTCAGCCGAGGCGATGGCGGCCCCGACGGTGGAAGCGTCGGCCAGTGCCACCTGGGCACGGATGGCTCCGGTGGCGGGATCGAACACGGGCTGGGTACGGGAGGAATCGGAAGACACCAGGGTGCCATCGATCAGATGGCCAATGATTTTCTGCATGGTCGTGAATGGGAGGGAGGCAAAGGGAAGAAGGAATTCCCTCCGACCCTGTGGCGCATGCCTGTCGATATGCAGCCCGGGAGGGAGGGAAAAAGCAGCATCAGGACCTGGCTCTCCCCCACAGGAGAGAGGCCCCCGCAGGCGCGGGAGCTCTGAGCCAGGGATCCATGAAGGGGCACTGTCAGGCCACCTCCGAGAGAGCATCTCCCAGGGCGCTCACCAGACGGTCGATGTCGGCCGGCTCACTGATGAAGGGAGGCGCCAGCTGGATGGTGTCGCCGCCATAGCGTACATAGAAGCCTTTCTGCCAGCACTTCATGGCCACCTCGTAGGGGCGCAGGGCAGGTTCGCCGGGCAGAGGCGCGATGCTGATGCCTGCAGCCAGACCGAAATTGCGGATATCGGCCACATGGGGAGCCCCTCGGAGGCTGTGCACGGCCTGCTCGAAATACGGTGCCAGGGTGCGTGCGCGTTCCGGCATGGCCTCGCGCTCCAGCAGATCAAGCGCCGCCAGCCCTGCCGCACAGGCCACAGGGTGGGCCGAATAGGTGTAGCCGTGGGCAAATTCGAGCATGTACTCGGGGCCACCTGCTGCCATGAAGGTGTCGTAGATCGTCTTGCTGGCTACCACCCCGCCCAGCGGCTGGGCTCCGTTGGTGACCTGTTTGGCAAAGTTCAGGATGTCAGGCGTGACGCCGAAGGCTTCGGAAGCCGTCCATGCCCCGCTGCGGCCGAATCCGGTGATCACTTCATCGAAGATGAGCAGAATGTCATGCTGGGTGCATATCTCGCGCAGGCGCTGCAGATAGCCCTGCGGGGGAATCACCACCCCGGCCGACCCGCTGAAGGGCTCGACGATGACAGCGGCAATGGTGCTGGCATCGTGCAGGGCAATCACGTCGAGCAGCCGGTCCGCCAGGGCACGGCCCCCTTCGGGAGGCAGGCCCCGATGGAAGGAACCCATGGGAGGTTGCGTGTGGGGCAGGTGATCTGCTTCGATGCCCTGTCCGAAGGTCTTGCGGTTTCCGCCGATGCCGCCCACGGAAATGCCGCCGAAGTTCACGCCGTGGTAGCCCTTTTCGCGTCCGATGAAACAGGTCTTGGAGGCCTGACCACGGGCACGCCAGTAGGCACGTGCCATCTTGAGCGCCGTGTCGGCCGATTCCGATCCACTGCCGGTGAAGAACACATAGTCCAGCCCTTCCGGTGTCAGTGCCTTGATTTTGTTGGCCAGTGCGAAAGACAGCGGATGCCCGAACTGGAACCCGGGGGCATAGTCGAGCCGCGATACCTGCCGGGCCACTGCCTCGCTGATCTCGCGGCGGCCATGTCCCAGACCGCTGCACCACAGACCAGAGAGACCATCGAAGATCTTGCGTCCCTCGCTGTCGGTGTAATAGGCGCCCTGCGCCGAAGTGATGATGCGCGGATCCTGCTTGAACTGGCGGTTGGCCGTGAAGGGCATCCAGTGGGCATCGAGCCAGGCGGCATCCTGACGCAGCGGGACATCGGCGGCCGTCTGGGTGGGGACGGGGAGGGGGGATGAGGGCACAGCAGTTTCGGCAACAGGCGGGTTCATGTGAGACAGCTCCATGGGCAACAGGGGAGAGCGGAAAAAACCGGGACGGGATCCTGCGGCATTCCAAAGCCCATTCTGCGAAGCGGTGTTGCTCTTTAAAATAGGCATATATCCATGTTCAGTTGCCGATTCATGCAAGCAAACATCTCGTCAGATGCTCCCGATGCGGCCCCCGCTGTCCTGGCAGCCGCCACGGGGCGCTCACGGGCCGTGCTGGGCCAGCTCAGCGACATGGATCTGCGGCTGCTGCAGGTGTTCAAGGCCGTGGTGGAGTGCGGAGGGCTTTCCGCCGCCGAGTTGGAGCTCAACATCGGCACCAGCACCGTAAGCCGCCATCTCAAGGACCTCGAAACCCGGCTCGGCCTCACCCTGTGCCGACGCGGGCGGGGCGGCTTTGCCCTGACGCCCGAAGGCCAGCGCGTCTACGACGAAACGCTGCGCCTGCTCGCAGCCGTGGAGGGCTTTCGCGCCAGCGTCGATGACATCCACGCCCGCATGGGCGGAGCCCTGCACGTGGCCGTATTCGAAAAGACTGCCAGCAACCCCGAGGCCCACATTGCCGAAGCCATCGCCGCCTTCGTGCAGCGTGCCCCGCATGTGGATCTGCACCTGCATGTCGGTTCCATCCGCACCATCGAACGCGGCGTCATCGATGGCAGCTTTGCCGTGGGCATCGTGCCCACGCACCGCAGTTCCGCCAGCCTGCGCTATGACCGGCTGTTCGGCGAAACCATGGGGTTGTACTGCGGCACGCAGCATCCCCTGTTCGGAGCCAGCCATGCCGCACTGGACTGGCAGGCCCTGCGGCAGCGGGGCGATTTTGCAGGGCTGGGCTACCACTCTCCCAACATGGAGCTGGCGCATGCCAGACACCTGCCGCGTACCGCCACCGGTTTCGATCAGGAGGGCATTGCCACACTGATCCTCTCTGGCCGCTTTCTGGGCTTTCTGCCCGACCACTATGCCGCTCCCTTCGTGGCCACAGGCCGCATGCAGGCTGTGCGGCCTGGCGTGCTGCGCTACGCCTGCGATTTCGTGAGTGTGCTCAGGCGATCCCCCCGGCCGGCACGTGCGGCGCTCGCCTTCCATGCCTGTCTGCTGGAAGCGCATCGGGAATCTTCCTGACTGGGCGGAACGGCAGGCACAGCACCTGACAGACAGTTGTAAGCACATGCCGAAATATTCTTTATTGAAAATAAGACGAGTGCATATCATGACTTCATGTTCTGAAAGAGGTCCTGCGCCATGCCATCGTTCCCCACAGGCTCCTGGAGCCGTCGCCATTTCGTCACCCGTCTGCCCGCACTCGGAGGTGCCGTTATGGGCAGCTCCTGGCTCGCCGGCTGCAGCAAGCCCCAGCAGGTCGAGTTGCTCAATGTGAGCTATGACCCCACCCGGGAGCTCTACCAGGACATCAACCGGGCCTTCACCAAGGCCTATGCCGCACGCAACAGCCATGTGGCCGTGCAGGTCAAGCAGTCGCATGGAGGCTCGGGCAAGCAGGCACTGGCCGTCATCAATGGCCTCAAGGCCGACGTCGTGACTCTGGCCCTGGCTGCAGACATCGACCAGATTGCCAGGCAGGCCAAGCTCCTTCCGGCCGACTGGCAGAAGCGCCTGCCCAAGAACAGCACCCCCTACCGCAGCACCATCGTCTTTCTGGTGCGCAAGGGCAATCCCAAGGGCATTCACGACTGGAGCGACGTGGTGCGGCCCGGCGTCGCAGTCATCACCCCCAACCCCAAAACGTCCGGCGGTGCCCGCTGGAACTACCTGGCGGCCTGGGGCCAGGCCCTGCAGCGCACGGGCTCGGCCGAACAGGCACGCGCCTTCGTGGCCGATCTGTATGCCCATGTGCCCGTGCTCGATACGGGTGCACGCGGCTCTCTCATCACCTTTGCCCAGCGGCATATCGGCGATGTGCTCCTGTCCTGGGAAAACGAGGCCTATCTCGCTCTCAAGGAAATGGGACAGGATCAGTTCGACATCATCACCCCCCCGGTGAGCATTCTGGCCGAGCCGCCCGTGGCCCTGGTCGATCGCAATGTCGACGCACGCGGCACCCGTGCCATTGCCACGGCCTACCTCGAATTTCTCTACACCCCCGAGGCCCAGCGCATCATGGCCACGCACTGGTACCGTCCCGCCGACGAGCAGGTCGCGCAGACCGTGGCAACGCAGTTTCCCAGGCTGGAGCTGTTCACTCTCGACAAGTATTTCGGGGACTGGACCCGGGCCCAGAAAGAGCACTTTGCCGATGGCGGCGTCTACGACCAGCTGGTGGCTGCACGAGGCAAATCCTAAGGCGATGCACGCGGTGCAACGGGGGCTCGGCCATGCCTGGCCTCCGTCCACAAGCCGCCGTTTATCATGGAATGCAGGCCCCCTGCAGGGGCCGCAGCGACAGAGCCGGCGGCTTTCTGCCCATGGCCTGCCGTGCACGCATGAAAGGCATCCAGGATGAAAACCATCGGGCTCATCGGCGGCATGAGCTGGGAATCCACCATTCCCTATTACCGCCAGATCAATGAAGCGGTCAAGCAGGCACTGGGAGGATTGCACTCGGCCAAGATCGTGCTCTACAGCGTCGATTTCCAGGAGATCGAATCCTTGCAGCGCCAGAACGACTGGGACACGGCAGGACAGCACATGGTCCGGGCCGCATCTGCGCTCGAAGCCGCCGGGGCCGATTTTGTCGTACTCTGTACCAACACCATGCACAAGGTGGCACCGGCCATGGAGACAGCCGTGCACATTCCGCTGCTGCACATTGCCGATGCCACGGCCCATGCCATCCGGCAGGCGGGGCTTGCGCGCGTGGGGCTGCTGGGCACGCGCTTCACCATGGAGGAGCCTTTCTACCGTGATCGTCTGCAGCACATGCATGGCATCGATGTGCTGGTGCCTGAAGCCGCAGACCGTCTTCTCGTGCACGACGTCATCTACCACGAGCTGTGCCTGGGACGCATCCACGAGACCTCCCGCACGGCATTCCGCGCCGTCATGCAGAGGCTCGTGGAGCAGGGCGCCCAGGCCATCATCCTCGGCTGCACCGAAATTTCTCTGCTCGTGCACCCCGAAGATGCCAGCGTGCCGCTTTTCGATACCACCACCCTGCACGCACAGGCCGCTGCCCGGCTGGCTCTGGGGAGCTGAACGGCGCACCGAACCTGCACCGTGACATGGCACAAAAAAGCCACCGCAATGCGGTGGCTTGGGTGGAGGAGGGCAGGGCAGGCATCCCCGGCTGCCTCTCTCCACAGAGTGGGGAGGCTGCAGGAGGCAAGGCCCTGCAGGCCCCCAGTCGATCAGCCCAGCACCTTGGCAATGCTGGCGCAGACGTGACCGATGTTCTTGTGGTTGAGCGCAGCCACGCACATGCGACCACTGTCGGTGCCGTACACACCGAACTCATTGCGCAGGCGCACCATCTGGTCCTTGGTCAGACCGGAATAGCTGAACATGCCGATCTGCTGCGTGATGAACGACATGTCGCGCTGCACGCCGGCCGCCTGCAGACCTGCGACCAGGGCCTGGCGCATTTCCTTGATGCGGGTGCGCATGTGTCCCAGTTCCTCTTCCCATTGCGTGCGCAGCTCGGGAGTGTTGAGCACCGTGGCCACCACCGTGCCGCCATGCACCGGCGGGTTGCTGTAGTTGGTGCGCACCACGATCTTGAGCTGGCTCAGCACGCGCGCAGCAGCATCCTTGCTGTCGCAGACGACGCTGAGCGCACCGACGCGCTCGCCATACAGGCTGAAGCTCTTGCTGAAGGAAGTGGACACGAAGAATTCCAGGCCAGAGGCCACGAACTTGGCGATGGCAGTGCCGTCCTCGACCAGACCGTTGCCGAAGCCCTGATAGGCCATGTCCAGGAAAGCCACCAGCTGGCGTGCCTTGACCACCTCGACCACCTGATCCCACTGCGCAGCAGTGATGTCGTAGCCGGTCGGGTTGTGGCAGCAGGCATGCAGCACCACGATGGTGCCGGCCTCGGCGCCCTGCAGGCTGGCGAGCATGCCCTCGAAGTTCACGCCGCGCTTTTCGGCGTCATAGTAGGCATAGGTCTCGACCTGAAAGCCTGCATTGGTGAAGATGGCGCGGTGGTTTTCCCAGCTGGGGTTGCTGATGAGCACCTTGGCAGCAGGACGCAGCTTCTTCAGAAAGTCGGCGCCCAGCTTCAGGCCGCCGGTGCCACCGAGCGCCTGCACGGTGCAGACACGGCCACCCTGCACGAGATCGCTCTCGGCACCGAACACCAGGCCCTTGACGGCGCTGTCATAGGCGGGAAGACCGTCGATGGGCAGATACCCGCGGGCAGCCTTCTTCTCCATCATCATCTGCTCGGCGGTCTGCACGCACTTGAGCAGGGGCAGCTTGCCGTTGCCGTCGAAATAGACGCCCACGCCGAGGTTGACCTTCTGGGGATTGGCATCGGCGGCGTACTGTTCATTCAGACCCAGAATCGGGTCGCGGGGGGCCATTTCTACGGCAGAAAAGAGAGACATGAAATTTTTCCTTAGTGGAGACGAGACAACAGAGACATCCGCGAAGACAGGTTGCACCGTACATCTGCCCAGAGGAGAACCCCATGAGATTCCCGGCAGGAAACCGGCATGTCAGCCGACAGTGCCATCCTTCTGTCTTGCCCCCCTATTGTAAAAGCCGCACAACGGCTGTGCACAGAGATGGCCGGGATAGGGAGACCTAAACCCGCCATGGTGCCGGAAGGCGACAGCAGCATGCCCCGCATGCACCGCGCGGAGGCACACCGGGCCGCTGCAGACCGGGCATGATTGCTTTACATTGCGCGATTCGCCTCCATCTCCTTGCCATGCCAGACACTCCTTCCTCCTCCGACGCACCGGTGGCTGCCACGTCCGGCCGCTTTGCGCATTTCCCCGATTCGCCCTTCGAGCTGTTCGAACCCTATCCGCCCGCTGGCGATCAGCCCACGGCCATCGACAAGCTGGTCGAAGGAGTCCAGGATGGCGAGGCCTACCAGACCCTGCTCGGCGTGACCGGGTCCGGCAAGACCTACACGATGGCCAATGTCATCGCCCGTCTGGGGCGCCCGGCCATCGTGTTCGCGCCCAACAAGACCCTGGCGGCCCAGCTCTACAGCGAATTCCGCGAGTTCTTTCCCAAGAACGCAGTCGAATACTTCGTCAGCTATTACGACTACTACCAGCCTGAAGCCTACGTGCCGCAGCGCGACCTGTTCATCGAGAAGGACAGCGCCATCAACGAACACATCGAGCAGATGCGCCTGTCGGCCACCAAGAGCCTGCTGGAACGCAGGGACGTGGTCATTGTCGCCACGGTGTCTGCCATCTACGGCATCGGCAGCCCAGAGGAATACACCGAGATGCGGCTCATCACGCGGGCGGGCGACCGGGTGTCGCAGCGTGACTTCATCGCCCATCTGGTGCGCATGCAGTACACCCGCAACGACATGGATTTTGCGCGCGGCACCTTTCGGGTGCGTGGCGACACCATCGATGTCTTTCCTGCAGAACACTCGGAGCTGGCCATCCGCATCGAGATGTTCGACGACGAAATCGAGGCGCTCACGCTCTTTGACCCCCTTACCGGGAAGACAGTGCACAAGGTGCCGCGCTTCGCCATCTACCCGGCAGGCCACTATGTGATGGGGCGCGCCAGCGTGCTGCGCGCCATCGAGACCATCAAGGCAGAGCTGTCGGAGCGACTCAAGCAGTTTCTCGATGACGGCAAGCTTGTCGAGGCCCAGCGGCTCGAACAGCGCACTCGGTTCGACCTCGAGATGATGCAGGAAGTGGGCTATTGCAAGGGCATCGAGAACTATTCACGCCACCTCTCCGGCGGAGCCCCCGGCGATCCTCCTCCCACGCTGGTCGAGTATCTGCCTTCCGATGCGCTGATGTTTTTCGACGAATCCCATGTCCTCATCGGACAGTTCAACGGAATGTACAACGGCGATCGGGCCCGCAAGACCACGCTGGTGGAATATGGGTTCCGTCTGCCGTCGGCACTGGACAACCGTCCTCTCAAGTTTCCGGAATTCGAGCAGCGCATGCGCCAGTCGATCTTCGTGTCGGCCACGCCCGGGGACTACGAGCTGCAGCACTCTGGAGGCGCGGTGGTCGAACAGGTGGTGCGGCCCACCGGTCTGGTCGATCCCATCGTGGAGGTGCGCCCAGCCACCCATCAGGTCGATGACGTGCTGCAGGAAATTCACGAGCGCGTCAAGGTGGGCGAGCGGGTGCTTATCACCACGCTCACCAAGCGCATGGCCGAGCAGCTCACCGACTACCTCACCGAGAACGGGGTCAAGGTGCGCTACCTGCACTCCGACATCGACACCGTCGAGCGCGTCGAGATCATTCGGGACCTGCGCCTGGGCGCCTTCGACGTGCTGGTGGGCATCAACCTGCTGCGCGAAGGACTGGACATTCCCGAAGTGTCGCTGGTGGCCATCCTGGACGCCGACAAGGAAGGCTTCCTGCGAGCCGAACGCAGTCTGATCCAGACCATCGGCCGGGCAGCCCGCAACGTGCATGGCAAGGCCATCCTCTATGCCGATCACGTTACCGAATCCATGCGGCGCGCCATGGGCGAGACCAGTCGGCGCCGAGCCAAACAGCTCGCCTTCAATGCCGAGCACCACATCACCCCGCGCAGCGTGGTCAAGAAGGTGCGCGACCTCATCGATGGGGTCTACAGCGACAAGGCCGGCAAGGCTGCACAGGCACAGGACCTGGTGCGTGCCTACGTCGAGGACGTGAGCGAGAAAGACCTTTCCCGTGAAATCAAGCGTCTGGAAAGGCAGATGATGGAGCATGCCAAGAACCTGGAGTTCGAGCAGGCTGCCCGAACCCGCGATCAGCTCGCAGCGCTCAGGCAACGCGTGCTGGGCGGTGCCGCACACGATGCCGTGGAATGACATGGTGGGTGTGGCCTGTTTCTTGCTTTGAAATGCGCCGGGTTGCCCGCAGTGCCTCATTCTGGGGCGCGCATGTCCGGCAGGGGGTACATGGGACCCCCACCCGCACCTTTGCCGGGCACGCCCCTCCATGGAGGCATCGGGATGCACAGGCCTTGTCCATCCTCGAAACGAGGCATTGCCCCCGCTCACACCCTTTTCACTTGATTTCAGACAAGGCGTCGGCGCAAATTTTGTGTCTTCCATCGACGTACTTGAGAGAATTTCTCAGTTATCGGGTATACTTGAGTCAAATAGTAGGAAAAGAGGTCCGCTGGCCTTTGACCGAGGTTTGCGCTGGCGGTGGGGCAAAACCCTGTCCCTCCGTGTCTTTCCTTTTTTCCAGACTTGTGGAGCACATGCACATGCGACTTACTACCAAGGGCCGTTTTGCAGTCACCGCCATGATCGATCTCGCCCTGCGTCAGAGCAGTGGCCCTGTCACGCTGGCTGCCATCAGCCAGCGCCAGCAGATTTCGCTGTCCTACCTGGAGCAGCTGTTCGGCAAGCTGCGCCGTCACCATCTGGTCGAATCCACCCGGGGTCCGGGCGGCGGCTACACCCTCGCACGCAAGGCATCGGACATCAGCGTGGCCGAAATCGTCGTGTCGGTGGACGAGCAGCTCGACGCCACCAGCTGCGGCGGCAAGGAAAACTGCATGGGCGAACACAACGGCCCCTGCATGACCCACGATCTGTGGACCAGTCTCAATGCCAAGATGCTGGAGTTTCTGCAGTCCATTAACCTCCAGAAGCTGGTCGACGACCAGCTCAGCAAGGGCGTGCAGATCGAGGATCGGCCCATGCTCAAGCGCGCCATTTCCTCCACTCCGGTGCTCAAGCCCGTGCGCGTTAATGCCCCCAACTCCGTGTTTGCGCTGGGGTCCACGCCGCTGGCCAAGTGACCCGGCAAGGGGAATGCCCAAGTACCCGCATCGCGGCCGTTGGCAAGTCTCCCCTCACAATGTTTCCTTTCGGGCGCGGTGGTATACCACGCATCCTCAGAATTTGATACGAGAGCATCATGACCGACAAGCAATATCCCATCTATCTCGACTACGGTGCCACCACGCCGGTGGATCCGCGCGTGGTCGATGCCATGGTGCCCTGGCTGCATGACCATTTCGGCAATCCCGCCAGCCGCAGCCATGCCTGGGGCTGGGAAGCGGAAGAAGCCGTCGAAAAGGCCCGTCAGCAGGTGGCCGACCTGATCCACGCAGATTCCCGCGAAATCATCTGGACCAGCGGAGCCACCGAATCCGACAACCTCGCCATCAAGGGCGCTGCCCACTTCTACCAGGGACGTGGCAAGCATCTCATCACGGTCAAGACCGAGCACAAGGCCGTGCTCGACACCATGCGCGAGATGGAGCGCCAGGGATTCGAGGTGACCTATCTGGAAGTGCAGGAAAACGGACTCATCGACCTTGAACGCTTCAAGGCCGCCATCCGTCCCGACACCATCTTCGTGAGCGTCATGTTCGTCAACAACGAAATCGGCGTCATCCAGGACATTCCTGCCATCGGAGCCATCTGCCGTGAAAAGGGCATCATCTTCCACGTCGACGCCGCACAGGCAACCGGCAAGGTGGAAATCGATGTCAACACCATGCCCATCGACCTGATGAGCCTGGCGAGCCACAAGACGTATGGTCCCAAGGGCATCGGTGCCCTGTATGTGCGCCGCAAGCCACGGGTCCGCATCGAGGCCCAGATGCATGGCGGTGGTCATGAGCGCGGCATGCGCAGCGGAACCCTGCCTACCCACCAGATCGTGGGCATGGGAGAAGCCTATCGTCTGGCCAAGGAAGAGATGCAGCATGACCTTGCCCATGCCCGCAAGCTGCAGGCCCGACTGCTGGCCGGACTCAGCTCGGTCGAGCAGGTCTACGTCAACGGAGACCTGGAACACCGGGTGCCGCACAACCTGAACATGAGCTTCAACTTCGTCGAAGGCGAATCGCTCATCATGGGCATCAAGGGCCTCGCAGTATCGAGCGGATCTGCCTGCACCAGCGCCAGCCTGGAGCCCAGCTATGTGCTCCGCGCCCTGGGGCGCAGCGACGAACTTGCCCATAGCAGCCTGCGCATGTCCTACGGCCGTTTCACCACCGAGGCCGAGATCGACTATGCCGTGCAGGTCATCAAGGAAAACGTGGCCAAGCTGCGCGAACTCAGTCCGCTGTGGGAAATGTACCAGGACGGGGTGGACATCGGTTCCATCGAGTGGGCCGCGCATTGATGGCAGGGCAGGGGAGGCACATGCAAACGCACACGCTACCCTCCTGGCACAGACGCCCAGGCACAAGGCCCGCATGGCTGGTGGGTGTGGTGCTTGCAGCCACCCTGGGAGGCATCATGCCAGCCCGGGCTGCCATGAACATTTCGTGCCTCATGGCTGCGCGGGTACAGGAAGCCCATGCGCAGCCCCTGCACGAGCTCATGGTCAAGGCCCAGGTGCTGGCCGTGCACGATGACAACAACCACCGCAACGATGTCGAGTGTCCCAAGCAGTTCAAGACGGGCTCTTCCCTCTGGCTGAGCCTCAATGCGCGCAAGGTGAGCCGCACAGTGCGTCCCGGCGACAGCATGTGGCTCAGCCTGCGCTACGGAGAAGACCGCAGCGGCGCGAACTGGCGCCGCTATGAGCCCATCACCTACCAGGAATATCAGGAGAGAAAAAATGGCATACAGTGAAAAGGTCATCGACCACTACGAAAATCCCCGCAACGTGGGATCCTTCGACAAATCCGATGCATCCGTAGGCACCGGCATGGTGGGGGCTCCGGCCTGTGGCGACGTCATGAAGCTGCAGATCAAGGTCAACCCCGCCACTGGCGTGATCGAGGATGCCCGGTTCAAAACCTACGGGTGCGGCTCAGCCATTGCATCGTCGTCTCTCGTCACCGAATGGGTCAAGGGCAAGACCCTGGACGAAGCCTCTGCACTCAAGAACAGCCAGATCGCCGAGGAGCTTGCCCTGCCTCCCGTCAAGGTGCATTGCTCCATTCTGGCCGAAGATGCCATCAAGGCTGCTGTCAATGACTACCGTCAGAAGCACGGCGCAGCCTGAGACGGTGCTGCGCGCGCCGATCGACGTTTGAATTTCTGAGGTCGGCACGAACCTCCCCTCACGATGTCCGTGCCGACAAACTGCGAAGGTATCACCATCATGGCTATCAGCTTGACGGAAGCGGCCGCGCGTCATGTGACGCGCTCGCTGGCCAAGAGAGGCAAGGGACTGGGCGTGCGGCTCGGTGTAAAGACCACGGGCTGTTCGGGCCTGGCTTACAAACTTGAATATGTGGATGAAGTCGAGCCCGAAGACGTCGTGTTCGAGCAGCATGGCGTGAAAGTGCTGGTCGATCCCAAGAGCCTGTCCTATATCGATGGAACCGAGCTGGACTTCGTTCGCGAAGGACTCAATGAAGGGTTCAAGTTCAACAACCCCAATGAGCGCGATCGCTGCGGCTGCGGCGAGAGTTTCCGCATTTGAGGGCAAGGCACACGTCATGAACCTGCAGGACGATGACTTCACGCTGTTTGGTCTGCCGCGTACCCAGCAGCAGGACGAAGCGCAGCTCGATCAGCGCTGGAAGGCCCTGCAGCGCCAGGTCCACCCCGACCGGTTCGTGGGCGAGGGACCGGCGGCACAGCGCGTGGCCATGCAGTGGTCCGTGCGCGTCAACGAGGCCTATCGCCGCCTCCGCGACCCCCTGCAGCGTGCCGCCTATCTGTGCGAGCTTGCAGGCATGCCGATTCAGGCGGAGCAGAACACGGCCATGCCGCCGGACTTCCTGATGCAGCAGATGGAATGGCGCGAACAGCTCGATGAAGCCGACAGTGCCCAGTCTCTGCAGACCCTCGCAGATGCGGTACGCGCGGAGCGTGACCGCTTGCTGGCTTCGCTCCAGGTGCATCTGGATGCATTGCCCGACTACGCGGCGGCGGCGTCCGAGGTCCGCTCGCTCATGTTCATTGAAAAATTCGCCAGGGATGTGCGACAACGCCAGCTGCAGTGGCAACATGCCCAGGCAGCCGGCGCATGATGCGTCGGTTTTTTCTTCCTCAGGGGCATGGGGCAGTGCGCATGCACTCCTGACGTGCTGCATGCCTCTCTCCCTTTCATCTCTCCCATTGCCAGGCCGGTGCTGAAAGGCACCGCCTCTTTCGTCATCTATGGCTCTTCTACAGATTTCCGAACCCGGACAGACTCCGGACCCGCACGAACGGCGCATCGCGGTAGGCATTGATCTGGGCACTACGCATTCCCTCGTCGCGGCCATGCGGCATGGCGTGGCCGAATGCCTGCCCGATGCGCAGGGCAAGGTCATTCTGCCCTCGGCCGTGCGCTATCTCCCCTCGGGCGGGCGACAGATCGGCGCCGAAGCCCTGCAGCATCTGGCAGAAGACCCCCTGAACACGGTGGTTTCCGTCAAGCGGATGATGGGACGCAGCCTGCGCGACATCCAGACCTCTCTCGGGCATTCCCTGCACTACGAGCTGGTGGCCGAAGACCCGGACAAGGGCATGGTGCACATCCGCACACGCGGCGGAGACAAATCCCCCGTCGAGATCAGTGCGGAAATCCTGGCCACCCTGCGCCAGCGTGCCGAAGACACCTTCGACTCCGAGCTCTACGGCGCCGTCATCACGGTGCCGGCCTATTTCGATGATGCACAGCGCCAGGCCACCAAGGATGCTGCTCAGCTGGCTGGCCTGCACGTCCTGCGCCTCATCAACGAACCCACCGCAGCCGCCATTGCCTACGGCCTCGACAATGCCAGCGAAGGCATCTATGCGGTCTTCGACCTCGGTGGCGGTACCTTCGACATTTCCATCCTGCGGCTCACCCAGGGCGTTTTCGAAGTGGTGGCCACAGGCGGTGATTCGGCGCTGGGAGGCGATGACTACGACCGTACGCTGGCCGACCTGGTGCTGCAGCGTTCCGGCCTCGCCGCCCCCACAGCCATGGACCGTGCCGCTCTCTCCGTTGCCGCCCGTGCCTGCAAGCATGCCCTCACGACACAGGAACAGGCCCCGTGCATCGCACGGCTCTCGACTGGAGAAGCCCACGTCCAGGTCAGTCGTGCAGACTTCGAATCCGTCACGGCCGCATTGACCGGACGGTGCCTGCAGGTCATGCGGTTGACCCTGGATGATGCCGGACTCCTGCCATCCGAAGTGCAGGGCGTCGTCATGGTCGGCGGCTCGACACGCATGCCCCATGTGCAGACAGCCGTCGGGCAATTCTTCGGCTCGCAACCGCTCACGAATCTCAATCCCGACGAAGTGGTCGCTCTGGGTGCAGCCATCCAGGCCAACCAGCTCGCCGGCAACAGCACGGATGGCAATCTGCTGCTGCTCGATGTCATCCCCCTGTCGCTGGGCATCGAAACCATGGGAGGACTGGTCGAACGCATCATCCCCCGCAACCAGACCATCCCCGTGGCCATGGCACAGGACTTCACCACCTACCAGGACGGCCAGACCGCCATGAGCCTGCATGTGGTGCAGGGCGAACGCGACATGGTGGCCGATTGCCGCAGTCTGGCGCGTTTCACGCTGCGCGGCATTCCTCCCATGACGGCAGGGGCCGCACGCATCCGCGTGACTTTCACGGTCGATGCCGATGGACTCCTTCAGGTCAGTGCACGGGAGCAGACCAGCGCAGTGGAAGCCCATGTCGAGGTCAAGCCCAGCTATGGCTTGACGGACGATGCCATCTCCCACATGCTGCAGGACAGCTTTGACGCCGCGCATCAGGACAAGGAGGCGCGGGCACTGGCCGAGGCCCGTGTGGATGCCGACCGCATCATCCTGGCCACGGAAAGCGCCCTGGCTGTCGACGGCCATCTCCTCACCGACGAGGAGCGTGCCCACATCGATGCGCTGATCGCAGCTCTGCGAGACCAGCGGCATGCCGAGGATGCCGCAGCCATCGAAGCCGCCAGCAAGGCTCTCGCCAGCGGCACCGAGGCATTTGCCGCCAAGCGCATGAACCAGGGCATCCAGCAGGCCCTTTCCGGCAAGAACATCGAGACCATTTAACCATGCCACACATCAAGATCCTGCCTCATCCCGAGTACTGCCCCCAGGGCGCCGACATTGAAGTGCCCACCGGCACCACCATCTGCCAGGGACTGCTCGACCACCATATCCCCATTGAACATGCCTGCGACATGAGCTGCGCATGCACCACCTGCCACGTCATCGTGCGCGAAGGTTTCCGCAGTCTCAATCCGATGGATGAATGCGAGGAAGACATGCTTGATCGCGCCTGGGGCCTCGAACCCGATTCGCGCCTGTCCTGCCAGGCCATGGTGGCGCAGCAGGACCTCGTCGTCGAGATTCCCCGCTACTCCATCAACCACGCCAAGGAAAAACACTGAGTACCCCTGACGGCATCGCACGTGTCCTGCGTGCCATGATGAAAAGCCTGCCGCCTCCGCAGGGCAGGGCGAGGGCGCATGCCTGATGGGCGATTTATCCCGCAGGCGTGCCATCCACGGAAGTCATAAGGAAACCTCTTTCCATGCGTCAGATCATTCTGGATACCGAAACCACCGGCCTTGAAGTCAGCGATGGCAACCGCATCCTCGAAATCGGCTGTGTCGAGCTGGTCAACCGCCAGTTCAGCGGCAATACGCTCCACCTGTACATCAACCCCGAACGCGAAAGCGAGGAGGGCGCACTGCGGGTACACGGACTGACTACCGAATTCCTGCGCGACAAACCCACCTTTGCACAGATTGCAGATGATTTCCTGACTTTTGTGCAGGATGCGGAAATCATCATCCACAACGCAGCGTTCGACACGCGCTTTCTCGACAATGAGCTCCAGCTCGTGGGCAAACGGGAATTCAGATCCTATGTCGCAGGCGTTGTCGACTCCCTGGCATTGGCCAAGGAACAATTTCCCGGCAAGCGCAACTCGCTGGATGCCCTCTGTGACCGATTCGGCATCGACAACTCCAGCCGTACCCTGCACGGCGCCTTGCTGGATGCCGAACTGCTGGCCGACGTCTACATCAGCCTCACCCGTGGCCAGGAGTCGCTGGTCATGGACACCGGAACCGACACACCAGAGCAGCAGTCTGCCGCTGCCAGTGCCAAGCTCGACCTGAGCCAGATCGTGCTCCCCATCCTCCATCCGAGCGATCTGGAACGTCAGGCGCATGAAGCCATGCTCGCCGTCATCGACAAGGCCAGCGGCGGAGAAACCATCTGGAAAAAAAATTCGTCCGCATAGACAAAACCAGATATTTCATGCCATAATTCAATCTTTCGCAGCAAACAACAAATTGTAGGTTGCAAAACAAGTCAAGGGTGATTAGCTCAGCGGTAGAGCACTGCCTTCACACGGCAGGGGTCACATGTTCGATCCATGTATCACCCACCATATAAAAGGCGCCTGATCCACGATCAGGCGCCTTTTTCATGCTTGCTTCAGGGGCTGCACCAGCCAAACACGAGGCGGTCAAGGTGGAGCAGGGCAGTTTGCCTAGAATGAGACTTGACGCAGCAAATCGCAGTGCGTCCTCAACCCCTTCTTTCCTTCCTTCATTTTCATCTTTTCCATGAAGTCCATTCGTCGATTGCATGTGGAGCCCAGGTACAGCGATGTCGCGGTGCACGCTGGAGTTGCCTATCTGGCTGGTCAGGTTCCCGAGGACAGCACACAGGACATTCGCGGACAGACACGCCAGGTTCTGGCTACGGTAGATAGACTGCTCGAAGAAGCTGGCAGCCATCGGTCACGCATCCTCATGTGCCAGATCTTTCTGCGCGACATCGAGGACATCAGCGGCATGAATGAGGTGTGGGACTCCTGGGTCGACTCTGCAAACAGCCCCCCGCGCGCCACCGTGCAGGCCCACCTCGCAGACCCCACCTGGCGCATCGAGATCGTCGTCACTGCAGCAGCAGAGGAATAATACAAAATGGGCAAATTTTTTGCGTGGCTGTGGGGCAGCTTCTCGCTGTTTCTGGGACGATGTGTCCTCATCTTTTGCATCCTGCCGGGCATCGTCCTTATGGCAGTAGCCATCCCGTCATACAAAAACTACATGGACAAATCGCACAAAGCGAGAGCAGAAGCGGAAGCAGCAGCAGCCGCGCAGAAAGACGGCGCCACATCAGCACCGCAGACCGACAAATGCCTGCCAGGAATGACCACAGAGCAGTGCAACGCCACCCGCACCAACGAACAGAAGGGCATCCCGGCAGACCAAGCCGCATCCAGCTAATCGCCACCAGCACCCACCAAGCCCGCCCAGCGCGGGCTTTTTCATGCCGCAGGGAATCGACCTGCGCCGCCAGATTCGCTGCCACATTTCCAGACACACATCCGCATACCGCCGCCCCTCGGGAGACTCATGCCACAGCAGCATCCGGAGGCTGCACCCGACCGGCAAGCCAATTCTTGACAGTAGACGTCGACACATGCAATGAAGCGCATAGGGGATGTGAAACCATGATAGATTGCACACCGCGCAGCTCATTGAACTTTTAGAGCCTTGCCTAAGTTAACGTAATATACATTGTGTAAAGCAGGATCATGAGGTGGGCATGCCAGTTCATCGTGTGCTGGACCATCTCGACATGACGCCATGGCTGCCCGCACCGTGGCAGCCGCTCCTGATCGTCCTGCCAACTCCATGACGGATCCCGTTTTCGTGCTCCTTATCTCTACAATCCTGCCAGGAGGTATGAATATGGGACTCATGGATCGCGATTACATGCACGAGCGACACCGTCAGCGCACGCGTGGATCCTCAAATGCAAACGCAAAATTCGATCGGAAACGCATCGAGTACGATCCTCGCCAGTTCAGACGGGATCGGACTGCGTCGCAGCTCTCTCGGAATGCAGATCGACCACCTGTCAACCGCAACCTGCGCTATCTGCTGATCTGGCTGGCATTCTTCTACATTCTGTACGCTGTCATCAAGCGCTTCCTGCACGTTTAGCACTGCAGCCTGTGGGCAGCGCCTTCCATGCGCATGCGCTCCATGTGCACCCCGCGCCATCTGTCGGTAAAATACACAACTTTTTACGATTGGTTGTCGCACGCAGGAAGCCGCGTTCCTGGCAGCCTGGGGGACTCTTCATGCAGTGGCTCATGCAATTATCCAGGGCTATCGATGGCCTCAACCGATGGGTGGGAAAATCGGTCATCTGGCTCATCCTGGCTTCGACTCTCATCAGTGCGGGCAATGCGCTGGTGCGCAAGATATTCAACACCAGCACGAATGCCTTTCTGGAAATCCAGTGGTATCTGTTTGCCTGGTCTTTCCTGCTGGCAGCTGCATTCACTCTGCTCAATCAGGAACATGTCAAGATCGACGTGCTGTATTCGCGCCTCGCGCGTCGTACGCAGGTCTGGATCGATATTTTCGGCTTCATCTTCTTTCTGACACCTTTCTGTGCGGTGATCATGTACTACGCCATTCCAGTGGTGATGAGCAAGATCAGCTCGGGCGAAATGTCGGGCAATACGGGTGGGCTTATTTTGTGGCCCGTCTGGATTGCGCTGCCGATCGGCATGTGTCTGCTCATGCTGCAGGGATGGTCGGAAGCCATCAAACGGGTCGCCTTTCTGCGTGGAGAGATTCCGGATCCAGCTGAAAAATCCGAAGAAAAAACCTCCGAGGAAGAGCTGGTAGAAGCCATCCGTCAGCAGACGGCCGAGAAAAACCGCACGGCATCGGCGCCGTCTGTGCATTGAAAGACGGAGGCACAAGGCATCTCATGGAATTCATTACACAAAATTTTGCCCCCCTGATGTTCGGTGGGCTGGTGGTCTTTTTGCTTCTCGGTTTTCCAGTGGCATTCAGCCTGGGCGCATGCGGACTGTTTTTCGGGTTCCTGGGCATTGAACTCGGGGTATTGCCGAGCGAATTGATGCAGGCGCTTCCGCTGCGGATCTTCGGCATCATGAAGAACGATACGCTGCTGGCCGTTCCCTTCTTTACCCTGATGGGGCTGATTCTGGAGCGCAGCGGCATGGCCGAGGACCTGCTGGAAACCATTGGACAGGTGTTTGGACCCATGCGTGGGGGATTGGCCTTTGCCGTCATTCTGGTGGGCGCCCTGCTCGCCGCCACTACAGGGGTTGTGGCTGCATCGGTCATTTCCATGGGGCTTATTTCCCTGCCCATCATGCTTCGCTATGGGTATGACCGGCGCGTGGCGTCGGGTGTGATCGCCGCATCAGGCTCGCTTGCCCAGATCATTCCACCTTCGCTGGTTCTGATCATCATGGCCGACCAGCTGAGTCGGCCTGTGGGCGACATGTACAAGGGCGCCTTCCTGCCTGGCTTCATTCTCATGGGGCTCTATCTGGGGTATGTGGCACTGCTGGCCATTTTCAAGCCGGATCGCGTCCCCGCTCTGCCTCTCGAAGCGCGCATCTACCGGGAAGCCAATGGCAAGAGCGGCTATCTGTCGCTTGCGGTGGTGATGGCACTTTCTGGCTTGGCGGCTTATTTCGTCGCAGTGCACTTGGCCGATATCCGGCACTGGTATTCGGGCCAGCCGATCACGGATGTGCCCATGGACGAAACCATCGTCATTGCATTGTGTGGAGCGGTGGCTCTCGCACTGGTGCTGGCATTTCTCAATCGGGTGAGTGGTCTGCACTTGCTGTCCAAGCTCGCCGAGCGCGTGACCTTTGTGCTCATTCCTCCCCTGCTTCTGATCTTTCTGGTTCTGGGTACCATTTTCCTGGGCATTGCATCGCCTACCGAAGGGGGAGCCATGGGCGCCGTGGGTGCCTTTGTGATGGCGCTGGTGCGTGGCCGGCTGAATTTCGGCCTGCTCAAGCAGGCGCTGACTTCCACCACGCGCCTGACCAGCTTTGCCACCATGATTCTGGTGGGATCCACCGTGTTTTCGCTGGTGTTCCAGGGAGTGGACGGATCGCGCTGGGTCGAACATCTGCTCATCGACCTGCCTGGAGGCACTGTAGGGTTCCTTATTTTCGTGAACCTGCTGATTTTCTTCCTGGCCTTCTTCCTCGATTATTTTGAGCTGTCCTTCATCGTGATTCCCCTGCTGGCCCCGGTGGCAGAAAAAATGGGCATCAACCTGATCTGGTTCGGCGTGCTGCTGGCGGTCAACATGCAGACTTCGTTCATGCATCCACCCTTTGGGTTCGCCCTCTTCTTCCTGCGTTCCGTCGCTCCCGCCAAGGAATATCTGGATCGAGTGACCAAGAAAATGATCGCTCCCGTGACCACCATGCAGATCTACTGGGGAGCCATTCCCTTTGTGCTGATTCAGATCATCATGGTGGGATTGATCATCACCTTCCCTCAGATCGTCACTGGAGGCCTTGAAAAGCAGAAGACCTATGACCTCGACAAGGTGGGGGAACAGATGCGCGAAAGTCTGTCCGCCCCTGCGCTGGATGCGCCCTTGACGGCTGCTCCTGCCAAGCCAGGCACGTCGAGCACAGCAAACGCTCCCGTCAACAAGGCCAAGGCAGACAAGGCGCATGCAGCCCCTGCCAAGGCAGACCCGCTGGCTCCCCCCCCCATGGATGGCCTGAGTGACGATCCCATGAAGGATCTGAAGCAGTCGATGCAGAAGCAGTGAGTTCGTCTCCGCCATCCCCTTGCCGGCCTCTGGAAGTTCCGTTTGGAATATCCCAGAGGCAGGACAGGAAACGGCGGCCTTGTGCCCCATCTGCAAAGCCACAAAGCCCTCGCGTGCGCCCACGTCGAGGGCTTTGTGGCTCCTGAAGCACACGGGAGGAATTGGCTGTGAATGGAGATGCGGATGTTCACGCAGCCGATGTGCACCAAGGTGCCGCCGGCAGAGGTGTGCGCGTTCTGACGAAACAAAAGGCGCGTGAATGTGATGGTGCCCGAGGCCGGAATTGAACCGGCACGCCTTGCGGCGAGGGATTTTCATCCCACTTCAGCTTTCGCTGCCCATGCGGAGCACGGTTCGTGGGCTGGAGCACGCCTTCACCATAGTCCGAAAAGACCGTAGGTGCCCGCCGTCTGCTCTCTACACCTTCCCGATGGAAACCATCGGGCTTGGCTCGGCGTTGGCTCGGATGCAAGACATCCAGGGCTTTCTCCGACTTTGACGGGATTCACTCCAGAGGTTTCCCTCCGGAGGCTCAAATTGTTCAAGTCCCTTGTGTCTACCGATTTCACCACTCGGGCAGTATGCACGTGGCATGCGCAACGGAAAATGGGAGTACCCCGTCTGTCCTGCGCAGGTGCTTGTCTGAGCCTGCAGGGAAGGTCCTTTCAGGCTGCAGATGGTGCATGGGATGGCGCCGATTATACGGGGCGGACGTGACTGGGCCTTTGGCTGGTGCGCTCATTCATTGGAAGCGCGCTGATCCCAGTCGAGTGCCGGTGTGGCGGCCAGCAGCTCGTCGAGCGTGGTCAAGCCTTCTGCCACACGCAGCGACCCTGCCAAGCGCAGGGGGCGCATGCCGTCCTTGACGCCCTGGCGGCGCAGCGTGTCGATATCGGGCTGGGGGGTGACGAGTTTCTTGAAGGTTTCACTGATGGTGAGGAGCTCGTATACGCCCATGCGCCCTCGATAGCCTGTATTGCGGCATTCCAGACAGCCTACGGGCGTATACCCTTGGTAGGCTCCATGAATTTTCCAGGGCTTGACGGCCTGACGCAGCAGGGACTGCTGCTCTCCTTCGGTATCAGGCTGCTTGCAGTGCGGGCAGAGAATGCGGACCAGCCGTTGCGCCAACACCCCCAAGAGGGTGGCATTGATCAGGTAGCTGGGTACTCCCAGCTCGATGAGGCGTGTGATGGCCGATGGCGCATCGTTGGTATGCAGGGTGGAGAAGACCAAGTGCCCCGTCAAGGCCGCCTGGATGGCCATGTCGGCGGTCTCCAGATCACGGATTTCCCCCACCATGATGATGTCGGGATCCTGCCGCATGAGGGTACGCACGCCTTCGGCAAATCCGAAGTCGAGCTGAGATTGTGCCTGGGTCTGGTTGAAGGCCGGCTCGATCATCTCGATGGGGTCTTCGATGGTGGCCACATTGACTTCCTCGGTGGCCAGACGCTTGAGGGTGGAATACAGCGTCGTGGTCTTGCCGGAACCTGTAGGGCCCGTCACGAGGATGATGCCACTGGGTTTGGAAATGAGCTCCTGCCAGCGTTCTGCATCGTGTTCTGCAAAGCCGAGCTGTTCCAGGGTCTTGACGGTGGAGTCTGGATCGAAAATCCGCATCACCAGTTTTTCGCCGAAGGCTGTGGGCATGCTCGAAAGGCGCATTTCCACCTCGTTGCCCAAGGCGTTGCGGGTCTTGATGCGTCCATCCTGAGGGCGGCGTCGTTCGACGACATCCATGCGTCCCAGCAGCTTGATGCGTGCCGTGACGGCCGCCATGACGGATTGGGGAAGCTGGTAGACGGGATGCAATACCCCATCGATCCGAAACCGCGCGACGGCCATGTCACGACGGGGCTCGAGATGGATGTCGCTGGCTCCCTGCTCGAAGGCATACTGCCAGAGCCAGTCCACCAGCTGGACGATACCTTGGTCGTTGGCATCGAGATTCTTGCTGTTCTTGCCCAGCTCGACGAGTTGCTCGAAGCTGACGCTGCCCTGCCCCGTTCCGTTCCGAGTGACGGCCTTGATGGAGTGGGAAATGCTGTAGAACTCGGTGGTGTAGCGTGCGATGTCTTCGGGGTTGGACACGACGAGCCGCACGTCCTTGCGGCACTGACGCTCCACCTCGGGAACCCAGTCGGTCAGGAAAGGCTGCGACGTGGCCACCACGATTTCCGTCGGGCTCACCTGAACAGGCAGGATCTTGTGCCGCTCGGAATAGCTGCTGCTCATGGTTTCGGCGATGCGGCCGGCATCGACCTTGAGGGGGTCGATTTTCAGGTACTCCAGCCCTGCCTTGTGGGCCAGGAAGCGCACCAGATATTCCATGTCCATGGGCGTGCCATCGCTGGCCTTCTGCACGCCCAGCTGAGCCAGACGCACCAGCGGATGCTGACGGCTTTCCATGACGGTGCAGCGCTCGACAATGCGCTCGTATTCCTGCTGCGTGATCTCGCGGTCGCGCAGCAGCCAGCGACTCAAGCGCCTCCAGTCGATGGATGTACGTACCGACCGCACATGATCGGCAGAATGAACTGGTGGTGCGTGCAAATCTCCCATGGGCGCATTATGCGCTGCAAAGCGCTGTGCCGATACCACGCATTCTGCGACTCAGACCACGCGCGCCCCAGGGGAGAATGATGATCTGTCAGCCTGCAGTGGAGATGCTCCGCTGCCTGCGGGTCTGGACAGCCCGAGCCAGCTCGCGCAGCACGGGTTCGGTCTGCTCGAAACTGATGCACGCGTCGGTGATGGACACGCCGTACTGCAGCTCCCCCTTGCCCAGATCCTGACGCCCTTCGTGCAGGTGGCTCTCGATCATGACGCCCATGATGCGGGAGTCGCCACCCGCGATCTGGGCTGCCACGTCAGATGCGACATCGATCTGGCGACGATGCTGCTTGCTGCTGTTGGCATGGGAGAGATCGATCATGACTTCTTCGCGAAGTCCGCTGGCCTTGAGGAGCTGGCAGGCGGCTTCGACGTGCTCGGCACTGTAGTTGGGGGCTTTGCCTCCGCGCAGGATGACATGGCAGTCCTGATTGCCTCGGGTCTCGAAGATGGCTGCCTGCCCCATTTTGGTCATGCCCATGAAGGCATGGGCAGACTGGGCCGCCACGATGGCATCCACGGCGACCTTGACGCCGCCATCCGTGCCATTCTTGAAGCCGACGGGGCAGCTCAGACCGGATGCAAGCTGACGATGGCTCTGGCTTTCGGTGGTGCGGGCGCCGATGGCCCCCCACGAGATCAGATCGCTGATGTACTGGGGACTGAGCAGATCCAGGAATTCAGTGCCGGTAGGCAGACCCAACCCTGCAATGTCGAGCAGCAGCCGGCGGGCCCGCTCCAGACCGACATTGATGGCAAAGCTGCCATCCAGGTAGGGGTCGTTGATGTAACCCTTCCAGCCCACGGTGGTGCGCGGCTTCTCGAAATACACGCGCATGACCACGATCAGCTCGTTACCCAGTTCTTCGGCCAGGGGCTTGAGACGCTGCGCGTAGTCCATGGCCTGATCATGGGCATGGATGGAGCATGGGCCCACCACCACCACCAGACGGTCACCGCGGCCATGCAGAACGTCCGAAATGGCATGCCGGTGGTGTTCCACGTCGGCGAGCACCTGTTCGCTCACGGGCAAGGCTTCCTGCAGGAGCGCAGGGGTGATGAGAGGACGCACCGCGCCAATGCGGGTGTCGTCGATGCGGGTCAGGTCTTGGGTGGAGGGCATGGCAGCGAAAACGGAAAAACGGATCGAATCGAAGGGCCGAAAAAGCCAATGCAGAGGCAGGAAGATGCATCCGCGTCAATGTCCTGCATTGTAGGCGGTAGGAATGCGCCCCTTCCCCTGCCACCGTCTGAGGCGGCAGTCCCTGCTACGGATGCGCACGCCAGCGCATCTCCAGACGGGGCCAGGTCACATTGACGATCAGCCCTGCCATCACCAGCAGACCGGCCTCCACCTTCCAGGCCGGAAGAGGCTCGCCGAGCCACAGGGCAGCCGCCCCCATGCCGAAGACGGGAACCAGCAGGGCCATGGGCGTTACCGAAGCGGCCGCATAGCGGTTGAGCAGCCAGGCCCAGGCGCCGAACCCGAAGATGGTATTGCCATAGGCCTGCCACATCACCGCCAGCCAGGCCATCGCATCGGCGTGGAGAAGTGCCTGGACAATCCGCTGGGGACCTTCGAGCCATACACTGAGCAGGGACAGGGGCAGAATGGCAAAGACACTGCTCCAGACCATGTATCCCAGCATGTCCACTCTGCCGGCTGCCCGGCTCACCAGATTGCCGCAGGCCCAGCTCAGGGCCGCAGCGCCCGAGAGAGCAAGTCCCACGGCCGTGGTGGTGCCATCGGTGTGAAGAGCAATCAGCAAGAGCCCTGCCACCGCAATGCCCATGGCGACCCACTGAAACAGGCGCGGCCTTTCCCTGTCCACCAAGGCCACCAGCAGCATGGTCAGGAAGACCTGGGATTGCATGACCAACGATGCCAGACCCGGCGAGATGCTGTGCTGCATGGCGATGTAGAGCAGTCCGAACTGCCCAACGCCGATCAGCACGCCATAAGCGGCCAGCTGTCTCCAGGGCACGGCAGGCTTGCGAATGAGGAAAATGCCCGGCAAGGCTGCCGCAGTGAAGCGCAGGGCCGCGAACAGCAAGGGCGGCAGTTCATGCAGGGCCAGTTTGATGACCACGAAATTCGTTCCCCAGACAAAGACCACCGCCAGCGCCAACAAGAGGTGCCTCACGGGCAGGACAGCTGTCAACAAGGGTGTACTCCTGGCTTTTTGCGATGCGGGGACATGGTGAGAGAAGGAAGTTCACTGAAGAAAAGTCTTCCTGTCAGCTTCCGAAGAGCTCCCGAGAGGCTCCCATTCTGGCATCGTGTGCATGTCCCCTGCACAAGGGGCATCACTTGGCCCTTCATTCGTGTACGGCCAGGAATGGCAGAGGGAGCCCATTGCCAGACAGCACCAGCCGAAATGTCGCCTGTTGCCTGCTGCCATGCACACGCGGATGGCATGCGTCTTGAGGGGGAGCACGGCCCTGCCCTGTCAGGTTTCTGAGGGTTTATTTGTTACGGATTAGGCACAAACTTCTACAATTTCGCCGAAACCGTCCCCTCCTTCTGCGTTCCAATCGAATAGCCGTATGGATGACGAACACTGTTCGGCTGAAACACACAGGAGTATGAACATGCAGATCAACAAGAAGTGGTGCGCAGCCCTTGTGGTTGCGGGAGCAGGCTGTCTGGCTGCCGGTGCAGCACAGGCGCAGGTCACTATTGGGACTCCGATCACCCCCGGAGTCTATGGACAGATCGTCATTGGCAATGGCGCGCCGCCACCGGTGTACGTGTCCACGCCTGTGGTGGTGCGCCCTGTGGCTGCCCCTCAACCGCCTGCCTACCTCTATGTGCCTGATGGACACCGTCGGCATTGGGCCCGTTACTGCGGCCGCTACAACGCCTGCGGTCGCCCGGTGTATTTCGTGAATGGGCACGATCCCCGCGCCCGCCGCTTTCATTACGAAGGACAGCGTGCCGAATGGCGAGGCGATCGTCGCGAGGACCGCCGCGAATGGCGCCATGACGAAGGACGTCACCTGGGCTGGGAACGTGGAGTGGGCAACCCTCACCGCGACTGATCACCCCAGCCACAGGTCCTGACAGGGCCATCACCGTCGGGCAATCTTCAGACCGCCCGGCCTCCACAGCCAGCAGAAGGCACACGCCATGCCTTCTGCTGGTTTTTTCATGTGCAAGGCATGGGCCATGCGCGCGCATCTTGTTGTTGCGTCAGGACAGTCACAGCGCAGGCAGCATGTACCCTTCGAGCATCTGGCGGACACGGGTCTTGAGCATCTTGCCGGTGGCTCCCAGAGGAATGGTGTCGACAAACACCACATCATCGGGAATCTGCCACTTGGCCAGCTTGCCCTGATAGAACGCCAGCAGCTCGTCCCGTGCCAGCTCCGTGCCTGGCTTGAGGGATACCACCACGATGGGCCGTTCGTCCCATTTGGGATGGGGCATGCCGATGCAGGCGGCCATGGCCACTGCGGGATGCCCCATGGCGATGTTTTCGATGTCGATGGAGCTGATCCATTCGCCGCCGGACTTGATGACATCCTTGCTGCGGTCGGTGATCTGCATGAAGCTGTCGGGGTCGATGGTGGCCACGTCACCGGTATGGAACCATCCCTGCTCAGATACCGCCGGGGCGTCGCTGCGGAAGTAGCGCTCGATGACCCAGTTGCCCCGTGCCATGAGGTTGCCATAGGTCACGCCGTCATGCGGGAGGGTCTGACCGTCGTCATTCATGATGGCCAGTTCGACACCAAAGACTGGGCGCCCCTGCTTGACCAGCAGTCTGCGCTGATCGTCATGGGACAGGGACTGGTGCTTTTGCTTGAGGGTACTCAGCGCCCCCAGAGGGGACAGCTCGGTCATCCCCCAGGCATGGATGACCTGGACCCCCATGCGCTCGAAGGCGTCGATCATGGCAGGCGGGCAGGCTGCTCCCCCTATCACGGTGCGCCGCAGGGAGCTGAAGCCGGCCTGAATGCCCTGCACATGCATGAGAAGCATCTGCCACACGGTGGGCACCCCTGCGCTGAACGTGACCTGTTCGCGCTCCATGAGCTCATAGACTGAGGGGCCGTCGAGTGCGGGGCCAGGAAACACCAGCTTGCATCCAGTCATGGCTGCGCTGAAGGGAATGCCCCAGGCATTGACGTGGAACATGGGCACCACAGGCAGTACGACGTCTCGGGCACTCAGGCACATGGCGTCGGGGGCAATGGCAGACAGGGCGTGAAGAATGTTGGAACGGTGGGAGTAAAGGGCGCCCTTGGGGTTCCCGGTGGTCCCGCTGGTATAGCACAGGCCGCTGGCAGTGTGTTCGTCCAGGCTGGGCCAGTCGTAGGTGGTGGGCTGATGGGCGATGAGAGCCTCATAGCTCGACAGGTGGGGAAGGCCGCTGTCCGGAGGCAAGGCATCGGCATCGCACAGGGCAATCCAATGCCGCACTCCAGGGCACTGTGCATGAATGCGTTCCATGAGCGGCAGAAAAGTCATGTCGAAGCACACGGCCTCGTCTTCGGCGTGGTTGATGATCCAGGCCATCTGGTCGGGATGCAGCCTCGGGTTGATGGTGTGGATGATCCGCCCATTGCCGCTCACCCCATAGTACAGCTCCAGATGGCGGTAGCCATTCCAGGCCACGGTACCCACGCGCGCGTCTGCACTCAGTCCCAGACCATCCAGGGCATGGGCAAGCTGGCGGACCCGGCGCGCAGCGTGGTGCCAGGTGTAGCGGTGCACATCCCCTTCCACCCGGCGCGAGACGATTTCGGTATCTCCATGGTTGGCGGCAGCAAACTCGATCAGCGAGGATTGCAGCAGGGGTTGGTTTTGCATCAGTCCGAACATGGAAAGCGATTCCGTATAAAACAAAAAGGTCTGCACAGCCACCGGCAGCATCGGATATGCGCAAAGCAGAAACGTTGCCGTATTTTCTGCGTCAAAAAACACAAATAGCAGTGCGTTGATGACAAATAGGTGAAAACCTGATGCATGTCGGGGAATTCGGCCATCCTGCACAATGCAGACATGAGTGACGTTTCCTCGACCCCGCTACCCGCCCCTCCTCCGCCGACGACCGGAGCTGAAACTGTGCCCGCCTCCCAGCCTGAAGGGCCTGCATGGTCTCCTGGCCTGGCGGAACTGGGTGACGCTTTCGTCACGCATCTGCCCCCGCACCCTCTGCAGGATCCCCACTGGGTGGCGATCAGTCCACAGGCCGTGGCCGATCTGGGACTGGATCCGCTGTGGATGCAGGAGGAAGACGCGCTGCGGCTTTTTTCGGGCAATGCCGTGCCGCACGCCAGCCAACCATGGGCCAGCGTCTACAGCGGGCACCAGTTCGGAGTCTGGGCAGGACAGCTGGGAGATGGCCGCGCCCTGACACTGGGGGCCTTTCGGGATGCCTCCGGCTCCCTGCAGGAAATCCAGCTCAAGGGCAGCGGACTGACGCCCTATTCACGCCATGGGGACGGGCGTGCGGTGCTGCGCTCCTCGATCCGGGAATTCATCGGCTCGGAAGCCATGCATGCGCTGGGCATACCGACCACCCGCGCGCTCTGTCTCACGGGCTCCTCCGAGCCGGTGTACCGGGAAACGGTGGAAACAGCCGCCGTAGTCACCCGCTTTGCCCCGAGCTTCATCCGCTTTGGGCATTTCGAGCACTTTGCGGCCCGCCGGCAATGGACACCCCTGCGGCAGTTGGCCGACCATGTGATCCACACCTGGTATCCGGAATGTCTGCAGGAGACGCAGCCCTATGCGGCCTTTTTGCGGCAGGTCAGCCTGCGCACGGCAGAGATGATCGCGCAGTGGCAGGCAGTGGGCTTTGCGCACGGTGTCATGAACACCGACAACATGAGTATCCTGGGCCTCACGCTGGATTACGGGCCCTTCCAGTTCCTCGATGCCTATGATCCTGGGCATATCTGCAATCACAGCGACCATGCAGGCCGCTATGCCTTCGATCGACAGCCCGATGTGGCGCAGTGGAACCTGTATGCCCTGGCGCAGGCCCTCCTGCCCCTGATCGAGGATGGAGAAGCCGCCAAGGCCGCAGCGGAGGCGTTTGCCCCGCATTTTCATGCCACATGGCAAAGTCACATGACACGCAAGCTCGGCCTGCAGGACGATGCGCGCGCCCGGGCCCTCCTCCAGGATCTGCTGACGCTCATGCGCATGAGCCGTGTCGATTACACCCGCTTCTGGCGCACGCTGGCGCGCTGGGTCCAGGGCACGGTGCCGCAGGAGCAGCTCGAAGACCACTTCACCTGCCGTGCCGAGTTCAGGGAATGGCTGCAGAAGTACCAGGCCCATCTGTCCGGCGAGCAAGGAGTGCTGCCGCAGGTGGGCGCCGTCATGCTGCAGGCCAACCCGGCAGTGGTTCCCCGCAACTATCTGTGCCAGAACACCATAGAGGCCGCCGAACAGGGAAACTCCCGTCTGGTGCAGGATCTGCTTGAGGCATGTACTTCTCCCTTTGATTCGCGTTGGGACGACACGCCCTATGCCGCCCTGCCTCCCGCGTGGGCGGCAGGCCTCACGCTGAGCTGCTCCTCCTGAACGGCATGCCCATGGTGGATCCCTTCCGTTTCCTCTTTTCCGTTGACTTCCTGTTTTTGCAAGGAGCTGTGCATGTCGTCCTTTCCTGTCGCCAAGTCGCCTGAAGAGTGGCGTGCCCATCTGGCTGCGCGCCAAGCCGAGCCGGGCGCCTATGAAATCACCCGGCAGGCTGCCACCGAGCGTCCCTTCACGGGGGTCTATGCCGACTTCGACCAGCCGGGGCTGTACCGTTGCATCTGCTGCGATCAACCGCTGTTTTCGAGCCTGACCAAATTCGACGCAGGCTGCGGCTGGCCCAGCTACGGAGCGCCCGTGCGCCCTGGCGCCGTCATCGAGCGCACGGACACCAGCCATGGCATGGTGCGTACCGAGGTGCTCTGCAGCCACTGCGGGGCCCATCTGGGCCACGTCTTTCCAGATGGCCCAGCTCCCACGGGGGACCGGTACTGCATCAATTCGGCAGCACTGGCCTTCGACCCTGAATCCCCATCCACCTGACCTTCGCATGGCCCTTGGCTGAAAGACGCGACATCCTGCAGACTGTCGCTCCACTGCCCCCCTTTCACACGCGCCCCACGAGAAGCTGCTGCAGATGTTCTGCATCCTCGGATGCCTCTGCCAGAAAACAGCGCACAATCTCGGCTTCTCTGCACTCTGTCCTCTCACTGCCCCTCGATGAAACAGCTTCTCGACCTCATTCCCATCATCGTCTTCGTGGTGGCCTACCGGCTGCAGGGCATCTATACCGCCACAGCAGTCCTCATGGGTGCCACCGTGGTACAGATGGCGGTGGTGTATGCGCTCGATCGCCGCCTCAGCCCCATGCACAAGGCCACCCTGGCGCTGATCCTGGTCTTCGGCACCCTGACGCTCACACTGCACGACGAGCGCTTCATCAAGTGGAAACCCACCGTGCTTTACGGTGCCATGGCCCTGGTACTGGCGCTGGCGCTGCTGATCTGGAAGCGCAATCTGCTCCAGCAGATGCTGGGCAGCCAGCTGGAGCTGCCCCAGGCCGTGTGGCAGCGCCTGGCATGGTCCTGGGTGGGCTACTGCGTGTTCATGGCCGCCATCAATGGCTATGTGGCCCAGTTTTTCACCACTTCCCAATGGGTGGACTTCAAGCTGTGGGGCTATGCCTTTCCTCTCGTGTTCCTGGTGGGACAGGGCATCTACATTGCCCGCTACATGAAAGCGCCCTCTTCCTCCTCCGGTTCCGACTCCGCATCATGACTGACTCTGCCTTTTCCATTCCTACCGCCGACGCCCTGCGCACACAGCTCCAGTCCACCCTTTCTCCCACCGTGCTGGAGGTGCTCGACGAAAGCGGCACCCACCGCGGCCATGCCGGGGCCAACGACCTGGGATACGGCACCCATTTCAGGGTGCGCATAGGGGCTCCGGCCTTCGTGGGGCAGACACGCGTGGCCTGCCACCGGCTGGTGTATGACGCGCTCGATCCCTTCATTCGCGCCGGCCTGCACGCGCTCGTCATCGAGATCGTGCGCTGACGCACAAAGCCTGCCCCCGGGCGTCTGCTGCCCGCAGGGTGCGCTATAGTCCAAATTTCCTCACCTCATCTCCCTCGCTGACATGAAAAAAATGCACATCGCGGCGCTTGCAGGCTCCGCCTGCGTGGCTGCCACTGCGGTATTTGCGCAGAATCTGGCCATCGTCAATGGCAAGGCCATCCCGCTGGCCAAGTACAACTCCATCGTGGCAGCCGTCAAGGACCAGTCCGCCCAGACGGGCCGTCCCCTGCCTGTCGGCTATGAAGACCGCATCAAGTCCAAGCTCATCGAGACCACCGCGCTCGTGCAGGCTGCAGAGGCACGCGGTCTCAACACCACCCCCGAATTCCGCGAGAAAATGGACGAGGCACGCGATGCCATCCTGATCTCCCTGCTCTATGAGCAGTACAAAAAGACCCATCCCGTCACCGACGCGCAGGCCAAGGCTGAATACGACCGCTTGGTCGCTGCCAACGGCACCGAGTACCGCGCGAGCCACATTCTGGTGAAGACCGAGGCCGAAGCCCAGAAGGTCGAAGCCGAGCTTAAGAAGGGAGCCAATTTCGGCGCTCTGGCGCGCAAGTACTCTCTCGACCCCGGCTCCGCACGCCGCGGCGGCGATCTGAACTGGTCGGTGGCCAGCAACTACGTGCCGCCCTTTGCCCAGGCGCTGGAAACCCTCAAGAAGGGGCAGATCACCGCCACGCCGGTCAAGAGCCCGTTCGGCTACCACATCATCCGGCTCGACGATGTGCGCAAGGCCCCGGTACCCGCCTTTGAGCAGGTCAAGGGACAGATCAGGGACCAGATGGAACAGCAGCAGATCATGCGCTTCCAGCAGGAAATGCAGGCACACGTCAAGATCCGCTGATCCTTGCTTCCGGCATCGCAAAGGCGAACCTCCCCATGGGCGGTTCGCCTTTGCTTTTCCAGCCTCCTGCCCCCACAATTGCGTGCCATGCTTTCCCATCAGCTCGAACTCCTCAGCCCCGCCCGCACCGCCGATATCGGCATCGAAGCCATCCGCCACGGAGCAGATGCCGTCTACATCGGCGGTCCGGCCTTCGGTGCCCGTGCCAACGCCTGCAACAGTGTGGAGGACATTGCCCGTCTGGTCGAATTCGCCCACCGCTACCACGCCCGCATTTTCGTGACGCAGAACACCATCCTGCGCGACGACGAGCTCGAACCCGTGCGACGGCAGATATGGCAGCTCCACGATGCGGGTGTCGATGCCGTGATCGTGCAGGACATGGGCCTGCTCGAACTCGACCTGCCCCCCATCCAGCTCCACGCCAGTACGCAGGCCGACATTCGCACCCCCGAAAAGGCCCGCTTCCTGCAGGACGTGGGCTTCAGCCAGCTGGTGCTGGCGCGCGAGCTGACCCTCGAACAGATCGCGGCCGTGCGCGCCGCCTTGCGCCCGGACACCATCATCGAGCACTTCGTGCATGGTGCCCTGTGCGTTGCCTACAGCGGGCAGTGCTACATCAGCCACGCCTCGACCGGACGCAGTGCTAACCGGGGCGACTGCAGCCAGGCCTGCCGCCTGCCCTGGGAAGTGCGCGACAGCCACAACCGCATCGTCGCGCACGACAAGCACGTGCTCTCCATGAAGGACAACGACCAGAGCGCCAACCTGGCCGCCCTGGTGGACGCGGGAGTGCGCAGCTTCAAGATCGAAGGACGCTACAAGGACATGGGCTATGTCAAGAACATCACCGCCCACTATCGCCGGCTGCTCGACGATCTACTGACCCAGCGGCCCGATCTGGCGCCTGCCAGCAGCGGACAGTGCCGCTTCACCTTCACGCCCGATCCCCGGCAGAACTTCAACCGCGGCAGCACCGACTATTTCACCCACGGCCGCCAGCAGGACATCGGCGCCTTCGACAGTCCCAAGAACCCGGGCCAACCCATCGGCTACGTCACGCGGCTGCACCCCACCAGCCTGGAGCTGATGCTGGACGATGCCACTGCCACCCTGCAGAACGGAGATGGCCTGTGCTACTTCGATTTGCACCATAACCTTATCGGCCTGCAGATCAACCGCGCAGAGAAGCTGCCGGGGAGCAAGCCCCTGTGGCGCATCTTTCCCAAGGACCCCATGCACAGCTTCCGCGATCTGCGGCCAGACACCGTGGTCAACCGCAACCGCAGCATGGACTGGGTGCGCACCCTCGACCGCCCCAGTGCCGAGCGCCGCATCCCGGTCTGGGGCACCCTGACGGATACCGCCGAAGGAGTCGCCCTCACCTACACCGATGCAGAAGGCTTCAGCGGACAGGCCAGCCTCGTCTGCGACAAGGCCCACCCCCGCGACATTGCGCGCGGTCGCGCAGCCCTGGAAGACAACCTGCGCAAACTCGGTACCAGCGCCTACCGCGCAGAGCACATCGACCTGCAGACCGCCGAGCCCTGGTTCATTCCCTCCTCGCAGATCAATGCCTTGCGCCGTCAGGCGGTGGAAGCACTCGATGCCGCCCGGCTGCAAGGCTACCCCCGCCCACAGCGGGCACCAGCAGTGGAACCCGCCGTCTCTTTTCCCGAAGACACACTCACCTATCTCGCCAACGTGTTCAACCACAAGGCGCGGGATTTCTATGCGCGCCATGGCGTGCGCCTCATCGCCTCGGCCTATGAAGCGCATGAGGAAGAAGGCGAAGTTCCCCTCATGATCACCAAGCACTGCGTGCGCTTCAGCCTGAGCCTCTGCCCCAAGCAGGCCAAGGGCGTACAGGGTGTGCAGGGCCAGGTGCGCGCCGAGCCGCTCACCATTACCCATGAGGGCGACACCTACACCCTGAAGTTCGATTGCAAGCCCTGCGAGATGCACGTCATGGGCAAGCTGCAGCCATCGATTCGGCGCCGCGGTGTGGTGCCGGCCGAGGAACGTCCGGCTGCTGAAGTTCCCATCATGTTCTACCGCTCCCGCGCCGACCAGTCCGCCTGAAGCGACGCTCGCTCGCCACCTCTTCGCCTCGCGCAATCCCCATGAGCGACAGCTCCTCCACCTCCATCGCACTGCCCTGGCTGGAACCCCACCAGCCCTTCCCTCCTGTGGAACAGGCGCTGGATGCAGACTCACCCTGGCACGGTCTGCTGGCGGCTGGAGGTGTGCTGGATGCCGTCACCCTGCGCATGGCCTACGCACAGGGCATCTTCCCCTGGTACAGCCAGGAGCAACCCATTCTGTGGTGGAGCACCGATCCGCGCATGGTGTTGCGCCCGCGGAACTTCCGCTTTCACAAATCCCTGCGCAAGCGCATGGCGCACTTCCAGGCCGATCCCGCCTGCGAAATCCGCGTCAACCATGCCTTTGAACAGGTCATGCACGCCTGCGCCGAACCACGCGAGGGACAGGACGGCACCTGGATCACCCCCGACATCCTGTCCGCCTATGTCGACCTGCACCACCAGGGCCTGGCCTACAGCGTGGAAACCTGGGTCCACCACCAGCTCGTCGGCGGACTCTATGGCGTGGCGCTCGGACACGCCGTATTCGGCGAAAGCATGTTCACCCGCATTCCAGACGCCAGCAAAATCGCTCTGGCCGCCCTCATCGGCATCTGCAGCGCCCAAGGCGTCGAAATGATCGACTGCCAACAGGAAACCGCCCACCTCGCCCACATGGGCGCATCCCCCATCCCCCGAGCCGAATTTCTGCAATCCATCACCCGCACCCAGCACCAACCGCCCCTGAACTGGACCTGCCAGGCAGATTGTTGGCGGTTGCTGGGTGGTAATCCCCCCGCAAATTCAGTGCGCTGTGGGCTGTTGCCGATTTCAAAGACACCTTGTTAAGGTGGAAGATGAAACCGGAGGTGGTTCATGGAGAGAAGAAGGACATTCAGCCGAGAGTTCAAACTCGAGGCGGTCAAGCTGGTCATCGAGCGTGGCGTGGCCGTGGTCCAGGCGGCCAAGGACTTGGACGTTCACGAGAACGTGCTGCGCAAATGGGTTCGTGAGCTGCGAGACGAACCCCAGGAAGCCTTTCCTGGCAACGGTAAACAGAAGGCTCAAGACGCGGAGATAGCACGGCTGCGCAAGGAAGTGGCCAAGCTCAAGATGGAGCGCGACATCCTGAAAAAAGCCGCGGCCTACTTCGCGAAGGAGTCGATGTGAAGTTCGGCTTCGTGGCGAAACACCGGGGGGCATGGCCGGTCAATCTGATGTGCGAGGCGCTCGGTGTCTCGCGAGGCGGCTTCTACGCGTGGCTCACACGGCCCAGGAGCCGACGCAGCCTCAGCGATGAGGTGCTGGGCGCACAGGTTCACCAGAGCTTCATGCGCAGTGACCACACCTACGGCGCACGCCGCGTGTGGCACGACGTTATGGAGCAAGGCCAGACTTGTGGTCTGCACCGCATCGAGCGCCTCATGCGCGAACACTGGCAATTTCCGCCACTGCGCCCATTGCTCACGTGCAGTCGAAAACGATTCGACCTCAGCGCCAGTGTCAGCCCAATAGGCAATGAGCGCCAAGATCAGCCCCTATTCGAGATGGCGCGGACGCGAATGGCCGTTCTTGCGGACTTCCCTCGATTCTGACTGGAATCACTTTGGCGACTTGAACGCAAGAAAGTCCTCCAATGCATGAAATTCCAGTTGCTTGGGGCGCTTGGCTGGCGTCAGATAGTCCTCGATGTCGGAAAAAATCTTGTCGTAGTCTTGGAGATCCTTGTCCGTGTAAACGATCACGGGAATCCCGCGCTTGCGGAAGTACGCCTTCAATTTCGACATTTCTCTCTCGAAATTGGCTTGCGCTTCTTCGTTGATGGCCTTTTGGGTTTTGCCCTTGGTGCCAGAAAGAAGGCCATGAGTCGACCAGGGAGACAACTCGAACCCTACCTTGGACAGCGTGTACGGATCGATAACGGTGAAGTCCAGGCGATGCTCGTGCTTGACCTCTTTCCCACCATAGCGCAGTTCGGGAATGAGCAGCGGCACATCTTCCGGTGCTGCACTTTCTCGAACAAACTCGCAGTAGAGCTTGGCAATGGCAAGCTCGTGCGCTGAGCCGGAGTTCCGCACAAGGGTGTTGCGAAAGAACGAAAGATACTGCTCGACGTCGTTGAACGTGATGCGCTCGTCCTCATCAGGTATGACGAACCCGGTTTCCAAGATGTGGCCGATCGTCCAATACTTCGGTTTGAAGTGCCTGATCTCGCTCTTGTCGTTTTCCCACGCCCCGTTCTTGAACCTCGGCGTCACGAAGATTCCATAGGCGGCATTTTTCTGGCCGATCCAGATCTCCGCCTCTTCAACGTCCGGGCGCTTCTTGGACAGGGCGTCGTAGTTCCTGAGATAGGTGCGCGTCAGAAAGAGCTTGAGCCACTTGAGCACCTTCTTGTGGTTTCGGACATGCACGTAGGCATCGAAGTAGCGATTGCCTGCGCGTGCGTAGATGCCCAGTCCTTCCAACGTCCGCAGGAACCCCTGAAAGTACAGGGCCACGAATTGCTCGGGCGTGTCGATCACCTCGTTCTTGATGTCGATGTACTCTGCATACTTTCCGCCATAAGTCGCATTCAGTGAGTGCTCGTTCTCGTATCCTGTCAATTCAAGAACATCGTCAAGACGGTCGTTAATCTCTTCGGTCAGCTTAGCGATCTGCTGATTGCGTAGGGTCTTTACGGGATCTCTTTTTGCCATCGTCTCTGCCGCCTCCAAAATGGTTCATCTCGCTTACATATGGTAACCCCGGTTATCCGAAGCACCGACCGATATGAGTTGAAACGGCGATGCCCTTTACGATCCGGCATTCACAAAGGCTGTCACGTACCAATTCGAATCTGACAAGCCTGCCGGGATCGATTTCCGTCAACTCTTGATGTAGCTGCGTCGATGGACAAGATCATTCGTGGTCGTTCGCTTCAACGCACCCTTCCCGCAATGGGGGATGTGCACCCGCTCACAAAATTCAAGCGCGAAGCCTCTGCATCGTGGGCATTCACGTTCTCAGTCTCAGTTGCCTCATGACAACCCGCACGCATCTAGTTGTCAGGTCCCGGATGATTGGATTGTAAAAACCAAGCGTCCGCTACTGCTCAGCCGTGAGGTACTTAAAACGGTTGTGGCAACATGGCGCATCGAGACAGGAGAGACGCCATGCTGATCTCAT